>DASZSJ010000017.1:0-10784 GCA_035548675.1 Solirubrobacterales bacterium
GCCCGCGGTGCCGAGTGTTGAGTTGACCCACGTATACGGTGGCAAACCAGACACTCGGCACCAAACAGCGTGCGTGCGGGCCCACCTGGAGCCGGAAGAGGTCGTGATTCCACGGCTGCCGCCTTGGAATCAGTCATCTAGTGCGCCCCGCGTCCGCCTAGACTTCAGCTCGATGGCTTCCGCTGAGGCGAAGAACCTCGAGGCGATCTCGAAGGCGATCGACCAGCACAACGCGAGCTGCCCCTTCCCGGCGGCCGAGGTGCGGATGAACCCGTTCGAGGTCGAGCGCCTGGGCTGGGATCGGATCCGCGGCCTACCCGTCGTCCCCGACCCGGAGATCGGCACCGGCCGCTTCCGCATCGTCTGCTCGCGCGACCTCGACGGCGAGGGTCTCGAGGAGGTCGAGGCAGTCGGCCAAGAGGTCGAGACCTCTGCTGAGCCGGCGGGAGGCAGGCGCATCTCCGCCTCCTCGGTCGCTCGCGTGCAGAGCACGCCACGCTCCCCGCGTCCTTGAGCCGCTTGGCCTCCCGCCGGCTCAGACGGAATTCCAGAAATCCAGCCCCAAGCCGGAGAGCCAGGACTGGGCGTCGGCGTTGAGCTGGGTCAGCTCGTTGGTCCAGATCAGCACGCCCATCGCGATCAGGATCAGGCCGCCGGTGGCGACGATCGCCTGGTAGTGGCGCTTGACCACGGCGAAGGCGGTGGTCATGCGCGAGAAGGCGATCGCGGTCAGCAGGAAGGGGATCGCCAGGCCGGCCGAGTAGACGACGAGCAGGAAGGCGCCGTGGGCGGCCGAGCCGGAGAGCGAGGCGGCGGTGAGGATCGCCCCCAGGGTCGGGCCGATGCAGGGGGTCCAGGCGATCGCGAAGGCGGCGCCGGCGACGATCGGGCCGCCCCGGCCGGCGCGCTCGAGCAGCGCCTCGACGTGCCACTCGCGGTTGAGCCTGGTGACGAAGAGCGAGGCGACGAAGAGCACGCCCATCGCGACGATCAGCGCCGCGGCGATCTTGCTGAGCAGCTCTTCGTGATCCTGGAAGGCAGCGCCGAGGGCGGTTGCCGTCAGCCCCTCGGCGACGAATATGGCCGAGAAGCTGGCGACGAAGAGCAGGCTGGGGGCGAGGATGCGGCGCCAGCCCGCCGTCTCCAGCTCGACCGCGGAGACACCGCTGACGGCGGAGAGGTAACCCGGCACCAGCGGCAGCACGCAGGGGGAGAGGAAGGAGACGACCCCCGCCGCGAGCGCGGCGAGGATCCCGACCCCGGCGGCGGGATCGCTGCTGAATGCGGCGAGAATCACCACCACGCAGGGTACTCGGGCGTTTCGTCGATCGGACCGCCGAGGCTAGGATGCCGCTCGTATCTATTTCGGAACGAGGGAGGTTCGATCATGCGGTTATCCCTGTGGATGGGCCTGTCTGCCAGCGGCGTATTGCTCCTCGCGGCGCTCGTGCTCTGGTTGCCCGCGACCGCCTCGGCCAGGGATCGGGATTGCGCAGATTTCCGCTCCCAGCGAGCAGCGCAGATCTTCTACATCAAGCACGGCGGACCGCGACGGGACCCGCATCGGCTCGACGGCGACGACGATGGGGTCGCCTGCGAGGACAACCGCTGTCCCTGCTATCACGGGACCCACCTGCCGCACCGCGCGTCGACGTTCCTCGGCGATCGCCTGAAGATCCAACCAAGTTGACCCGATCCCGGCCGGTTGCTCCGGCCGGATCGACAGACTGCGCGGCGTGGAGCTGTTCGACGCCAGCGGCACGAGACAGCGGCTGCGCGCTTCGCCGCTGCTGGCGGTCGGGCCGGCCGAGCCGGGGCCGGCGCTGCGGCGCGGCTTCCTCGTTGCGATCCCGGTCGGGCTGGCGCTGATCCTCGAGCTTGGGCTCTCGAGCCCGAGCAAGGGCGCGATCGCAACGGGCGCGCTGCTTGCTGGCTTCCCGGCGATGGACGCCCCGGCGCTGCCGCGGGCAGCCTGGCAGGCCGTCGCGGCGCCGCTGATCGGCATTGCCGCGGCAATCGGTGTGCTGAGCGGCCCTCACGCGATTCTCGCCGTCGCCACCATGGCCGTGGCCGGTGTGGCGGCGGGCTACTGCTTCGCGGTCTCGCTGCGGCTCTCGATCTTCGCCCTCTCCGTGGTGTTGGCGCTGCTGATCTGCCAGGACCTGCCGCTCGACGCCGCCGATGCCCTGCCGGCCCTGCTCCTCGCCACCGCCGGCGGGCTTTTGCAGGCCGCCTTCTCGCTCTGTGTCTGGGCGCTGGGCGACCGCGAGGAGCAGGGAGGGGCGAGCGGCTGGGATTGGCAGCAGGCGAGGCGGGCGCTGCGCGACGACCTCACCCTCAACTCGGTCGGCTTTCGCCACGCGCTGCGCTTCGGCGCCGCCCTCGGCGCGGGCGTCGCTCTCTACTGGCTGATCGGCGTGCACGAACACGGCTTCTGGATCCCGCTGACGATCCTCTTCGTCCTGCGACCGGAAAGGGATGAGACATTCCGCCGCCTTGCCCTGCGCGCGATCGGCACCGCGCTCGGCCTCCTCATCGCCACCGCGCTCGCCGAGTGGCTGCGCGGCGAGGGACTCGCGATCGCGCTCTGCCTGACGATCGCGACTGGCTTTGCCTACGGCCTGCTCACAGTCCAGTACGCGCTCTTCACCGCGGCGATCACCGTCTACGCGGTGATGCTCGCCGACTCGATCGGCGAGCCGGCGCTGCAAGCCGCCGACGAGCGGGCCCTCGGCACGGTGCTCGGCATCCTCATCGCCGGTGCCGCTTTCCTGCTTTGGCCCAATCGCGAGCGGTCGGACCCAGTGCCCGTCGCGGCATCGCGCTAGATTTCCTGGCTGACCAGCCAAACCGCGGCGCGCGCCCGCGGCGACACAGGAGCAGACTTTGAGCAACCGCACGTTCGTGATTGGGGTCGGGATGACCAAGTTCGAGAAGCCCGGCTCGAAGCAGGGCGACTACCCGGACTGGGCCAAGGAGGCGGGGGAGAAGGCGCTTGCCGACGCCGGCATTCCCTACGAGGACGTGCAGCAGGCCTTCGCCGGCTACTGCTACGGCGACTCGACCTACGGCCAGCGGGCGCTCTACCAGCTCGGCCTCACCGGGATCCCGGTCGTCAACGTCAACAACAACTGCTCGACCGGCTCCTCGGCGCTCTTCCTCGCCCGCCAGGCGGTCAAGGGCGGGATCGCCGACTGCGCCCTGGCGCTCGGCTTCGAGAAGATGGAGCCGGGCAGCCTCGGCGTCAAGTACACCGACCGCACCAACGCGCTCGACAGGCACGCGATGCGGATGTTCGAGATCCGCGACCCCGAGTCCTCGCCGCCGGCGCCGCAGATGTTCGGCAACGCCGGCCGCGACCACATGCAGAAGTACGGCTCCGAGCCCGACCACTACGCCTGGATCGGCTGGAAGAACCACAAGCACTCGGTCAACAACCCCTACGCCCAGTTCCAGGACGAGTACACGATCGATGACATCAAGGCGGCGAAGATGATCCACGACCCGCTGACCAAGCTGCAGTGCTCGCCGACTTCCGACGGTTCGGCCTGCGCGATCGTCGCCTCCGAGCGCTACGTCGAAGAGCACGGCCTCGGCGACCGCGCGATCGAGATCGCCGGCCAGTCGATGGTCACCGACCTCAGCTCGACCTTCGCCGAGGACACCGACTGCATGAAGATCGTCGGCTCCGACATGTCGAAGCAGGCCGCCGAGGAGGCCTACGCCGAAGCCGGCGTCGCCGCCGAGGAAGTCGACGTCTGCGAGCTGCACGACTGCTTCAGCGCCAACGAGCTGATCACCTACGAAGCGCTCGGGTTCGCGGCCGAGGGCGAGGCGCACAAGCTGGTTGAGGAAGAAGCCACCACCTACGGCGGCAAGGTCGTCGTCAACCCCTCGGGTGGGCTGATCTCCAAGGGCCACCCGCTGGGCGCGACCGGGCTCGCCCAGTGCTCGGAACTGACCTGGCAACTGCGCGGCGAAGCCGACAAGCGCCAGGTCGAGGGCGCCAGGACCGCCCTGCAGCACAACATCGGCCTCGGCGGCGCCGCCGTGGTCACCGTCTACAAGCCGGCGGCCTAGGAGCCGCCAGGAGGAGGTCACCGATGGCGAAGGAACGGCAGTCCCTCAGCGGCAAGGTCGTCGCGATCAGCGGCGGTGCCCGCGGGATCGGCAAGGCGACGGCGACGGCGCTGGTGCGCAAGGGCTGCCGAGTCGCCATCGGCGACCTCGACCTCGAGCTGGCGGAGAAGACCGCGGCCGAGTTGGGCGGCGGCACGGTGGCGCTCACGCTCGACGTCACCGACCGCGGCTCCTTCGCCACCTTCCTCGACGCGGCCGAGCGCGAGCTCGGCCCGCTCGACGTCGTCGTCAACAACGCCGGAATCATGCCGGTGACGGCATTTGACGCGGAGTCGGACGACTCGATCCGGCGACAGCTCGACATCAACGTCTACGGCGTCATCGTCGGCACCCAGCTGGCCAGCGAGCGGCTGCGCGGGCGCGGTGGTCACATCGTCAACGTCGCCTCCGCCGCCGGCCGCGCGGCCGTCCCGGGCATCGCTACCTACTCGGGCACCAAGCACGCCGTCGTCGGCTTCAGCGAGGCCGTGCGCGGCGAGTTGCGCGGCACCGGCATCGAGCTCTCCTGCGTGATGCCGGTGACGGTCAATACCGCGCTCACCGAAGGCGTCGACGACACGCTCGGGGTCAAGAAGGTCGAGCCCGAGGACGTCGCCAACGAGATCGTCGATGCGCTGGAGGTGCCGCGCTTCGACGTCTTCGTGCCCAGTTACCTCAAGTACTCGATCGCGATCGGCTCGGTGCTGCCCCGTCGCCTGCGCGAGGCGATCGCCAGGCTGATCGGGACGGACAAGATCATGACCAACGTGCCGCAGGGGGCGCGCCGCGCCTACGAGGAGCGCGCCGCCCGCGAGGACATCTCCGGCGGCGGGGCGGAAGAGGCCGCCGAGCCGAGCCAGGAGCGCGAAGCCGCCTGAGGGGTCCGGCCTTCGCGGCCGGTCCGTCCAAAGGCGCGATAGCGATGGGACGCATCTACGACGCGACCTGGGGGAGGGCCTTCACCGAGATCTACGACCGCGGGCTGAGGGCAACGGAAGAGGCCGGCCTACGCGAGACCAGGCGGATGGCCCTCGCAAAGGCAAGCGGCCGCACCGTTGACCTCGGCGCGGGGACGGGCGCCAACCTGGCGCTCTACCCGCCGGCGGTGAGCGAGCTGGTCCTGGTCGAGCCCGATCCGCACATGCTGCGCAAGCTGCGCCCGCGGCTCGCGGCGGCGAGCCCCCGGGCCGAGGTCGTCCAGGCGGGAGCGGAAGCGCTGCCCTTTGCCGATGAGAGCTTCGACACCGCCGTCTTCACCCTGGTGCTCTGCACGGTGCCCGACCCAGCCGCGGCGCTGGCCGAGGCGGCGCGGGTGCTGAAGCCGGGGGGCAGGCTGCTCTTCGTCGAGCACGTCCGCGCCGAGGACCCGGGCCTGGCGCGCTGGCAGGACCGGCTCGAGCGCCCCTGGCGCTTCCTCGGCGACGGCTGCCACTGCAACCGCGACACAGCGGCGACGATCGCCGCGTCCCGGTTCGCCGTCGAGCAGATTGAGCGCGGGCGCATGCCGAAGTCGCCACCGATCGTGCGGCCGCTGATCACCGGCAGCGCTACCCGAGAATAGTTTCTTTAGAAACTATCTTTGGGATCGTCGCCGGGCGCCGAGGAGAGGTCGGCGAAGCGACTCGCCAGCAAGGGTTGCGCGACGAGCGTGCCGGCGAGCACGACGAGTGAGACGACGACGAAGGCGAGCCCGAGGTCATCGAGCGAGTTGGAGTGCCCGGCGAGCCGATGCTGGGCGCCGAGCAAGGCGATCGCGATCGCGAAGAGGTCGGCGATGCCGGCGCCGACGACGAAACCGAGCCATTCCTCGAATTCTTCGCCGCCGCCCATACGGGGAAGCAGCCAGACGACCTCGACCACGTAGGCGGGCAGCAGGATCGCTCCGATCAGCGCCAACGTCTGCAGCAGGTCGGGCGAGGCCGCCGGCACGGCCCCGAGGAAGAACGCCGCGCCGATGCTCGCCACGACAACGGAGAAAAGCGCCAGGGAGATGCCCCTGGCGATCGGTTCGAGCACGGGGAGCCGCATCTGGGGCGGCAGTCTATTTGCCGCGCCCGAACCCTGCCAGGTTCAGATCGAACGCACGATAATGGTGGTTATGTGAACTCAAGCGGAGGCTCGTGCACTGCAGCGCTTCGCCTGGCGGGCGCGCTGCAGTGCCTTTGCCTTCAGCCGCCCCGCCCGCATCAGCATCCGAGTGGCACGCCGGCGCTGGGCCCTCGTCGCGGCCGTCTTCTTGCGGCGAGTGCCTCGGCGGCGCAGCTTGGCCGCCCGCTGGCGCAGCGAGCGCGCTTCGCGGCTGTAGCGGCTGCAGGCCTTACGGCCTCTGTCGGTCGATGTGCCGTTCTGACTGGAGCTGGTTCCGGTCGTGAACGAGAAGCCCTGGTCGAAGAGCGTCGTCCCCATCAGTTGCCAGCTGACGCTGGCTCGATAGGTCGTCAACGGCGCCAGCGGCTGTACCGGGATGAGAAAGGCGGACGGCCGCGGCATGTAAGCGCCGACGTCGGAACTGGTCGAGTCGATCACCCGCAGCTCAACCGGGCCGGCGGGGCCAACGAGGGTGGCGCTCGCGCTCACCTTCGAGGCTTCCGCCAAGCCCGTGGCGCCGCTGAGGTAGGCGAGCAGATAGCGCCCGGTCTCCGTCCCCTGGGGCAAGCCGACGAAGTCGCCGGGGATAAACGGGGACTCTGCGGCCCGCTCCGCGGGCACGACGCCGCTGACGCCGTCGCCGGGGTAGCTGTAGGCGGCGAGCGTCGCCGGAGCCGGCCGCCGGTAACCCGGCCAGGTGGTCAGGCAGTTGTGCCCGTAGGATTCCGCCGCCCCGGTTTCGCTCAGCTGTGGCGCCAGCATCTGCAGCAGGTGAATCGGAGCGTTCTCCCAAGGATTGCCGCCACTCCAGCTCGTGCCGAAGGCGAGCACGCTGCTCTGGGCCGCTGAGCTTCCTTCCTCGCTGTAGTAGGGACTGGCGGGGTCCTCGTCGTGGCCGAAATCGCCGGTCTGGGCCTCGTAGTAGTTGTGCTTGGCGCAGCCCGCCGACCAATCGCTTCGCTCCACAAGCGCCCCGGGGATGCCGTTGGCCTCGCGCTGAAGGCTGAGCAGGTGAACGATTTCGGCACTGCTGAAGTCGGCTGGCGCCGGAGCCGCGGCGGTGGCGAGCACGGTGCTCGCGGCAAGCAGGCAGAGCAAACCGGCGCGGAAGCGCCCTCCCCCGCTCATGCTCAGCCCGCGGCTTTTTCCAGCGCCGCTTCGAGTTCGCCGCTGGAGCTCGGCGTGCCCAGGGTTTCCAGGCCTTCGCTGGCGGGACCTTCAACCGCGAATGAGGGCGTCCCGTTGAAGCCGAGCCGCTGCGCTTCGGCCGTCGTCTGCGACACCTCGCGCAGAACGCTCTTGCTCTGGCGGTCCTTGTTCCACTGGGCGATGTTCGGCACGCCGGCCGCCCGCGCGATCGCGGTGAGGAATTCGTCGGTGACATAGCCCGAGGCCTCGCGACCCTGGTTGCGGTAGAAGAGCTCGAGGAAGTACCAGCCGCGCCCCTGCTTGCCGGCGGCGATCGCCGCGGCACCGGCCGGAACCGACTGCTGGCTGATGATCGTGAAGTTGCGGAACTCGATCCTCGCTTCGCCGTTGCGGACCTTGCCTTCGATCACCGGCGGCAGGATTTCTTCGGCAAAGCCCTTGCAAACCGGGCACTGCAGGTCGCCGAACTCGACCAGCGTCGCCCTGGCGCCGCCCGCCCCGAGCACGAGCCCCTTCTGCGGGATGCCCTCGAGCTCGGCTTCGATTTCCGCTGCGCCCTCGATGCTGCTGGCGTCGCCGCCGTCTCCGCTGCCGCTCTGGCTGACGACGATCAGGATCGCGACGACGACGAGGGCGAGGAAGGCGAGGGCGCTGGCGAGCTTGACCATGCGCTGGCGCCGCTCGCTGGCCTCGGCGCTCTCCTCCGCCTGCAGCCGCTCTTCGCGACGAGCCTCTCGATCGCGCTTGCCGCTCATGGATCGGTCCCCACGTAGGCAAGCATACGGGTCGCATTGGTGGCAAATAGCAGCGTCATCAGCGTGGCGCTGGCGACGCACCACTGGCAGATCGCATCGATCGTGAAGAGCTCCAGGTAGGTCAGGTAGAGGCTGTAGCCGAACCCGACCAGGGCGATCGCGAAGCCGGCCATGCGCGCGGGATCGCCGCGCAGCAAGGCGCAGACGAACAGGGCCACGTAGCCGGCGATGCCGAAGATCGCGATGTTGACCCCGAGCAGGTGCGAGTAGGAGCTTTCGGCGACCGTCTGGCAGCCGTGCCCGCCGGCGATGCAGACCGGCGACCCACCCCCCGAGTCGGCGATCGCGATGTAGGTGGCGACCCCGATGCCGAAGGTCGCGAGGAAGGTGGCGATGCCGCGCAATGTCCCCTCTGCCGGTGGCCTCATCGGCTGAACGCTATTGAAGCTCTCTACAGAAAGTCTCAATTTCGCGCGAGAGGCGGCCGCCTTGCCAGGCAAGCGGCGACTGGCCCGCGGCCTCGCTGATCAAGCGCGCGCTCGGAATTCGCCTCGCGTACTCGGTGGCGACCGCGTGGGGATGGCCCGGATCGGCCGCGTCGTGGCTGGCGACGACGAGGGTCGGCACGGTCAGGGCCTCCAGCTCGTCCAGACCTCCGAACGGCCTGGAGCGCGGCACCTCGCGCAGCGCCCGCACGATCGCGTCGAGGTGGCGGTGGCGCTCCATCCGTTCGCGGGTGAAGCGCAGGACCGAGTCGCGCCAGGCCGGCGCGACCTCCTGGGCGCGACCGATGTAGGCGACGAAACCGTCGATCCCGTCCCGCTCGAGCGCATCGGCGAGGCCATCCCAGTAGCGCAGCGATTCCGCTGCCAGCCCGGCGCCGCCCTCCTCGCTGTCCGCAGCCACGGGTGCCTGGGTGCCCAGATAGGTCGGGCCGATCGCGACGAGGCCGGCGACCCGATCGGGGTGGCGCAGGGCAAAGGCCACGGCCGTGTGGGCCCCCATCGAGTGGCCGGCGAGCACGATCGGCCCCTCCCCCGCCTGCTCATCGACCACGGCGCTCAGGTCCCCGACCAGCTCCGGGTATCCATAACCGCCAGCGGCGGCCGGGTCGGACTCGCCGTGGCCGCGGGCGTCGTAGGCGATCACGGTGTGGCCGCCGCGCTCGAGCCGGCGCGAGCCGTGCACGACCGAGCGCCGAGTTGCGGTCAGCCCGTGGCAGAGCACGATCTGGGGACCCTCCCCCGCCGCCTCGCCGCGGATCGTCACCCCACCGCGGCCGACGGCGAACGGGCGCGCCGCGCTGTCACCGGCCACAATCAGGCCACGCCGGCGAGCGCTCGCTCGATGTCCTCGACCGTCTGGAAGGTCGCGCCGGTACGGGAGACGTGGCGGTAGCGGACGATGCCCTCGGCGTCGATGACGAAAATAGCCCGCTGCACGTAGCGCCCGCCCGGAGTGTCCCGGAGCTCGGTGAAGCGCGCCAGCGGCCCGAGCCATCCGGTTACACCGTAGCTCTTGCTGACCGCCAGGTTCTCGTCGGCGAGCAGCGGCACGTTCAGTTCCTGCTCTTCGACCCAGCGCTCGTGCGAGTCAACCGATTGCGGTGAGATGCCGACCACCTCGGCATCGAGGCCGTCGAGCTTCTCGGCGTTGTCCCGGTAGGAGCAGAACTGCTTGGTGCAGACCGTTGTGGCGTCGCCCGGGTAAAAGGCGAGGACGACGTTGCGGCCGCGGTGCTCGGAGAGCTTGAAGGTCTCGCCCTCGGTCCCCGACAGCTCGAAGTCAGGAGCCGCGTCGCCCACGTTCACCTTGGCCATCGCCGTGAGCCTAGTGCACCCAGCGCAGCTAGCCCTTTTCGATCGAGATCTCTTCGATCAGCACGGTCTGCTTGGGTTTTTCGGCCGGCGTGCCCAGCTTGTCGATCCGGGCGACGACGTCGAAGCCCTCGCTCACCTTGCCGACCAGGGCGTATTCGGGCGGCAGCCCAGCGTCCGCCCCGGTGACGACGAAGAACTGGCTGCCCGAGCTGCCCGGTGGGTCGGCGGCGCTCTTGGCCATCGCCACGGTGCCTTTGGTGTAGGAGAGGTTCGCCGGCGGCTTCTCGACGACGTTGTAGCCCGGTCCGCCGACTCCGGTGCCGAGCGGATCGCCGCCCTGGATCACGAAGCCGGGGGCGATGCGATGGAAGGTGAGGCCGTCGTAGAAGCCCTTTTCGCTCAGGTAGACAAACGAGTTGACCGTCTTCGGCGCACGGCTCGAGTCGAGCGCGATCTTGAAGCTTCCGCAGCTGGTTTCGACCGTCGCGGTCAGCGCTTCGCCCTTCTTCACCGTCTGCGGCGGCGCCTTCAGGCTCACTTCCTTGGGCGCCGGCGCTTCCACTTCCTTGCAACCGTCGGCGCTCGTCGTGCTCTTCGAGTCATCCCCTCCGCTGCGGCCGATGAGGATCGCGGCGACGACCCCGATTGCGATCAGGGCAAAGACGGCGAGGATGATCGGGCGACGGTCGGCTCCCTCCTGCATCGGCGCGAACCCTAGATGATTGATTCCACGAATTTCGTCAGCAACGGACCCAGGAAGAGGCAGAAGCCGACCGACAGGCGATTTTGGGCGAGCCCGCGGTGTCGAGTGTTGAGTTGACCCACGTATACGGTGGCAAACCAGACACTCGGC
>DASZSJ010000018.1:0-2456 GCA_035548675.1 Solirubrobacterales bacterium
GAAGAGCAGGGCAAGCTGCAGGACGCCATCGAGGCGGCCAACGGCTGGGACCTGGACCGCACGCTGGAGATCGCGATGGACGCGCTCCGCCTGCCGCCGCCCGACGCCGACGTCACCAAGCTTTCAGGCGGCGAGCGGCGCCGCGTGGCCCTGTGCCGCGTCTTGCTGGAGCGGCCCGACCTGCTGCTGCTCGACGAGCCGACTAACCACCTGGACGCGGAAAGCGTCGCCTGGCTCGAGCACCACTTGCACGAGTACCCGGGAACGATCGTCGCCGTCACGCACGACCGCTACTTCCTCGACAACGTCGCGGGCTGGATCCTCGAGCTGGATCGTGGCGCCGGCATCCCCTGGGAGGGGAACTACTCGTCGTGGCTCGAGCAAAAGCGCAAGCGGCTCGAGTCGGAAGAAAAGGCCGAGTCCGCCCGCCAGCGCACGCTGGCCCGCGAGCTCGAGTGGGTGCGCGCCTCGCCGCGCGCGCGCCAGGCCAAGAGCAAGGCCCGTCTGGCTGCCTACGAACAGCTGCTGTCGGAAGAGCAGCAAAAGCGCGAGGAGACCGTCGACATCAGCATCCCGCCGGGGCCGCGCCTCGGCGACCTGGTCGTCAAGGCCGACCACCTGCGCAAGGCCTACGGCGAGCGCCTCTTGATCGAGGACCTGACGTTCAACCTGCCGCGTGGCGGGATCGTGGGCGTCATCGGCGCCAACGGCGCCGGCAAGACCACCCTCTTCCGGATGCTGACCGGCCAGGAGAAGCCCGACGGCGGGACGCTGCGCATCGGGGACACGGTCAAGCTGGCCTACGTGGACCAGAGCCGCGACACGCTGGCCGGCGACAAGACCGTGTTCGACGAGATCGCCCAGGGCGCGGACCAGCTGGAGATCGGCAAGCGCAAGATCCCAGCGCGCGCCTACGTCGCCGGCTTCAACTTCAAGGGGACCGACCAGCAGAAGCGGGTCAAGGACCTGTCGGGCGGCGAGCGGAACCGCGTGCACCTGGCCAAGGTGCTGCGCTCGGGCGGCAACGTCCTGCTGCTCGACGAGCCCACCAACGATCTGGACGTCGACACGCTGCGGGCGCTGGAAGACGCGCTGCTGGCCTTCGCGGGCTGCGTGGTAGTCATCAGCCACGATCGCTGGTTCCTGGACCGCATCGCGACCCACATGCTGGCCTTCGAGGGCGACAGCCAGGTGGTCTGGTTCGAGGGGAACTACCAGGACTACGAGGCCGACCGCCGCCGCCGCCTGGGCGCCGCCGCCGACCAGCCCCACCGCATCAAATACAAAAAACTGATGCACTAGCCCGCCCCTCCGTTGAGCGCTTGGGGGCCCCGCTCGTGCCGGTCCAGGGGCGGCAGGAGCGCGTGTCCTCTCCGCTCAAGCGGGTCCCCGCGGTCGGGCTCCGCTCGGCTTCGGCGTGGGGCGGGCGGCTCGTGTGGTGCCCTCCCGTGCTCAAACAGGTCCTCGCGGTCGGCCCCGGATCTGCTCGGCAGGCGCCGTAGACGCTGCGGAACTGCGCGCGGGAGGGCACCACACAATCCACCCGCGCTGCACGCCTGCGCCTCACTCCGCCTGGCAACGGTCGGCTGTGAACCGAGAGGAATCTTCGCGGTGCCTTCCCACGTGCCGTGCAACTTCCGCCGCGAGGCGTTCAAGGTGGAGCGAGCTGCGGGTTGAGAAGCGGGAGGAGTGGGTGTCCCCTCCGCGCGCAGTTCCGCAGCGTCTACGGCGCCTGCCGAGCAGATCCGGGCCGGACCGCGAGGACCTGTTTGAGCACGGAGGGGACACCCACTCCTGCCGCCCCTCAACCGGCACGAGCGGAGCCCGGTCTCGTCGCCCCTCAACCGGCACGAGCGGAGCCCGGTCTCGTAGCTTGATCGTGAAGTCGGTCTGGGGGGCGGGTTATACTGGCCGCCATGATTCCTTACGAAGAACTCGATCGCGCGCTGGCGCGGTGGAAGGCCCGCTCGCAAGGGGGCGCCCCCTCTGAGGGCGTGCCCGAGGCGGAGGTGTCCGCCTCGGCGCCGCTGGAGGTCGTCGCCGAGGAGACGCCGCTGCCCGTCGGCCCCGGCGATCTCGGCAGCTACCCCGAGCCGCTCCGCGGCGCCGGCGAGCGCACGGGCGAGATCGACCTCGCCGAAGTCGAGAGCTACGAAGACGTCGAGAAGTAGCTCAGAAGTAGGCCCTGATGCCGAGGCCGCCCTCGATCCCGAGGCCGACGTCGGGCACGAGCCAGAACGACGGCACCAGCTCGAAGAAGATCTCGAGGAAGTTGGGATTGTTGAACATCAGGTCCAGGCCGATGGGCGCGCGCGCCGCGACCGCGATGCAGTCATTGCGGCAGCCGCTCCACCAGACCATCCGGCCGCCGCCGCCGATGTGCCAATCCAGCTGGGCGGCGCCTCGAATGATGTTCGATTGCCAGAGATACTCGATGTTGAGGGTGCCGTTGTGAG
>DASZSJ010000019.1:0-6099 GCA_035548675.1 Solirubrobacterales bacterium
GTGTCGGAGGTGCCATCGCGCTTTGAGGTAGACGACGGCCTGTGGGCCGAGCTGGAGCCGCTTCTCCCGGTTGTTCAACGCAGGTATCGCTATCCGGGCCGAAAGCGCCTTGACGACCGCGCGGCGCTGAACGGGATCCTCTTCGTCTTGCACACGGGGATCGCCTGGCGGGACCTTCCCACCGAGTTCGGCTACGGCTCGGGGGTGACCTGCTGGCGGCGACTGCGCGAATGGCAGCAGGCCGGAGCCTGGGAGCAGCTGCACCGGGCAGTGCTTCGCAAGCTCAACGGCGTCGGCGAGATCGACTGGTCACGGGCCGCAGCGGACTCCAGCCACATCCGAGCGCTTTTGGGGGGCTCTGCACAGGGCCATCCCCGGTCGATCGCGCCCGCACGGGCTCAAAGCACCACTTGCTGACGGACGCCGGCGGCCTGCCGCTGGCAATCACCCTGACGGGCGGCAACCGCAACGACGTCACCCAGCTATTGCCATTGGTCGAAGGCGTCGCGCCGATCGCCGGCAGGGTCGGCCGGCCCCGGCAGCGCCCCGATCGCCTGCTTGCCGACCGGGGCTATGACCACGACAAGTACCGCCGCGAGCTCTGGGCTCGAGGCATCAAGCCGCTGATCGCCCGCCGCGGCGAGGAGAACGGATCGGGGCTCGGCACCCAGCGCTGGGTCGTGGAGCGAAGCTTCACCTGGCTGCACCAGTTTCGGCGACTACGCATCCGCTGGGAGCGTGACCCCGACCTCCACCTCGCCTTCATGCACCTGGCCTGCGCGATCGTCTGCTGGCGGAAGCTCAGGTCATTGTGAAACAGGTTCTTAGTGCTGTCATCTACGGCTTCAGGCCTGAAGCCGTAGATGAATCGCGGAACAAGCTAGAACAAATGGCCGGCGCTATCCTCCACCGCGCCGCGGATGGGCAGATGAGCGCAACGATCTATGACGACAAAAACAAGCTGGAGGCCGACTGGTCGGAGATCCAGTCTCGTCAGTAGCACCGCTACCGCTCGGCCCGAGGGTTACCACGAACGGACAACATAGGGGGCGAGGGACTCGAGCTGCAAATAGCCCGATCACTGCTGCACTTTCAGTGATCTCGCGGCAGAGACATCCCTATGGTGGTGCCACTTTGGTACCCAACGCATCGTCCGATCTGTCCGATGCGTCCTGCGCCGGGGACGGAGGGGACACATGGGACGCGTCCGGACGGATATGGCAGTGGCGTCCTCCGGCTGGGGTCGAGCGGTCGCAGGTTCAAGTCTTGTCTCCCCGATTGCCGCAGGGCGGCCCTTCCGACATCGACCACAGCTGGGTGTGGTCAATGTCGGAAGCGATCAGAGCCGCGCCGAGCCTGGTTTGGCAATGGCATCCTTGGGGGATGCTCGGCAGCGATCTGAGAGTTGTCGACGGCGCCAGTCACGGTGCGTGGATCGAACCCGCGCTCGGCGGCGGCTGGGGTGCCGTCACGAACCAGGTGCCGAAGCTCTTCGAGGCGTACGCGCGCATCTTTCATCCCGCCTCGGACGATCGGGGGAACGCCGTCACCTGGGCCGAGGTCGCTCGCCGGCTCGGCCGCACGGCTCACGCCGGAATGCAGTGGCACCAGATCGTCGGCACCGCGGATACTTTTGGAATCGACGGCTCGGACTGGTCGGGGGGCATCCCGAGCCTCGGGGAGATGGAGATCGACGACCTCGATCGCCTTTGCTCGGTCCTCGGTGAGCACACCGCGGATCCCGAGCGCTGCTATTTCGGCCTCTGCGAGATCGACCATCACCCGCTGGTGGATGCGATCGAGGCCGAACAGGGCAAGCAGGCGCGGCTGGAGCTGCCAATGGGACGAGACCACCTGGTCCTCGCCGGACCCCTGGCAGCCGTCGCTCAGATCGGCGACACCGATCCTCCGGGTTTGGTCTGGGCTGTCGCGGTCGACGCAGGGGGGTCGCGGGAGCGACCCGAGCCCGATCCGACCGACCCTTTCTGGCGCGATGCGCCGAGCTTGATCTGGCCCGCAGATCGCTCCTGGTTCGTTGCAAGTGAGGTTGATTTCGATTCAACCCTGGTCGGGGGGAGCCGAGCGCTGGTCGATGCCCTGCTCGCGGCGCCGAACCTCGAGGTCCACGAGGTTCAACCGGACACGAAGCTGACCGCCTTCTCGGACAAGCTCAATCCGGTTCCAGAGTCCGAGAAGTAGATCGCAATAGGCGAGCCGGCAAACCGCGCCCCCGCTTTGAGGTCACGGTCTGCAACCTCAGGGTCTCTCGTCGGAGACGGCGTCCAGATCTTGGATATCGGCGAGGTCGCGGGTGCGTCCAGCAGCCGCCTTCATCGCCTTCAGGTTCTCGCACGAGCAGATCCACAGCTTTGATCCGAGGATCTCGGCCTCGGCGGCCCGTGATCGGAGCTCCTCGAAGCCCGGTACGCCATCGAGGCCCTGGACGACGTCGAGGCGACCGAGATCGGTCTCGATGGCGACCTGCTCGCCGCCGGCCAGAGCGGCGGCAATCGAGAAGGCGGTGCCGAGCAAGGCTTCGCCCTGCTGAACGTGCCCACCCGGCGGCCACCGCAACCTCGGCCACCCGCCCGACGTTGTCAAAGGCAGGTTCGCTCAACTCTTCAGCGCGGCGCCGGTGAATCGCAGCAACTTGTGGCTGAGCGCGATGCCCTCGGTGAGGTTCACGCTCAGCGGACGCCGCGCGTCTTCGCGGAGTCGGCGGGCGCGCACCGCGCTCGCGGCCGCGGCGCCATCAGCGGGTTCTTTGCCTGCACGGGTGCCGTTCATTGCAGCGACCAAAGAGAGCTTGTGTTGTTAAGGCGGATTCAGCGGAACTTCGCGTAGTTGGGTGCCGCTGCCGTTGCTGTCAGGTCAGAGCTGCAGACAACACGCTTCGAACAGGCCGATTGTCGAGCTGTCGATCGGAGTTGGCTGAGGGGGCTCTAAACGACTGGAGGCCAGTTCGCCTGCTAGGAGCGGCGCGGGGCGAAGCCCGCGGAAGTCGACCTCGGAGTCGAGCAGGCCGACGGGCGCGTCGAGGGCCGGCGGCCAGGGCCCCGGGCGAACGTCGCTCCCGGGCCCTGGCCGGCGGCGCCCATCCTCAGGCTGCTGCCGCCTCGGGATCGGGCCGGACGATCACCGTGTCGGCGACTCTGATGATCTCGTCGGCGGGCAGGTCCGCCCGCCGGGCGTGCTCTTCGATCGCTTCCGGGCTCGACGCCTGGTAGATGCAGACGGTCCCGACCGTGCCGCCGCCCTCCTCGAGGACGTAGCTGCGGATCCAGCGGATGTCGTCCGACATCTCCTCGTCGCCGACCCGGGAGGACCGACCCGCGGCGACCTCCAGCTCCTCGGGGGACTGCCAGGCGCTGCGGCGGAGGATTACGTACGTGTCCATTGCGACTCCTTTCCTCGTTCCGGGCCGATCCTACGTCCG
Organism: Solirubrobacterales bacterium; assembly: GCA_035548675.1. Lineage (GTDB taxonomy): Bacteria > Actinomycetota > Thermoleophilia > Solirubrobacterales > 70-9 > VRUE01. Next base: position 3,437 of record DASZSJ010000019.1, read on the forward strand.
CCTCGGACCAGGTCAAGCGGCCCCTGACTGGCCGAATCGGCGCTACTTTTCCGATGTGTCCGCCCCTGTCCTGGTTGCGATCGACGAAGACCCGCGTGCGCTGGGGGACGTCGAGCGGGAGCTGGTCGATCGCTACGCGCGCAGCTACCGGGTCGTCTGCCTCTCCTCGGCGGACGAGGGGGTGGCGGAGCTGGAGGCGCTGGCGAAGGCGGGGGAGGACGTGGCGCTGGTGCTGGCCGCACAGTGGCTCAACTGGACGACCGGCAGCGAGCTGCTGGGCCGGGTCCGCAACCTGCACCCGCACGCGCAGCGGGGCCTGCTGATCGAGTGGGGGTCGTGGGGGGACGGCCGCACCGGGCAGGCGATCTTCCAGGCGATGGCGCGGCGGCAGATCGAGTACTACGTGATCCGCCCCTCGCGCTCGCCGGACGAGGTCTTCCACCAGTCGGTCACGACCTTCCTGCTCGAGTGGGCGCATGCGCGGCGGGTCTCGCCGCACACGGTCCGGGTCGTCGGCGAGTCGTGGACCGGCCGCGCCTTCGAGCTGCGCGAGGTCCTCGGCCGCTGCGCGATCCCGCACTCCTTCGTCCTCGCCGACTCGCCCGACGGCCAGGAGCTGGTCGAGGAGGCGGGCGGCGGCGAGGACTCGCTGCCGCTGGTCGTCTTCCCCGACGGCAACACCCTGGTCAACCCGAGCGACCTCGAGCTGGCCAGCGCCGCCGGCGCGACGATCGACCCGAAACGGCGCGAGTTCGACGTCGTCATCGTCGGCGCCGGTCCCGCCGGGCTCTCGGCCGCGGTCTACGGCGCCTCGGAGGGGTTCCGGACGCTGGTCGTCGACGACGGCGGGATCGGCGGCCAGGCGACCTCGAGCTCGCTGATCCGCAACTACCTCGGCTTCCCCCGCGGGGTCAGTGGCCGGCGGCTGGCGGAGCGCGCCTACGAGCAGGCCTGGGTGTTCGGCGCCAAGTTCGCCTTCATGCACGATGCGACCGCGCTGCGGCGCGACGACAACGGCCTCCACCTCAGCCTCTCCGACGGCGGCGAGGTCAGCGCCCGCGCCGTCGTCCTCGCCACCGGCGCCACCTACCGCCGGCTCGGGGTCGAGGAGATCGAGCGGCTGGTCGGGGCCGGGGTCTTCTACGGCGGCCCCGCCTCGGAGGCGCCGGCGATGGCCGGCCGCCACGCCTACGTGGTCGGCGGCGCCAACTCGGCCGGGCAGGCGGCGCTGCACCTCGCCGAATACGCCCAGAAGGTGACGCTCGTCGTCCGCGCCGACTCGCTCAAGGCCGGGATGTCGCACTACCTGGTGCGGCAGGTGGAGGCCTCGCCCAGGATCGAGGTCCGCCTCGGGACCGAGGTCGTCGGCGGCGGGGGCGGCGAGTGGCTGGAGGGCCTCGAGCTCCGCCGCCGCGCCGACGGGGAGACGCAAACCGTGCCGGCCGACGCGCTCTTCCTGATGATCGGCGCGACCCCCAACACCGGCTGGCTGCCGCCGGAGCTGAAGCTGGGGGAGGGCGGCTTCATCTGCACCGGCACCGAGGTCGAGGACGACTGGCCGTTGGCCCGCGGCCCGTTCTCGCTGGAGACCAGCGTGCCGGGCGTCTTCGCCGCGGGCGACGTCCGCGACGGCTCGATGAACCGGGTCGCCTCCGCGGTCGGCGAGGGCTCGATCGCGATCCGGCTCGTCCACGACTTGTTCGCCGCCGAACAGCTCGAGCGCCCCGCGCCCGCCGGGCCCTGACACCGGGAGGCTCGGGTGGTGGCCGAAGGGAAGCCCGGGAAGCGAGGGGGAGGGGCGAAGCCGAAGCTCCTCGCCGGGGGCAACCCGCAGATCCCGAAGGGGGAGGGGGACGGTCCGGTGCGGGACTACCTCGCCGCGATGCCGGGCTGGAAGCGCGACGTCGGCCGCCGCCTCGACGCGCTCGTCGTCGCCGCCGTCCCCGGCGTGCGCAAGGCGGTCAAGTGGAACTCGCCCTTCTACGGCGCCGGCGAGGAGGGTTGGTTCCTCAGCTTCCACTGCATGACCCGATACGTGAAGGTGGCGTTCTTCCGCGGCGCCTCGCTGCGCCCGCCGCCGCCGGTTGAGTCCAAGCAGGAGCAGGTGCGCTACCTCCACGTCCACGAGGACGACGAGCTCGACGAGGCCCGGTTCAGCGACTGGGTGCGGCAGGCTAGCCAGCTGCCCCACGAGATGCTCAAATAGCCTCAGCTCGCCAGGCAGGGATCTCAAACCAACGGAAGGAACGCACTTGCTCCTCGCAGACATCAGTTTCGGCGAACTGCTGCTGTTCGTCATCGGCATCGCCCTGTTCGTGATCTGGATCTGGATCCTGTTCGCGATCATCACCGACCTCTTCCGCGACCACGACGCCTCCGGTTGGGCGAAGGCGATCTGGATCCTCTTCCTCGTCTTCATCCCCTTCCTGACGATGCTCGTGTACCTGATCGTCCGCGGTCAGGGGATGCGCGAACGGGCGATCAAGGCCCAGGCCGAAGCGAAACACGAATTCGACTCCTACATCCGCCAGGAGGCGCAGACCACGCCCGCCGACGAGCTCCACAAGCTGCACGAGCTGAAGGAGAAGGGCGCCCTGACCGACGCCGAGTACGAGCGGGCGAAGGCCAAGCTGCTCGGCTGAATTGCCGGCGCCACGGCCTCA
>DASZSJ010000020.1:0-10796 GCA_035548675.1 Solirubrobacterales bacterium
CGCCATGCCCCCACATTCCCCGCCCGAACACCCCCCACTACTAAGAATCCCTTAGGAAATCCAATTATTTGGTATTGCCGCCTGATTTGCCCGTGCGACCCTGGGTAGCGAGCGACAGGGGCAGCAGATGATTCGTCAGGCTCACACCTACCTTGCGGGAGCGGTGTCCAGCACCGCCCTGGTTGCCGCTGCCGTCGTCGCCTTCGTTCTCCTCGTCTCCTTCCAGGCACTGCGCGACTGGCCCCTTGCCGGCCTCGACCTCGGCGGTGGCGACAACGCGGTGCAGGCGCCGAGCCAGACGGGAGGCGGTGCAGCGGCCGGTCCTAGCCGGGTGACTCAAGGAGGCAGCGGCGCAACCGCCGGCAGCGCCGCTGCGCGGGGTCGCACCCTCGGTGAGGGCAGGAGCGCGGGCGGGGTGAGGGGCGGGAACGCCGCGGTCGGCGCCAACCCCGCACCGGCGACGACTTCGCCCACGACCGAATCCCCAGCACCCGGCCCGGCCGCGGGGCAATCCCCCGCCGGGGCTTCCCCGGGTCCGGGCGGCTCGGCGAGCTCGAGCGGCGGCAATTCGAGCGGCGGTGGCGGTGGCGGCAGCGGTTCGAGTCCCGGCGGTAGCGCCGGCGGCAGCGGATCGTCCTCGACCTCGGAAGCGATCACCGGCACCGTCAACAAAACCGTCTCGGGGGTCGACCAGGTGACCGGCGGGGCGCTCGGCAGTACCGGCGTCACCAAAGTCACCGAAGAAGTCGTCAACGGCGTCGCCGGCCCGGAATCGATCGTCGGCAAAACCGTCGACGAAACCGTGAAAACGGTGAACGAAACGGTCGGCGGTCTGCTCGGCGGCAAACGCTGAGGCGCGCCGCCAGCCGTCGTCACCCCTCCAACCGTCACAATGCCCGCCAATGGCGGAGCGCGGACAGGCCGGTGCGTTGGCGGACCCGATCGAGGGCTCGCCGGTCTACCCAGCGGGCAGCCGCGTCAACGAGCGCGGACACCTCGAGATCGCCGGCTGCGACGTGGTCGACCTGGCCGCCGAGTTCGGCACCCCCGCCTACATCTACGCCGAGGACGACATGCGCGCCCGCGCCCGCGCCTACCGGGCGGCGTTCGAGCGGCGCGGGGCGGACTTCGAAGTCCTCTTTGCCAGCAAGTCCTTCCCCTGCACCGCCGCCTATCGCCTCTTCGCCGAGGAGGGCCTCTCCGTCGACGTCGCCTCCGGCGGCGAGCTGCACATGGCGCTGCGCGCTGGCTTCGACCCCGCCCGCATCCACATGCACGGCAACAACAAGAGCGACGAGGAGATCCTCTTCGCCGCCCGCTCGGGCGTTGGCCACCTGATCCTCGACTCATTCGACGAGATCGACCGCTGCGAGCGCCTGCTCGAGCAGCCCCAGGACGTGCTGATCCGGGTCACGCCAGGGATCAAGCCCTCGACCCACGACTACATCACCACCGGCCAGCTCGACTCGAAGTTCGGCTTCGGGCTCGAGGACGGCCTCGCGGCGCGGGCGATCGAGCGCGTGCTCGCCTCCGACGTGCTCAACCTGACCGGCCTGCACGCCCACATCGGCTCGCAGATCTTCGAGCTCGAGCCCTACACGCTGGCGATCCGGGCGCTGGGCGACCTGGCCGGCGACTGGTGCCGGATCGTCAACGTCGGCGGCGGCCTCGGCATCGCCTACACCGCCGCGGACGAGCCCCCCCCAATCGACGCCTACGTCGACGTCAAGGTGCGCGGCGTCGCCGAGGTCTTCGGCGACGCCGTCCGCATCCTGATCGAGCCGGGACGTTCGCTGGTCGGCAATGCTGGCGTCACCGCCTACCGCGTCGGCACGGTCAAGGAGATCCCCGGCGTGCGCACCTACGTCGCCGTCGACGGCGGCATGTCGGACAACCTGCGGCCGATGCTCTACGGCTCGCGCTACGAAGCGCTGATCGCCGACCGCGCGGCCGACCCGGCCGAGAGCCCGGCGACGGTCGCCGGCATGCACTGCGAGTCGGGCGACATCATCGTCCGCGACGCGACGCTCGCCGCGCCGGCGCCCGGCGACGTCCTCGTCACCCCGGCGACCGGTGCCTACGGCCACGCGATGGCCAGCAACTACAACGGCGTGACCCGCCCGCCGGTGCTCTTCTGCCGCGACGGTGAGGCGTGGGTGGTCGTGCGCCGCGAGACCCACGAGGACCTCACCTCCCGCGACGTCGATGGCTGAGCCGATTCGCATCGGGCTGCTGGGACGCGGCACGGTCGGCGGTGCCTTCTCCGACCTGCTCGAGGCGCGCGCCGGCGCCGTCGAGGCGGCCACCGGGCGGCGCCCGGAGCTCGCCGGCGTGCTCACCCGCGAGGATGGCGACTTCGGCGAGATCCTCGCCGGCTCGGACCTGATCGTCGAGCTGGTCGGTGGCACCGAACCGGCTCGACAGTACGTGCTCGAGGCGCTGCGCGCCGGCAAGCCCGTGGTCACGGCGAACAAGCAGCTGCTGGCCCAGCACGGGGAGGAGCTCTTCGACGTCGCCCGCGGGGCGGGGGTGCAGCTGCGCTTCGAGGCGGCGGTCGCCGGGGTGATCCCGATCGTGCGGGTGATCCAGGAGAGCTTCGGCGTGACCGAGGTCGCCAAGGTCTTCGGCATCGTCAACGGCACGACCAACTTCATCCTCACCGAGATGGCGTCCAGCGGCGCCCCCTACGGAGAGGTGCTGGCGCGCGCGCAGGAGCTCGGCTACGCCGAGGCCGACCCGACCGCCGACGTCAGCGGCGCCGACGCCGCGGCGAAGATGGCGATCCTCGCCCGCCTCGCCTTCCACACACCGGTGACGCTGGACGAGGTCTCCTACGAGGGGATCGAGGGGGTCCAGCTCGACGACCTCGAGTACGCGAAGGAGCTCGGCCTCTCGCTGAAGCTGCTCGGCGTCGCCGAGCGGATCGACGGCGGCATCAGCGTCCGCGTCTTCCCCTGCTTCCTCTACGGCGGCCACCCGCTCGCGCCGGTTGCGGGCCCCTTCAACGCGGTGATGGTCGAGGCGCCCGAGATCACCGAGGTGACGATGTCGGGACCGGGGGCGGGGGGCGTGCAGACCGCCTCGGCTGTTCTCGGCGACGTCGTCTCGATTCTCAACGGCGACGCGCCCGTGCACGAGACCCGCGAGCGGCTGCCGGTCGTCGCCGACGTGACCTCCTCCTTCTACCTCCACCTCGCCGTCGCCGACCGCCCCGGCGTGCTGGCCAAAGTCGCTCAGGTGCTCGGCGACAAGGACGTCTCGGTGAAGAGCGTCGTGCAGCGCGGCGCCGGCGAGGACACGCGACTGGTGATGGTGATCCACAAGTGCCTGGAGTCGCGCTTCTCGGCGGCGCTCGAGGCGATCGAGGAGCTCGACGTGCTGCGCTCGCCGCCGCGGGCCATCCGCGTGATCGAAGAGGAGTTCGTCTGAGCGCATGCGGAGCAAGCGTCCATATCCGATTGTTCGCGCAGCGGAGCATGCGCGAAGCCCCGTGTCATGAGCCCTGTGGGTCTGGTCGAGCGCTACCGGGAGCGCCTCTCGCTCGAGCCGGGCGACCCGGTGGTGACCCTGAACGAGGGCTCCACCCCGCTGGTCGAAGCGCCGCGCCTCTCCGAGCGCATCGGCGTCCGCGCCTACCTCAAGTTCGAGGGGGCCAATCCCACCGGCAGCTTCAAGGATCGCGGCATGACCGTCGCGGTCTCGCGCGCCAAGGGACGCGGGGCGGAGGCGGTGATCTGCGCCTCGACCGGCAATACGGCGGCGAGCGCCGCCGCCTACGCGGCGCGCGCCGGCCTGCGCGGCGCCGTGATCGTGCCCGAGGGCAAGATCGCGATCGGCAAGCTCGCCCAGGCGCTGATGCACGGCGCCCGCGTCGTCGCCCTGCAGGGCAACTTCGACGACGCCCTGCGGATCGTCCGCGAGCTCGCCGACAAGCACCCGATCGAGCTGGTCAACTCGGTCAACCCGCACCGGATCGAAGGGCAGAAGACCGCCGCCTTCGAGGTGGTCGAGGAGCTGGGGGAGATGCCGGGCGCCCTGGCGATTCCCGTTGGCAACGCCGGCAACGTCACCGCCTACTGGCGGGGCTTTCGGGAGCTCGCGGAAAGTGAGCGCTTCCATGGTAAGGAAGGGGTCACCGGCCCTGTCCTCTACGGCTTCCAGGCGGAGGGGGCGGCGCCGCTCGTCCGCGGCGAGCCGGTCGCCAACCCCGAGACGGTCGCCTCGGCGATCCGGATCGGCAACCCCGCCCGCTGGGAGGAGGCGATGGACGCCTTCACCGCCTCGCGCGGCCGCGTCGCCGCCGTCTCCGACGAGCAGATCCTCGACGCCTATCGCTGGCTCGCCGCCGGCGAGGGCGTCTTCTGCGAGCCGGCCTCGGCGGCCTCGGTGGCCGGCCTGTTGGCGCACGGCCTGCCGACCGTCGAGGGTGAGCCGACGCCCGAGTCGGTCGTCTGCGTGCTCACCGGCCACGGTCTCAAGGACCCCGACACCGCGCTCGGCAAAGCGCCGCCCGTGATCAACTGCGAGAACGACCTGGGCGCGGTCGAGCGCGCCGTTTTCGATTGATGACCGCGCGTCGCCGGCTCGTCCGCGTCCCCGCCTCCTCGGCCAACCTCGGCCCCGGCTACGACGTGCTGGCGGCTGCCGTCTCGCTCTTCCTCGAGCTCGAGGTCGAGGAGAGCGGCGAGTTCTCCTTCGACGCCGGCGGGCTCGATGTGCCGACCGGGCGCGACAACTTGATCGTGCGTGCTTTCGAGAGCCTGCACTCGGCGGACGGCATCGCTTTCCGCCTGCGCAGCGAGATCCCGCTCGCGCGGGGTCTCGGCTCCAGCGCGGCGGCAATCGTTGCCGGGCTCTTTGCTGCCGACCATCTCTTCGAGCTGGCGCTCACCAGGGAGGAGATGTTGGCTCGGGCGAGCGAGATCGAGGGGCACCCCGACAACGTCGCCGCGGCGATCTACGGCGGCTTCGTCATCTGCGGCGCGGGTGAGGGCGACGCGCCAAGCGCCGCCCGCTTCGATCCGCCCGGAGGCCTGGAGGGGATTGCCGTGGTCCCGGCCGAGGAGGTCTCGACCGAGCGCGCCCGCGCAGCGATCCCGGCCGAGCTACCGCTCGCCGACGCGGTCGCCAACGTCTCCGCTGCTTCCCGCCTTGTCCTCGGCCTGCAGCGCGCCGACCTCGACCTGGTCGCGGCCGGCCTCGCCGATTGCATCCACCAGGAGCGCCGCCGGGAGCTCTACCCCCGCTCGATGGAGCTGGTCGACGTGGCCAGTTCCCTCGGCGCCCTCGGCGCCACGATCTCCGGCGCCGGCCCCACCGTCCTCGTCTGGACCACCTGGCAGGACGCCGGCCATGTTGCCGAGGCCCTGGAAGGACGCTGCGCCGGCTGGGCGGAGGTCCGCCGCCTGCCGTTCTGCCCGCACGGGGCGGACGTGCCAGAGCTCTAGCCCGCACGGGGGAGAGGTCAGCATTGCCTCTGCTTAGGGGGAGGTGCGATTGACGAGGCATGCCAGGAACTTCCTTCGCAGTGCACCGATAACGCTGCTCGACGTGGAAGGAGTCATAGACAGTCCCATCTCCGTCGATTGGGATGAAGACGGTAGGCCTCGATATACGGGAATCGTTCGGGGTATTCGCGTCCGCGCTGTCGTCGCGCTTGACGAGCCCGATCTCATCGTCACAATCCACGAGAGGAGAAAATGATGCGCGCGGACTACGACAGTGAGGCGGATGCCCTTTCGATAGATCTGATCCAGTTCGACCTAATCGAGGGCCAGGACTCAGTTCACGACACTTATTGCCAGGTGGCATTTGCGCGCGGAAGGCCGGCGAACGTCGAGCTGCTGAGCCCCGCCTCGCACTTGGATCTGCTCTCAGCGGTCGCCGAGCGCTATGAGCTCGACGGCGATGCGCTTCTCGCCGCTGCCCAAGCTGCCCTGGCCGCTCCTGACCGTCTCGTCGAGCTCAAACTCGGCGCTACCCTGGTCGCTTGACCAACCCCTTTTGAGTCGGCTGGTCCTCGAATAGGATTACGGCGTGACGCCCAAGCTCCGCTACGTCGCCATCCTCGCTGTTCTGGTGGGATGCCTCCTCATCCCCGCGACCTCGCAGGCAACGCTGGTCTTCAGCCGCAACCCGCTCAACCCGGCGGTCTTCGCTGCCAAGGACAACGGCTCGGCAGGGCGGAGGATCGGGCCGGGGTCGAATCCCCGGGTCTCGCCTGACGGGCAGACGGTTGCCTTCTACCGCTCGGGCAAGGGCAAGCAGCCACCGGCGCTGATGGTCGCCGCCGTCTCCGGCGGCGCTCCGCGGGTGTTGGCGACGGGCTGGCAGGAGCCCTTCGTCTTCGCCTGGTCACCCGATTCGACCGCGGTTGCCGTTCAGCTCGGTCCCGAAATCGGCCTGCGCCGGTTGACCTGGATCGACGTCGCCACCGGCACGCAGCAGACGATCGCGCGCGGTTACTTCGGCGGCGTCAGCTTCGCCCCGCAGGGCAACCTGCAGCTCGTCTACTCGATGTCGGCGAGCGAAGACTTCCCGCCGCGCAGCGACGTCTACCGGATCGACCTGCTGCCGCCCGGGGCGGTCAGCGTCAAGGCTGTGCAGCCCCAGCGGCTGACCAGCGACCACCGTTCCGCCGACCCCCTCTGGGGACCGAACGAACGGATCGTCTTCGTCAAGCAGCTCGGCGAAAAGAGCCGCAAGTACGGCCCCAAGAACGACCTCTTCCTGATGAACCCGAGCGGTGGCAAGGTCAAGCGCCTCACCCACACCAAGGTCGCGCCGCTGCTCTCCGGCCTCGGCCCGACCGAGTGGTCGGCGAGCGGCAGGCAGCTGCTTGCCGAGTTCGGCGGCCAGGACACGAGCTACGCGGTCGCGGTCAACCCGAAGACCGGGGCCGAACGGGCGCTGACGAAGGAACGCGAGGTCGGCTTCGTCGGCACCGCGCTCTCCAGCGACGGCAAGCTCGTGCTCGGCAGCCTCGGCGGCTTCGAACCCGGGCCGGGTCACAGGGTGGTCAGCATCCCCTACAAGGGCGGCAAGCCGAAGCTGCTCGCCAGGAACGCCTCGGAACCCGACTGGAGCCGTTGAACGGCTCGCGAAAGGACCCGCGATGGCCGGCTACACGATCAAGCACCGCGACGAGTTCGAGTCGATGGAGGGCTCGGGCGACTCGACCTGGCGCCTGGCGCGCAAGGCGCTCGGCACCTCGGCCTTTGGCTTCAACCTGGTCGAAATCGAGCCAGGCGGGCAGATCCCCGAGCACGACGAGGCGCAGAGCGGCCAGGTCGAGCTCTACGCGATCCTCGAAGGGGATGCGGTCCTCCGCATCGAGGGGGAGGACCACCCGGCCCCCGCCGGCACCTTCGCCTCGATCGAGCCACCGGCGAGCCGCACGATCCTCAACCGCTCCGACGCCCCCGTCACCGCCCTGCTGATCGGTGTCCAGCCCGAGGGCGGCTACGAGCCGATGTCCTGGGCCTGACCGGCTTTCGCCGCCGGCCGATCGATTTGCCCCGTATGCGTGGGTCGATCGATCAGTCTGATCGCTGGGGATCGATTTTCGGCCGCTATTTGCAGGGAAACGCAGATTTGTCTAGACGGCTGCCCCGGCCGCCCTATAATCCGACGACTTGTCAACCCGTCGCGCGCCCGCTCGGAGAAGGCGTGGATACCGGGAGGTCAGCATGTCCAATTACCAGTCCCGTGAGCTTCACGGCGAGCGCCCTGTCCGCTACTCGCCAGAGCGTGCCTACCGTCCGCTCGTTTCGCCGCCCAGCGTCGAGGACAAGGATGCCTGTGCGATCTACGCCTCGGTTCGCAAGGACGCAACGCCGAGCCACGCGCCGATCGAGCTGGCGATCCCCGCCCTGCAGAAGATGCTCCACCGCGCCGGTAACGTCGACGGCGAGGGGGACGGCTGCGGGCTCATGCTCGACCTGCCGCGCAAGATCTGGGCCGAGGAGGTCCGCTCCGGCGGCCACGACCCCTCGCTGACCCTCGACGACGCCTTCGCCGTCGCCCACGTCTTCGTCGAGCGCTCGCAGGACCTCGAGCGGATCCAGCACGACGCCCGCGAGCTGCTTGGCCAGGGCGGCTTCCGCATCCTCGCCGAGCGCATCGGCGCCGTCGACTCCGCCGCGCTCGGCCCGACCGCGCGCGAGGAGGAGCCCCACTTCTGGCAGCTCGCCGGCCTCGTCGCCGACGCCTCGCGCCGCGACCGCGTCCTCTTCGACCTGCTGATCGAGCTCGAGCAGCGGCTCGGCGTCCACGTCCCCTCCTTCTCGGCGACGACCTGCGTCTACAAGGTGATGGGCGCGCCGAAGATCCTCGGCGAGTACTACCCCGACCTGCACGACGAGCGCTTCGAGACGATCGGTTGCTTCGGCCACAACCGCTACTCGACCAACACCTGGCCCTCCTTCAAGCGCGTCCAGCCCTTCTCGGTGCTCGGCCACAACGGCGAGATCAACACGATCGCCCAGCTGCGCCAGGAGGCGAAGATGCTCGGCGTCCCGATCCACGCCGACGGCTCGGACTCGCAGGACCTCAACCGCACGATCGACACCCTGGTCAGTCGCGATGGCCTCAGCCTCGCCGAGGCGATGGAGATGATCGTGCCGCCGATCGTCGAGGAGATCCGCTCGCTACCCGCCGAGCTGCACCGCTTCTACATGTACCTGCGCCAGGCGATGGGTCCCTTCGCCCAGGGCCCGGTGGCGCTGATCGCCCGCCACGCCGGCGAATGCGTCTTCTCCTCCGACGCGCTCGGGCTGCGGCCGCTCTGGCAGGTCGAGACCACCGACGATTTCGTCTTCAGCTCCGAGCCCGGCGTCGTGCCGGTCGACGCGATGGTCGCGGAGCCCAAGCCGCTCGCCCCCGGCGAGAAGGCGCTGGTCCTGATCGACCGCGAGCGCAAGCGCTCGACCCTGCACGCCCACGACGAGATGCTGCGCATCGTGCGCAAGGGTTGGCTCGAGCGCAACGGCGCCGAGGAGGCCGCCGCCTACGACCGCGCCCTGGAGACCGGTGGGCCGCTGGCGGGCGAGGAGGTGCCTGGCTACTCCGACGCCGGGCCCGAGGAGCCGGTCAAGGTCGCCGACCGCGTGCTCGCCGGCTTCGGCTGGCAGCGCGACGACGTCAAATTGGTCCAGCAGATGGCCTCCAACGGCTCCGAGCCGGTCGGCTCGCTGGGCTACGATGGCCCGCTTGCCGCGCTCTCACCCGAGCGCCAGAACCTCGCCGACTACTTCAAGGAGACGGTCGCCGTCGTCACCAACCCGGCGATCGACCGCGAACGCGAGATGGAGCACTTCTCCACCCGCACGGTCTACGGCCGCCGCCCCTCGATCGACGCCGCCGGCGAGGACACCGGCACGGTTGAGGCCTCGTTTCCGATCGTGCTCGGCGGTCACCACGGGCTGGCGCCGCTCTCCGACAAGACCTACCGGGCGATCGCCCACAGGCATAAGACCTACCTGCTCGAGGACCTCTGGGAGGAGTTCCGCGGCCGCGCCGACGCCCTCGACATCTCCCTGCTCGAGTCCGAGACGACGCGCGGGGCGATCGAACGGATCAAGCAGGAGGCGGTGAAGAAAGTCCGCGACGGCGCCGAGCTGCTGGTGCTCACCGACCGCACCGTCTATGACGCCGACCGCCGCTACCTCGACCCCCATCTCGCGATCTCCGCCGTCGACCAGGCTCTGAAGGGCTTCAAGGTCGAGCCCGGCGAGGAGAACCTGCGCCGTCGCTGCGGCCTGGTGCTGCGCTCGGCGGCGATCCGCAACGTCCACGATGTGCTGCTCGCGCTCGGCCTCGGCGCCAACGGCGTCTGCCCGTACACGATGGTCGAGGTGATCTGCGTCGAGGACTACGAGTCCGACGTCTCCAACCTCTGCGACGCGCTGAAGAAGGGGATGGAGAAAGTGATCTCGACGATCGGGATCCACGAGGTGCGCGGCTACGCCCGCCAGTTCTCCTCGATCGGGGTCAAGCCCGAGCTGGCCGAGATCTTCATGACCGAGGCCTTCGCCGCTTCCGAGAAGAGTGGCACCGGCTTTGCCGACCTCGACGAGGACACCAACGAGCGTGCCCGCATCCTCGCCGGCGACGAGGAGGCCAAACCGGCGAAGACGTTTCGCTTCTACCCCAAGGTCTACAAGGCCGCGATCGCCACCGCCAACGGCAGCGGCTCCTACGAGGACTACTCGCAGAAAGTCCGCGACCTGGAGGAGCAGAGCCCGATCTCGATGCGCCACATCATGGGCCTGAAGGGCGACCGGGAGCCCCTGGAGGACCCCAGTGTCGTCGACGCGGGCGTTGGCCACCACGACTACCCGCTGGTGATCTCCTCGATGAGCTTCGGCTCGCAGTCCGAGCCCGCCTTCCGCGCCTACGCCGAGGCGGCCAAGTCGATCAACGTGCTCTGCGTCAACGGCGAGGGCGGCGAGATCCGCGACATGTACGGGCACTACCGCAAGTGGCGCGGCCAGCAGGTCGCCTCGGGGCGCTTCGGCGTCTCTGCCGAGATGCTCAACTCCTCCTACCTGGCCGAGATCAAGATCGGCCAGGGGGCGAAGCCGGGCGAGGGCGGTCACCTGCCCGGCAAGAAGGTCTCCGAGAAGGTCGCCGCGGCGCGTAACGCGACGCCAGGCACCGACCTGATCTCGCCCTCCAACAACCACGACCTCTACTCGATCGAGGACCTGGCCGAGCTGATCGACGAGCTGAAGACGGTCAACCCCGACGTGCGGGTCTCGGTCAAGGTGCCGGTGGTGCCGAACATCGGCACGATC
>DASZSJ010000021.1:0-3060 GCA_035548675.1 Solirubrobacterales bacterium
CGTTGTCGACCTTGTACGGCCTATAGCCCGTAAAAAGTCGACAACGGTGTCTCAGAGTCGACAACGGTGTCTCAGCGGCAACGGCGTCTCAGCCGCGCGGCGTCACCCCGCCGCCTGACGAGGCTCAGGGATCGGCAGGCAAGGACGCAGGGAGGCCGAATAGCAGCGCTATTTGGCCGACCGAGGACGCCGCATGGCGGTCCCTGAGCCTCGTCAGGGCCACTTGCCGGCTTCGATGCGCTGCTTGTAGGACTGCTGGCGGCGGCGGGCGTCCCACATGACCAGGGGGAGGAGGCGCAGGCCGAGGCGGGGGAACATGTCGAAGAGGCGCAGCTGGGGGCCGCGCCAGCGGGGGATGATGGTGATCGGGCGGGGGCGCTCGGTCAGCTTGCCGACCTCGCGGGCGACTTCCTCGGCGGTCAACAGCTTGCCGGAGAAGGAGCCGGCGGCGTCGGGATCGTCGAGCTTGTCCTCGAGCATCGGCGTCCAGACGCCGTCGGGGCAGAGCGCCGAGAGCTCGATGCCGCGGATGCCGGTCCGCCGCAAGTCGAACGCGGTCCCCAGGGTGAAGGCCATCGCCGCGTGCTTGCTGGCCGAGTAGGCGACCTCGCCGGGGGCGGCGACGATGCCGGCGAGGGAGATGACGTTGACGACGTGGCCGCGGCCGGCGGCCCGCATCGGGCCCAACGCCGCGAGCGTGCCGTTGATCAGGCCCTTCGTGTTGACGTCGAACATCAGCTCGCGCTGCTCGGGGCTCTGCTCCCACGGCACGCCGCTGAAGAGGACGCCAGCGTTGTTGACCCAGAGCGCCAGGCCGTCCTCGGCGTTGACCCGCTCGGCGAGCGCCCGGCAGGCGGCTTCGTCGCGGACGTCGAGCTCGACCGACTCGGCTTCGCCGCCGAGCTCGGCGGCGGTCCGCGCCGCCGCCTCGGCGGCGACGTCGCTCGCCCAGACGCGGTAGCCGCGCCCAGACAGCTCGCGTGCGATCGCGCGGCCGAGGCCGCCGCCGGCGCCGGTGACGACTGCGTTACGCATCGACGGCACCATAGCCGCCGCCCGCTTGGTGCTCCCGCGCCGGCGAGCTACCATCGGGGAGCGGGCCGAGCGGACCGCGGGGGGAGAGAAAACCCCTCGAGGAAAGTCCGGACACCACAGAGCAGGGCGGTGGGTAACGCCCACCCGGGGAAACCCGCGGGAAAGTGCCACAGAAATGACACGGCCGATGGCGCGGCCTCAGCTGAGCCGCGTACAGGCAAAGGTGAAATGGTGCGGTAAGAGCGCACCGGCGTCGCGGTGACGCGGCGGCCAGGCAAACCCCGCCCGGTGCAAGGCCAAGCAGGACCGTCGACCCGGCTCGGCGAGGTCCAGGTAGGCCGCATAGATAGATGGCCGCTCACGACAGGATCCGGCTTACAGGCCCGCTAACGGAAAGGCCCCTCTTTGGGGCCTTTCCCACGTCCGGGGACGGGACCGGGGCGAGATGCAAGTTTTCTGTCTTAGCTTTTGCTAATCTGCCGCCAACTTTCCGCTGAATCTTCGCCAGATATCGCGAGGAGCGGGGGACCCAATCAGTTGGGGCGAGTCGCAGGCCTGAGGTCTGCGTAGCGCAGCTCTTTCAGCGCGAGCCCGTCAGCTAACCCCGCAAGCGTCACGAAAGAGACATGAGTAAACGCAAACAAACTCGCCTGTATTGGGCCGTCGCCCTGGCCGCGATCGCCGTCCTCGCCTTCGGCTCCTCGGCCGGCCAGGCCTCGACCGGCGGCGCCTCCAGCTACAGCGCCAGCACCGCTGGCAAGGGCTTCGCCTTCAGTGCCTGGAAGGTAGGCGGCGCCAGCTGGTACGGCGGGCCCAGCCTCTGGGGCGCCCACACCGCCTGCGGCCAGACCCTGCGCCCGCACACGCTCGGCGTCGCCCACAAGACGCTGCCCTGCGGCACGACGGTCAAGTTCCGCTACCACGGCAACGTCCTCGTCACCCGCGTGATCGACCGCGGCCCCTACATCGAAGGCCGCGACTGGGACTTCACCGCCGCCGCCAGCGAAGCGCTCGAGTTCGAAGGCGTCGGCCGGGTCCGCTACGCGGTCGCGACCAGCCTCGCCCGCCCCGGCGGACGCTGAGCGCCGCCCGAGCCTTTCCCCCGCAAATGCCGGGGTGGGGCCGCTCCGAAAGCTAGTCTGCCGTGTTTAGGCAGTGCCCAAAACACGGAAGGAGCAGCATTCATGTCGAGGTTCTCGCACGGAGCAGTCGCCACGGTCGGCCGCGGAGGAAGCTGGCTCGCGCTCGCGGCGCTGGCGGGAGCGCTCCTGCTCGCGATCGTCCTCGCCCCCGGTTCCGACGCGAAGGCGGCGGGCAAGACGACCGTCATCCTCGGCCAGACGGCGACGATCCCCGATCCCTCCTGCCCGGAGACCCCGTGCCAGGCGGTCGGCAGTGTCACCGGCTTCCAGGTCAACAACGGCCAGGCGGTGAACCCCTTCCTCGTCCCGCACGAGGGGACGATCAAGTCTTGGACGCTGACCCTGGCGCAGCCGACGAACTCGCAGCGCTCCTTCTTCAACGGCTTCTTCGGCACCCCGCCCGAGGCGCGCCTCTCGATCATCCGCCGCGTCCCTGGCACCAACCCGCCGCGCTACAACCTGCGCAGCCAGGGCTCGATCAAGGTGCTGACGCCCTACCTCGGGCAGACCATCAGGTTCAGCTCCAATCTGAAGGTGGAAAAGAACGACATCGTCGCGATCTCGGTGCCGACCTGGGCGCCCGTCTTCTCCCAGGGTCTGGCGGAGAACAACGTCTGGCGCGCCAGTCGCGAACCGGGCAAATGCACCAACTCGACCGACAGTCGCCAGGGCGAACCGCAGTCGAAGGTCGGCAAGCGAGCCACCTATGGCTGCAAGTACACGACGGCCCGCCTGCTCTACACGGCGACCCTCGTCTGGAACGACTAACGACCCGCAGAAGCTGAGGGCCGGCGGGATCAGTCCCGCAGAAGCTGAAAGCCGATCAGGCCGCGGGGGGCCTACCTGAACCCTGCTCCGCGGCCTCGTAGGGCGGGGCGGGGGT
>DASZSJ010000022.1:0-15305 GCA_035548675.1 Solirubrobacterales bacterium
GCCCGAGGCGCCCGCGGGGGTCGCGCCGGGGCGGATCGGCGCCGCCGCCTGCGCGGCGCTCAACGACCGCGCCTACGGCTATGACGAGCACGGCTTCCGCGCCGCGCTCCCCGGCGAGACGGCGATCCGCTGGTACGGGGGCTTCGAGGGCGAGCGGCCGGTTGGCTGCGTCGGCGCGATCGAGGTCGGCGAGGACTGCTGCATCACCGGCGTCGCCACGCCACCCGAGCAGCGCGGCCGTGGCGTCGCCAGCTGGCTGATGGGCCTGGCGCTCGCCGACGCCCGCGAGCGCGGTCTCAGCTCGGCCTCGCTGCAGGCGACCCGTGCCGGCGCCCCCCTCTACGAGCGCCTCGGCTTCCGCGACCTCGGCTTCATCGAGATGTGGGAGCTGCGCCGCTGAGCGGGTTCTGGAAGACCGCGCTGGTCGGTGCCTGGGGTGCCGTCACCCACTTCTGGCACACCCGCCGCGGCATCGCCGTGGCCGTGATCGCGGGCGGCGTGCTCGCCCTCGGCGGGGCGACGATCCTCGCCTACGAGCTGCTCAAGCGGCCGCCCGACGTGCACAACGAAAACGCCACCTTCGTGCCGCAGAAGCCGCCCCGGCCGAAGGCGAAGACGGTCAACTGGCCGATGTTCGGGCTCAACCCGGCGCGCACCCGCTTCCTGCCCGCGAAGGGGGTGAGGCCCCCCTTCCGCAAGCTCTGGCGCTTCACCGAGCGGCCGCTGCTCGAGTTCCCGCCGATCTACGTCGGCGGCACGCTCTACTTCGTCAACAACAACGGCACCGCCTACGCGCTCGACGCCGACAGCGGCAGGATCCTCTGGGAACGCAGCATCGGCCGCCTCAACGCCTCCTCGCCGGCCTACTCGCGCCACCGTCTTTACATCGTCAACCTCGTCCCCGGCCACATCGTCAAGCTCGACGCGAAGACGGGCAAGATCGTCTGGAAGCGCTCGCTGCCCGGCCGCGCCGAGTCCTCGCCGGTGGTGATCGGCCGCACGGTCTACTTCGGCTGCGAAGACGGCAAGCTCTACGCGCTCAGCACCGGCAAGGGCAACGTGCGCTGGGCGACCAGCCTCGGCGGTCCGATCAAGGCGGCGCCGGCTTATTACGGCGGCCGCCTCTACGTCGGCGACTACGGCGGCTACATGAACGCGGTCGACGCCAAGAGCGGCAAGCTGATCTGGCAGAGCGGCTCGCTCGGCCAGGGCTTCGGCACCTCGGGCCAGTTCTACTCGACCCCGGCCGTCGCCTTCGGCCGCGTCTACGCCGGCAACAACGACGACCGCGTCTACAGCTACGACGTCAAGGACGGCACCCTCGCCTGGAGCTACTCGACCGGCGGCTACGCCTACTCGGGCCCGACCGTCTCGACCACCCGCCACAGCCCGCCCACGGTCTACATCGGCTCCTTCGACGGCAACGTCTACGCGCTCGACGCCAAGGACGGCAGCGTGCGCTGGAGCCGCTCCGCCGGCGGCCAGGTCGTCGGCTCGCTCTCCTCGGTGGGGGACATCGTCTACGTCGCCGAGTTCACCCACAACTCGACCAGCGGCTTCATGATGCGCAGCGGCCGCCGCGTCTTCCGCTACCCCCGTGGCACCTACTCGCCGGTCATCTCCGACGGCCACCGCCTCTACCTGACCGGCTACTCGAGCATCACCGCCCTGCAGCCCTACAGGTACAGGCGCGCCGTCGCCCGCGCGGTCGTCGCCCCGCGGGCCGAGCCGCGCCCAAGGCAAGGGCCCGCCGGGGGAACTGCATCAAATTCTCACCCTGGCAGGTAGAAAATTTGATGCAGTTCGGCTGGTGGGCGGGCTCAGCCGCTGGCGGCGAGGCCGCCGGGCGGTGGCGGCGGCGCCTCGGGGAAGTTGGGCGCGAAGGAGGGGAAGGCGGGATGGTGGATCGCCGCGCTGAGGGCGGTGAGGCTGGCGGGGTAGTTCTGGATCCGGTAGGCGCTGGCCGAGCCGAAGTCCTGGTAGTAGACGATCATCTTGGTGCGCTTGTGGCCGCGCACCCAGCTCATCAGGCGCTTCATGTAGCGGGGGTCGTCGGCGCCGGCGGAGATGCCGAACTCGGGGATCGAGAAGGGCTTCGGCGCGAAGCGGTTGTAGAGGCCGGTGAGCGCCTTCCAGTCCTGGTTGTCGGAGTAGAAGTCGGTGCCGACCCAGTCGACGTAATCGTCGCCGGGGTAGAAGTACTTGGGCCGGTTGTGGGGCACGGTGGGCGAGCCGGCGGGCAGGGTGCTCCAGAGCACCGCGACGGGGGCGCGGGGCAGGCCCTTCGCCGCGATCGTCAGCGGCGGCAGGCCCGCTTCGCCCAGCCGCGCGTCGATCCGCGCCCGGCTGCCGCCGCCGTGGACGAGGACGTAGATGCGGCGGAAGGCGAGCCGGTACCAGCGCGGCTTGTGGGCGGCGTCGCGCAGCTTGCCGGCGCAGTCGTATGAGGCGTAGACGTTGAGGCAGCGGTTGGGCTCGCCCAGGGGCCGGACGTAGGCGGGCATCTTCTTCGCCCAGAAGAGCTTGTTGAGGCGGGCGAGGTATTCGTCGCCGAAGCCCTGTGCGATCGCGCGCGGGCTGATCACCTCGCTGCCGCTGCCCGGGTCACCGGTGGTGACGTGGAGGATCGGCCGCGCCCGCGCCGTCTGCCAGCGTTCGATCGACTCGGGGAAGTCCGAGCCCCAGGTGCGGAAGCTCTCGATCAGCGCCGGGTGCTTGTTCAGCGCCGCGCTGAATTGGCCGAAGTCGGCCGGGTCGCCGGTGTCGCTGACGCCGAAGAAGATCTTCTTGCCCCTGGGCAGGAGGGATGCCTTGCCCGTCGCCGGGCCGGCGGGCCGGGCGCCGCTCGCCGCGGCCGGCAGGCAGAGGGCCGCCGCCAGTGCCGCCACCAGGACGATCCGGTTGTTCCTGCGCAAGGGCATCCGAGCTTCATTCGACCGCCACCGGGCCGCTCCCTGCCCGCCGGCGGACCGGTTTTCGGAGGTTATGTCGGATTTGCATCCGGCCCGCCGGCGTCAGAGCTTGTGCCCCTCTGTAACACCGGCGAGGGGCGATCGATCCGCATCGGGACCGGCGCTCGGTTGCCGTGGCTGGCGCTCAGTCGCTGCTGCCGACGATCGCCAGCACCTCGTCGGCGTACTTGGCGATGAAGCTGGGGCCGACGCCGTTGACCGCGCCGAGGCTGGTGGGGTCGACCGGGCGGCTGGCGGCGATCGCGGCCAGCGTCTTGTTGTGGGCGACGGTGTAGGCGGGCTTGCCGGCCGCCGCCTTCAACCGCCACGCCTTCAGCTGCTCGAAGAGCGGCGCGTCGGCTTCGCTCATCTCGAGCGGAGGCGGCGTCGCCCCCTTGGGGCGGGTCCGCCGCACGGCGATCGTCTCCGGGTCGGGCAGCCAGCGCGGCGAGTCGCAGACGTCGCAACAGCGCCCCAGCGGCTGGCCCGCCTCGCGGTCGCCGAAGTGGTCGAGGATGCTGCGCCGCCGGCAGCGCTCGCCGTAGATGAAGGCCTTGATCGTGCGGTAGTCGCGCCAGCCGCGCTCGCGCGCGATCGCCAGCTCGGGGTCGCCGGCGCGCTGCTGGTTGAAGCGCACGAGGCGGCCGAGGTCGGCCTTCATCGCCAGCAGCACCGCCCGCGCGGGCTGTCCGTCGCGCCCGGCCCGCCCGGCCTCCTGGTAGTAGGCCTCGAGGCTGGTCGGGATCGTCATGTGCCAGACCGAGCGCACGTCGGCCTTGTCGACGCCCATGCCGAAGGCGTTGGTGGCGACGATCACTTCGGCCTCCCCCTCCATGAAGCGCCGCTGGGTGGAGCTGCGGTCCCCGGCCTCCATGCCGGCGTGGTAGGCGAGGGCGCGCAGGCCGGACTCGCGCAGCGCCCGCGCCAGCTCGTCGGTGTCGCGCCGGGTGCCGCAGTAGACGATCGCCGGCCGGTTCGCGGGGTCGGCGAGACCGCCTTCGAGCAGCGCCTGGCGCCGCGCCACGGAGCCCTTGCCTTCGAGCCGGACGACGTCGAAGGAGAGGTTGGGCCGGTCGAAGCCCGAGCGCACCTGCAGCGGTTCGACCAGGCCAAAGCGCGAGGCGATCTCCGCCGCCACGGCCTTGGTCGCGGTCGCCGTGCAGGCCATCACCGTCGGCCGGCCGAGGCGCTCGGCGATCTCGGGCAGGCGCAAGTAGTCAGGGCGGAAGTCGTGCCCCCACTCCGAGACGCAGTGCGCCTCGTCGACCGCGAGCAGGTCGATCCGCCGCTGGCCCAGCGCTTCGAGGAAGACGCTCGAGGCGAAGCGCTCCGGCGAGCAGTAGACGATCCGCGCCCGACCGTCGCGCACCGCGCCGAGCGCTTCCCGCACGCCCTCGGCGCTCATCCCCGAGGAGATCATCGCCACCGGGTGGCCGGCGGCGGTCAGCCGCCGCCACTGGTCCTGCATCAGGGCGATCAGCGGGCTGACCACGATCGTCAGCTCCTCCGTCGCCAGCCCCGGCAGCTGGTAGCAGAGTCTCTTGCCGCCGCCGGTCGGCATCACGATCAGCGAGTCGCGCCCCTGCAGGGCCGCCTCGACCGCCTGCCGCTGTCCGGGCCGCCAACTCTCGAAGCCAAGGCTTGCGAGGAGCTGGTCGGCCCGCTTCCCTGCCGACTCTGTCATTACCGGCAGGCTATGGGTGTCAGCTGACGATTTCCGCTGGCACCTGTGACAACTCCTCGGCAAGAGCGTCGATTTCCTGCGCCAGCTTGCGGGTGTCGGCCTTGGTCAGTTCCGTGTAGGAGACGAAGCCATCGCCGCGTCGGTAGGGCTTCAGCGAGGCGTAGACGTCTTCGAAGCTCGCTTCGATTTCCCTGGCCAGCTTCGGGTTCTTCTTGCTGAGCAGCGGCTCGACCGATTCGAAGGCGACCTCGGCCCCTTCGACGTTGGCCTCGAAGTCGACCAGGTCGATGTGCGAGTAGCGCTCCTCCTCGCCGGTGATCTTCGAGGCCGAGACCTCGCCCAGGAGCTCGTTGGCGCCGTTGGCGATCTGCACCGCCTGCAGCTTCACCGACTTCACCTTGTCGCGCAGTTCTTCGACGTCGGCCTGGAGCTGTTCGGCGACCGGCGCCATGCCCTTGGCGGTGTTTTCTTCCCAGAGCGCCTTCTCGATCACGTGGAAGCCGCTCCATTCCTTCGCCGGCACGTCGTTTTCGCGCGCGTCGATGCGCGGGTCGAGGTCGCCGAAGGACTCGGCCACCGGCTCGATCCGCTCGTAGGGGACGCGGGCGGCCGGATACAGCGCCTTCGCCCTGGCGACGTTGCCGGCGACGACGGCGGCGACGAACGGTTCGGTCGCGGCGACCAGCTCGGCCGTGTTTTCCTCCAGGTACTTGCGGTAGTCGGCAATCGCCTTTTCGACTTCGGGGCTGTTCTCGGCCTGCAGCTCGCCGCTGACCGCGAGGGTTCCCTTCTCCTCGTCGCCGCCGGGGCAGTAGAGCGTGTATTCGCCTTCCTCGAGCGTGAGGGAGAAGCTGCCCGAGAGCCCGTCGGAGAGGTTCTCCACCTCGCCCAGGATCGTTTCGCCGTCGAGCACCTCGAGCTCGGTCACCTTAGAGGTGCCGGCGTTTTCGACTTCGAAGTTGATCGGCCCCGCCGGCGCTTTCGCCTGGTTCGGCACGCAGCCCGCGTCGGTCAGTTCGAAGGCCATCTTCTTGGCGCCCGCGGGCGCGTCGTCGCTGGATCCGCAGCCGGCGGCGAGTATCGAAACCCCCCCCACTACAACCAGAAGGGCAATCCGGCTAATCAGTCTCAAGAGTTCTCCCCTGTTGTCTTGCGTTGTCTTGCTGACTTCGCCTTTATGACTCCGTATGCACCACTAAAGGCGAAGTCAGCGATTGGTCATTGGAATTTAGGGCACCCTAACAAAGACCGACAAAACGAGTCGGAATATGTCCCGCTGCGCCTTTGCTCCGCTATTGGGGGATAAAGCGCACCGGAAGGGTCAGCTGAGCAGGGTTTCGCCGACGTAGCCGCCGCGGCGCGCCCCGGGTGGGACGGCGAAGACGGCGCTGCCGACGTGCTTGATGTACTCGTTGAGCGCGTCGGCGGAGCCGAGGCGGCGCTGGATCGCGACGAACTGGCGCTGCGGGTCGCGCTGGAAGCAGATGAAGAAGAGGCCGGCTTCGAGCTCGCCGAGGCTCTCGTCGACGCCGTCGGTGAAGGAGTAGCCGCGGCGCAGGATCCGCTCGCCACCATTGAAGGAGGCCGAGGCGAGCCGCACGTGGGAGTCGACCGGGATCGTCGGCCTGCCGTCCGCTTCCGCCTCGAGGTCGAGCGGTTCGAACTCGTCGTGCCCCCCGAGTGGAGCGCCGCGGTACTTGTCGCGGCCGATCGTCTGCTCCTGGTCTTCCAGCGAGGAGCGGTCCCAGACCTCGAGCAGCATGCGGATGCGGCGGGTGACCAAGTAGCTGCCGCCGCGCATCCAGGCCGGCCCCTCGCGCCCGACCCAGACGAAGCGGTCCATCGCCGCGGTGTCCTCGGCCTTGATGTTGGCGGTGCCGTCCTTGAAGCCCATCAGGTTGCGCGGGGTGTCCTGGCCGCGGCTGGTGCTGGCGGTGCGGCCGAAGCCGAGCTGGGACCAGCGCATGACCACGGTGCCGCGGCCGATCCGGGCCAGGTTGCGGACCGCGTGGAAGGCGACCTGCGGGTCGTCCGAGCAGGCCTGCACGCAGAGGTCGCCGCCGCTTTCGCCCTCGTTCAGCTCGTCGGCGGGGAGGGGCGGGATCTCGCGCAGCGCCGCCGGCCGCTTGCCGGCGAGGCCGAGCCCGCGCTTGGCGAAGAGGCTGGGGCCGAAGCCAAAGGTGACGGTCAGCCGCGAGGGCAGCAGGCCGACCGTCTCACCGGTGTCGTCGGGCGGCGCCAGCTGCTCGGAGTTGACGTCGCCGACCATCTGGCCGGCGGTCATTTCGGCCGCGGCGCGCGACCATTCCCGCATCAGCTCGCGCAGCGCCGCCGGGCTGGCGTCGACCAGGTCGAAGGCGGCGAAGTGGAGGCGGTCCTGCGCCGGGGTGTCGATCCCCGCCTGGTGCTCGCCGTAGAAGGGGACGCTGCCGGTGCCGTCTTCGGCCTTGGCGGTCTCGCTGCCGACCAGGTAGCCGCCGACGCCGCCGAGGCCGACCCCGGCCGCGCCGACCCCCGCCGCGCCGAGCAATCGCCGCCGTGTCAGCTCGGTCATCGCGTTCGCGCGGTCGGCATCAGGCGGGGCTCTCGGCGGGGGCTCCCTGTGCCTTGGCCTGCGCCGGTCGCTGCCGCCGCCGCAGCCGGTCGGGCCAGAGCACGTAGAGCGCCATCGGCACCGCGTAGAGCAGGTAGATCCCGACCTCGCCGATCGTCGGCGTCGGCTGCAGGCCGAGCATGCCGGTCAGCAGCGAGCCGCTGACCGTTCCCGGCTGGACCAGCCAGGTGAGGTCGAGCGCTTGCCCCTGCATGGTGTTGAACCAGCCCGCCTCGTGGGCGGTGTGCAGGGAGCTCGAGAGCAGGCCGGCGGCGACGAAGACGAGGATCAGGCCGGTGATGCGGAAGAAGCGGTTGAGGTTGATCCGCACGCCGCCGCGGTAGAGGCCGACGCCGATCACGACCGCCAGGATCAGGCCGATCACCGCGCCCGCCCCGGCGGCGGTCGTGTCGGTTGCGTCCTGGAAGGCGGCGAGCATGAAGACCGAGGTCTCGAAGCCCTCGCGCAGCACGGCGAGGAAGGCCATCGCGACCAGAGCCATCGCCGAGCCGCGGGCCAGCGCGTGCGCCGCGTCGCCTTCCAGCGCCTTCTTGATCCCGCGCGCGTTGCGGCGCATCCAGATGATCATGTAGGTGACGGCGGAGACCGCGATCAGGCCGATGATCGTCTCCAGCCCCTCCTGCTCCTTCTGCGGCAGCTGTTCGCCGACGACCTCGAGCAGGACCGCGATCCCCAGGCAGAGGGCGACGGCGATGCCGACCCCGATCCACATCTGCTTGATCGCGTCGCCCCGCCCCTCCTTGACCAGGAAGGCGGCGATGATGCCGACGATCAGCGAGGCCTCGACGCCCTCGCGCAGGGCGATGACAAGTGTGGGGATCATTCCTGCGGTTGCTCCTTCGTCCGTTCCCTAGCCCAGGGAACCCTAATTAGGTGGCCCTAATCGGAATCAAAAACCTAGCACGCCGCTAGGCATTGCGTCGCCGGACCACGGCAGCCAGGGTTCGTGCCACTGGCAGATGCCGCGGGTCAGCTTCTGCGCCTCCTGCGGCCCCCAGGTGCCGGGCTCGTAGCGGTGCACCGGCCCCGGTTCGTCGAGCAGCGGCTGCACGATCCGCCAGGTCTCTTCGACCGCGTCCTGGCGGGTGAAGAGCTGGTGGCGGCCGGCGAGCGCGTCGCCCAGCAGGCGCTCGTAGGGCTCGGGGTCCTCGCCGGGGACCTTCTCGAAGAGCACCTCGAGGTCGGCGGGCTCGAAGGCCTCCTCGCCGGCCTGCTTGGCGAAGAGGCCCATCCGCGCTCCCGGCGCCGGCTCGATCCGCACCGTCATCCGGTTCGAGTCCGGGCGCTTGCCGGGGCCGACGCCGAGCGGCGGCGGCTTCTTGAAGACGACGCTGACCTCGCTCGACTTGGCCGGCATGCACTTGCCGGCGCGGATGAAGAAGGGGACGCCGCTCCAGCGCCAGTTGTCGACCGCCAGCTCGACCGCGGCGAAGGTCTCGGTCTGCGAGTCCGGCGCCACGTCCTTGACCTCGAGGAAGCCCTCGTACTGGCCGCGCACGTAGCGCTTCGGGTCCGCGGTGCGGGTCGCCTTGAAGAATTCGAGCTTCTTGTCGCGGACCGAGTCGTAGTGGTTGCCGGTCGGCGGGCCCATTCCGACCAGGGCGAGCACCTGCAGGGCGTGGTTCTGGATCACGTCGCGCATCGCCCCGACCGCGTCGTAGAAGCGGCCGCGGTCGTCGACGCCGAAGTCCTCGGCGATCGTCAGCTGCACGTGCGAGACGTGCTCCCTGTTCCAGACCGGCTCGAGCACCGAGTTGGCGAAGCGCAGGTAGGTGATGTCCATCACCGGCTCCTTGCCGAGGTAGTGGTCGATGCGCAGGATCTGGCTCTCGTCGAGCACCTCGCACAGCTCCGCGTTGAGCGCCCGCGCCGAGGCGAGGTCGTGGCCGAAGGGCTTCTCGATCACGACGTGGGCGTTCCCGGTGAGGCCGGCGGCGGCGAGGCCGTGCACGACCGTGGCGAAGAGCGAGGGCGGGATCTCCAGGTAGAAGACCGGCCGTTTGGCCTCGCCGATCGTCTTGCCGACCCGCTCGAAGGTCGCCGCGTCGCCGTAGTCCCCCTGCACGTAGGAGAGCCGCTTGGCGAGCCGCTCCAGCACCTCCTCGTCGGGGTCTTTGACCGTTTTCGTCACCGCTTCGCGGGCGTGCTCGCGCAGCTGCTCGGTGCTCCACTCGTCGATTGCGACGCCGACGATCGGGCAGTCGAGCTTGCGCCGCGCCTCCAGCCGGTAGAGCGCCCGGAAGGTCATCTTCTTCGCCAGGTCGCCGCTGATCCCGAAAATCGCCAGCAGGTCGGCGCTGGCGTCGGCGTGCGTCGCGGCCGCGGGCTCCATCGCCCGCCAGGCTACCTCCCCGCAGGCGTGTCTGACCCGGAAGGCGCCGTATTCGCCTGTTATGTCAGATACGCCTGCCGTCGCGTAGGGTTCAGGGCCATGGAGCTGGGAATGGTGGGCCTCGGCCGGATGGGCGCCAACATGGCGCGGCGGCTGATGCGCGACGGCCACCGGATCGTCGCCTACGACGTCAACCCCGACGCGGTCTCCGAGCTGGCGGGCCAGGGCGCCGATGGCGCCTCCTCGCTGGCGGAGCTGGCGGCGAAGCTGAGCGCCCCGCGCTCGGTCTGGGTGATGGTGCCGGCGGGCGAGATCACCGAGAAGACGATCGAGGACCTCGCCGCCGTGCTGGAGCCGGGCGACGCGATCGTCGACGGCGGCAACTCCTATTACCGCGACGACATCCGCCGCGCCGAGAAGCTGCGCGGGCAGCAGCTCGACTTCGTCGACTGCGGCACCAGCGGCGGCGTCTTCGGCCTCGAGCGCGGCTACTGCCTGATGATCGGCGGCCCCGACGGCGCGGTCGAGCGGCTCGACTCGGTCTTCGCCTCGCTGGCGCCGGGGGTCGAGTCGGCGGCGCGCACTCCCGGCCGCGACGGCGACCCCTCGCCCGCCGAGAACGGCTACCTGCACTGCGGCCCCAACGGCGCCGGCCACTTCGTGAAGATGGTCCACAACGGGATCGAGTACGGGATCATGGCCGCCTACGCCGAGGGGCTGAACATCCTCGAGAACGCCAACGCGGGCAAGGTCCAGCGCGAGGCCGACGCCGAGACGGCGCCGCTGGAGCAGCCCGAGTACTACCAGTACGACCTCGACCTGCCGGAGATCGCCGAGGTCTGGCGCCGCGGCAGCGTGATCGGCTCCTGGCTGCTCGACCTAACCGCCGCGGCGATGCAGGAATCGCCGGACCTGGGCGAGTTCGCCGGGCGCGTCTCCGACTCCGGCGAGGGTCGCTGGACCTCGATCGCGGCGATCGACGAGGGCGTGCCGGCACCCGTCCTGACTGCTGCGCTCTACGAGCGCTTCGCCTCGCGCGGGCTCGACGACTTCGCCGACAAGGTGCTCTCGGCGATGCGCAAGCAGTTCGGCGGCCACGACGAGAAGCCGTCCTAGGGGAAGCGTTGGCGATCGAGGTCGAGGTCCTTGCCGACGAGCGGGCTGCGGCCCGCCGGGCGGCCGAGCTGATCGCCGCGATCGGCGCCGAGGCCGTGGCCGAGCGCGACGCCTTCGCGCTGGCGATGAGCGGCGGCCGCACCCCCTGGGCGATGCTGGCGATGCTCGGCGAAGAGGAGCGGATGCCCTGGGAGAAGACGCAGCTCTTCCAGGTCGACGAGCGCATCGCCGCGCCCGGCAGCCAGGATCGCAACCTCACCCACATGGTGCTCGGCCTCTCGATGGACCACCAGGCCGCGATGCGGCCGATGCCGGTGACCCAGCGCGACCTCGCGGCCGCGGCCCGCGACTACGAAAGCAGCCTGCCCCAGCCGCTCGACTGCGTCCACCTCGGCCTTGGTCCCGACGGCCACACCGCCTCGCTGGTCCCCGGCGACCCGGTGCTCGAGGTCCGCGACCGCCGCGTCGCCCTCACCGAGACCGCCTACCAGGGCCACCCCCGCATGACCCTCACCTATCCGGCGCTCGCCGAAGCGCGCCAGATCGTCTGGCTGGTCACCGGTCCGAAAAAGGTCGAGGCGCTGGAGAAGCTGCTCGCCGGCGACGCGACGATCCCCGCCGGCCGGGTCGAGAACGCGCGGATGACGGTGATCGCCGACGCCGCCGCGGCGCCGTCCTAGCCGGGGAGGCTCTAGCCGGGAAAGCCCTGCGGAGAGCCTTGGCGGAGAGGCCCTAGCTGGGGGGGCGGAGTGTTCGCAGTCGCCGCAGGCGCCGATCGTCGTCGCCGACCATGCCGATCAGCCAGCGCTCGATCTCCCCGGCGTCGAGGCCGTCCGCGCCGAGCAGCATCTGCTCGATATCGAGCCAGTCCTTGGGGCGATCGAACATGGCCTTGCAGACCGCGAGGTGCTCCGGTCCAAGGATCGGAACGGTCGCGCCCGCGAAGGGCACCCGTCGTATCTCGTTCGGCATCTCCGCGTGGATCGGGGAGTTGGCGAAGAAGAGGTCGACCGGGTTGTCGTCCCACCAGAGGCGGCACTGGCCGTCTCGAGCGAGTGAGCCGGGGTCCAGCTCACTTGCGTCCACGCCGATCGCGACGAGCGCATCGACGACCTTCTCCCACCTCTCCACTGGGACGAAGAGGTTGAGATCGATGTCGACGGTGGCGCGCGGCTCGGCGTAGTACGCGAGGGCCAGTGCCCCCCCGATTGCGTGCGGAATCTTTGCCCCCGCCAGGGCTTCGTGGATGGCAAGGACCTTGTCTGGAAGCGAGGGCGTGGCGGAAAGGGCCGGAGTCATCGGGCCACCCGGTTCAGGGGCGGGAAGCGCAGTGGCTCCTTTGCCCGCTTCGCGGGAAGGGCGTCGGCGAGCAGGAGAAGGTCGACGAGCGCGTCGCCGCGCTGCGCTGGGGTGGCGCCAACCCAGGCGGCGACCGAGAGGCCGGAGTCGCTGATCGGGGGATGGTCGGCCTGCTCCTGTTGAAGGAGATCCGCCAGCAGGTGCCGCAGGGGGGGGTCCAGCTTCCGGCCCTTGCCGAGTTCGGCGATCAGGGCGCGGGCCGCCCTGTCGATGGGCCTTCCCGGCACCGGCGCGCCCGCGCGACGAGCGGCGCGCTGCAACTGCTCGGCGCTAGGTGGTTTTTCTGCTCTGGCCTGGGCTTTCTCGATGACCTCGTCGGTCAGCTCCTGGAACGAGGCCAGCGTGCGGCTGCGGGGTCCCCTTGGTGTGCTCCGCGACTCGCGAATCTCGAAGCGACCTGTTCGAGTGGGAACCACAAATGTCATAGTGGTACAAGCGTACCACTATGACCAAACGCGGCCCTATTAAGCCGTCTCCAGCGAGACCGTGTGGTTGGCGACGATCATGTCGTTGGGGTCCCAGGCGCGCTTGACCTCGGCGAGGCGGGCGCAGACCTCGGCGGGGAGGATCGAGTCGACGTCGCAGGGACGCTCGGTGAAGTTGTAGTAGGAGCCCTCGCCCGCCCAGGGCTGCATCGTCTGCTCGATCTTGCGCAGGTGGGCGGGGATCGCCTCGCCGAGCTCCGGCGTCATCGGCAGGCCGACGCTGTACATCACCCAGCCCGACTCGAGGTGGGTGAGCGCGCCGCCCCCGGGGTCGGGCCGGCCGAGGGCGCCGCCGAGCTGGCGCAGCTCGCTCTGCAGCAGCGGCGAGCCCGAGCCGGGGCCGGCGAGGCCGACGAAGGCGTCGATCGCCTCGTCGGGCAGCTCGCGGATCGTCATTCCCTCGCCCAGGCCCGGCACCGGGTTCTCCGGGTCCATGTGGATGCGGCAGAGGCCCTCGGCGGGGATCTGCCCCCAGGTGTCGAGGATCGTCTCGCCCAGCTCGCGCAGCGGCGCGACCAGCGCTTCGCCCTCCTCCTGGCCACCGATGCAGGCGCCGTCGATCGTCAGCAGCGGCCGGCCGCGGATCGGCTCGGGCACGTCGGGAAGCGGCGGCGGCGTGACGAAGCGGACAACCGAGGTGACCTCGTCGGGGACTCCGGCCGCCCAGTCGCGGTAGGCGCGCACGGCGTCGGCGCCGAGCTCGGCCGGGAAGGCGAGGGCGCCGGCGTAGACCGCGGCGATCGGCAGCAGGTTGACGTGCAGCGCGGTGACGAGCGCGTAGCCGCCCCCGCCGCCGCGCAGCGCCCAGAAGAGGTCGGGCTCGCTCGCCGCGTCGACTGTGCGCGCCTCGCCGCCGGCGGTGACCAGCTCGATCGCGCGCACGCGGTTGCAGGCAAAGCCATGGCGGCGGCCGAGCCAGCTGAGCCCGCCGCCGAGCGTGTAGCCGACGACGCCGACGTCGGGTGAGGAGCCCGGCATCGAGCTGAGGCCGTGCTCCTGGGCGGCGGCGCTGAGCTCGGCGACGAGCACGCCGGCCTCGGCCCGGGCGGTTCGCGCCTCGGGGTCGACCTCGATTCCGCGCATGCGCTCGGTCTTGACCAGGATCGTGTCCTCGAGCGAGGTGGCGAGGGCGAAGGCCCCGTGCCCGGTCCCCTGGCCGGCGACCCGCAGCCCGTTCTCGGCGGCGAAGCGGACCGTCTTGATGACGTCGTCGGCGTTCTCGACCAGGGCGACCGCCTCGGGGCGCTGCTCGGCGGCGAGGTTCCAGGCGAGGCGCACCTCGTCCCAGTCGGGATCGCTAGGGGTCGCGATGCGGCCGGCGATCGCCAGCCCGGTGAAGTCACTCATCTGCGGTCTCCTCTGGAGTTAGCTCAGGGTCATCCGTTCGACGGCGCCTCCGGCCCCCACCAGCACCGCGCTCACCATATCCGGCGGAAAGAGGCCGTGGGCGGCGACGCCGGGGTCGGCCTCGAGGCGGGCCGCAAGCGCCGCCGGGTCGCCGACCTCGCCGCCGTAATCGGCGATGACGCCGTCATCGGGGCTGTGCGGAACCTCGCGCAGGGCGACCGCCGGGCCGAGCCGCGCCAGGGTCGAGGCGATGCCGAAGGCGAAGAGCTCGAGCGGCACCGGCGCGCTCAGCGCCTCGACCGGCTTGCTCGAGTCGGCGATGACGATGAAGCGCTCGGCCGCCGCGGCGACGATCTTCTCGCGCAGGTGGGCGCCGCCGCCGCCCTTGATCAGCCAGCCGTCGGGCGTCACCTGGTCGGTGCCGTCGATCGCGATGTCGAGCCGGCCCAACTGGCTGAACTCCTCGACCGGGATGCCGAGCTCGCGCGCCTGCTGCTCGGTCGCGACCGAGGTGGCGACGCAGCGAATCCCGCTCAGCCCGCGCGCCGCCAGCGCCGGCAGCAGGAAGGCGACCGTCGAGCCGGTGCCGAGGCCGACGGTCATCCCGTCCTCGACCAACTCCGCCGCCGCCTCCGCCGCCGCCCGCTTCTCCGCCTCAACGCCGCTCAAGGCACGCCACCCTACCCGCCCCCCAGGCGCCCCCCGGCTGACTTCGTGTTTGTGACCCCGTATGCCCCCATAAAGGCGAAGTCAGCGTTGGGATCTATGCTCGCGGCTGGATGGATGCGCGGGTTTGGATCATGGGGCCGGGTGGGGAGCCACGGTCGGTGGCGCTGGCGGTGGAGCGCACGGTGGTGGGGAGGGATCCCGAGGCGGCGGTTCACCTCGACGACGAGGCGGTCTCCTGGAACCACCTCGAGATCGAGAACCGGGGCGGGGTGCTGATGGCGACCGACCTCGACAGCCGCAACGGCACCGCGCTCAACGGCGAGCCGCTGGATCGGCCGCGGCGGCTGCGCGACGGCGACACGCTGATCGTCGGCGGCTACCGGCTGGAAGTCTCCGACCCGGTGCCGGGGCGGGCGGGCGGCACGGTCGCCGCTCCAGGTGGCGCCATCGCTCTAACTGAAGACGAGCGCGCAACCGCGATGGCTCTTGTTGCTCCCTACCGCAGCGAGGGCGCCTTCGCCGGTCGCCCCGCCACCCGCGCCGAGGTTGCCGCCGCCCTCCACATCAGCGAGCGCACCGCCCAGCGCCGCCTCGACGCCCTCGCCGCCAAGCTCGACGTCTCCGGCGACGCCGGCCGCGACCGCCCCCGCCAAATCGCCGCCCGCGTCATAGAGCTCGGCCTCGATCGCTAGCTCCCACAAGGGAGGCAACGGGCCCAACCAGGGGCCGACGGGCCGCAAACCTGTCG
>DASZSJ010000023.1:0-24403 GCA_035548675.1 Solirubrobacterales bacterium
CCCGTCGCGGTCACTAACCTGTCGCCTCCGCCGTGACGACTGAGACCGCCGCCCAGATCCCCGCAGACCTCAAGCCCGCCGACGGTCGCTTCGGCTGCGGACCATCGAAGGTCCGCCCCGAGGCGCTGGAGAAGCTGGCACAGCAGTCGCAGCTGATGGGCACCTCGCACCGCCAGGCGCCGGTCCGCGACCTCGTCGCCCGCGTCCGCGCCGGCCTCGCCGAGCTCTTTTCGCTCCCCGACGGCTACGAGATTGCGCTCGGCAACGGCGGCACGACCGCCTTCTGGGACGCCGCCTGCGCCTGGCTCGTGCGCGAGCGCGCCCTGCACCTCGCCTACGGCGAGTTCTCGAGCAAGTTCGCCAAGGCGACCGCGGGCGCGCCCTTCCTCGCCGAGCCGATCGTGGTCGAGGCCGAGCCGGGCGAGGCACCCGCGCCCGTCGCCGACAACGCCGCCGATGCGATCGCCTGGGCTCACAACGAGACCTCGACCGGGGTGATGGTCCCGGTCCAGCGCCCGCAGGGCGCTGGCGATGCCCTCGTCCTGATCGACGCCACCTCGGGCGCCAGCGGCCTGCCGCTCGACGCTGCTCAGGCCGACGTCTACTACTTCGCGCCGCAGAAGGCCTTCGGCGCCGACGGCGGCCTCTGGTTGGCCGCGTTCAGCCCCGCCGCGATCGAGCGCATCGGCGAGCTCGACGGCGCCGCCGGCCGCTGGCAGCCTGGCTTCCTCTCGCTGCAGACGGCGCTGGAGAACTCGCGCAAGGAGCAGACCTACAACACGCCCGCCCTGGCGACGCTGATCCTGCTCGCCGACCAGGTCGAGTGGATGCTGGCCGGCGGCGGCCTCGCCTGGTGTGTGGAGCGGACCTCGGCCTCCTCCGGCCACCTCTACGGCTGGGCCGAGGCGAGCGAGTTCGCCACGCCCTTCGTCGCCGACCCCGCCAAGCGCTCGCTGGTGGTCGGCACGATCGACTTCGACGACTCGGTCGACGCCGCGGCCGTTGCCGCGACGCTGCGCGCCAACGGCATCGTCGACGTCGAGCCCTACCGCAAGCTCGGTCGCAACCAGCTGCGCATCGGCATGTTCCCGGCGGTCGAGACCGCCGACGTGGAAGCGCTGACCGCCTGCATCGACTGGGTGGTCGACAACGTGGGGGAGGCCCGTCCGTGAACGTCGCAATCGTCGCGGTGATCGCCGGTCATTCGAGTCCGCGTCGATTGCGACGTGAACAAAAGGTTGTGCGATGAAGCCGAAGGTCCTGGTCAAGGAGAAGATCGCCGACTCCGGCGTCGACCTGCTGCGCCAGAACTTCGAGGTCGACCTCGGCCTGGAGATGGGCGAGGCGGAACTGGCCGACGCGATCGGCGGCTACGACGCGATCCTGATCCGCTCGGCGACGAAGCTGACCCCGGAGCTGATCGACCGCGCCGACCGGCTCAAGGTGATCGGCCGCGCCGGCACCGGCGTCGACAACGTCGACATCCCCGCCGCCACCCGCCGCGGCATCGTCGTCGCCAACGCGCCGGAATCGAACTCGGTCGCTGCCGCCGAGCACACCCTGGCCCTGGCCCTGGCGCTCTTCCGCAACGTCCCCCAGGCCCACGGCGCCCTCGTCGACGGTCGCTGGGACCGGGCCAAGTTCAAGGGCGCCGAGCTCTACGGCAAGACGATCGGCATCGTCGGCTTCGGCCGCATCGGCCAGCTCGTCGCCAAGCGCGCCCAGGCCTTCGAGATGGACGTCGTCGCCTTCGACAAGTTCGTCTCGGCCGAGCGCTTTCGCGAACTCGGCGTCGAGGGCGCCGAGAGCCTCGAGGAGCTCTTCGCCCGCGCCGACGTCGTCACCGTGCACGTGCCGAAGACCCCGGACACGATCGACCTGATCGACGCCGAGGCGATCGCCGCGATGAAGCAGGGGGTGCGGATCGTCAACTGCGCCCGCGGCGAGCTGGTCGACCTCGACGCACTGCTCGCCGGGCTCGAGTCGGGCAAGGTCGGCGGCGCCGCGCTCGACGTCTTCCCCTCCGAGCCCTTCACCGAGCACCCGATCTTCGCCCGCTCCGACGTCGTCGTCACGCCGCACCTCGGCGCCTCCACCGCCGAGGCGCAGGACCGCGCCGGCGTCGTCACCGCCGAACAGGTGACCGCGGCGCTGACCGGGGCGGTCGTCACCAACGCGGTCAACATCGCCGCCGTGCGCCCCGAGGAGATGGAGGCGCTCTCGCCCTTCGTGCCGCTCTGCGAAAAGCTCGGTCGCCTCGCCCAGGGACTTGGCCAGGGCTCGGTCGACCGCGTCGCCGTCGAGTTCCGCGGCAAACTCGCCCAGTACGACACCCGCCTGCTCGGCATCGCCGTCCTCGTCGGCATCCTCTCCGGCCACACCGAGGAGCCGGTCAACTTGGTCAACGCGCCGCAGATGGCCGAAGAACGCGGCGTCGACCTGGTCGAGGCGAAGGAGTCGAGCTCCGAGGACTTCACCGAGCTCGTCACCGTGCGGCTCCACTCCGCCGGGGAAGAGGTCGAGGTCGCGGGAACAGGCGTCGGCCCCCGCAACGAGCCCTACCTCGTCTCGGTCTGGGGCGAGAGCTTCTACCTGCCCTTCGCCGAGCACATCGCCGTCTTCCGCTACGCCGACCGCCCCGGCATGATCGGCCGCGTCGGCACGATGTTCGGAGAGGAGGGCGTCAACATCGTCTCGGCCGCCGTCGGTGCCGAGGAAGGCGGCGACCGCGCCGTGATGGCGCTCACCACCGACGCCCACGTGCGAACGGAGACGATCGCCAAGATTCTCCAGCTCGACGGCTTTTCCGTCGGCAGGTCGGTCGACCTCTAGGAGCCCGTTCGCGCGCCCGCCAGCGGACTGGCTCCTCAGCCAGTCAAGTAGGCTTGCCCGGTGAAAGCGCTGGTGCAGACAGGCAACGGCGGTCCCGAGGTCCTGAAGGTTCTCGAGCGGCCGGATCCGCCGGTCGGGCCGGGCGAAGTCCGCATCGCGGTCAGGGCGGCGGGGATCAACTTCGCCGACACGATGGCCCGGCTCGGCCTCTATCCCGACGCGCCGAAGCCGCCCTGCGTGATGGGGTATGAGGTCGCCGGCACGATCGAGAGCGTCGGCGCGGGCGTCAGCGAGCACGCGGTCGGCGACCGGGTCGTC
This sequence comes from Solirubrobacterales bacterium, assembly GCA_035548675.1. Lineage (GTDB taxonomy): Bacteria > Actinomycetota > Thermoleophilia > Solirubrobacterales > 70-9 > VRUE01. The sequence goes on from DASZSJ010000023.1 coordinate 3,151, forward strand.
GCCGGCACCCGCTTCGGCGGCCAGGCCGAGCTGGTCTCGGTGCCGGCCGAGCAGGCCCTGCCGTTGCCCGAGGGCCTCAGCTTCGAGCAGGGCGCCGCCTTCCCGGTCAACTACGGCACCGCCTACGCAGCGCTGATCGTCATGGGCAGCCTGCGCCAGGGCGACCGCGTCCTCATCCACGCCGCCGCGGGCGGGGTCGGCACGGCCGCCACTCAGATCGCCCGCAACGTTGGCGCCGCTGAGATATTCGGCACCGCCTCGCCCGCCAAGCACGACGCGATCCGCGCCCAGGGCGTCACCGAGGCGATCGACTACCGCAGCCAGGACTTCGAGGCGGAGACGATGCGCCTCACCGGCGGCGAGGGGGTGGACCTGATCATCGACGCGCTCGGTCCGACCTCGTTCCGCAAGGACTACCGGCTGCTGCGCTCGGGCGGGCGCCTGGTCATGTACGGGCTCTCGGAGGTGACCAACGAAGGCCGCCGCGACATCCCGGCGATGCTGCGCGGGCTGGCGAAGATGCCGCTGGCGACGATCCCCTGGTGGAAGAGCCTCGCCCTGATGAACGAGAACAAGGGCGTCTTCGGCCTCAACATGCTCAAGTGGTGGGAACGCGAGGGCAGCCTCGACCGCGTCACCGAGCCGCTGATGGCCGATCTAGAGGCCGGTCGCCTCGACCCGGTCGTCGCCGAGGCCTTCCCCTTCGAGCGCGCCGGCGAGGCTCACGAATTCATCGCCCAGCGCCGCAACGTTGGCAAGGTTGTGTTGTTCCCTGATTAGAAACCCGGCGCGGCGGGGGCTTTGCGATGAAGACGGCGATTCTGATCTTGCTGACGATGCTGGCGACGGTGGGTGCCGCCGCGCCCGCGCATGCGGAACCGACCTACACCGTCGTCCTGGCCGGCGGCTCGGCGCAGAACACGATCCACATCTGGCTCTCGCCGGATGGGCGCAGCTACGTGATCGACTCGGTCGTGCCGCTGGAAGTGGGCGGAACGATCTGCGAACACACGCCGGGAGTGGCGACCGAGCTCGCCTGCAAAGCGCCGCTGGTGGCCGGGTTCGAGGTCAACGCCGGCCCCGGCGACGACTCGATCTCGGTGTCGAGCGCGATCGGGCTGCCGGTGACGATGCGGGGCGGCCCCGGCAATGACACCCTGATCGGCGGCAACGGCCCCGACAAGCTGCTTGGCGGCGAAGGCAACGACAAGGTCGTCGGCAGGGGCGGGGACGACCTGCTCTTCAGCGGCCCCGGCCACGACGAACTGCTCGGCGGCGCTGGCAACGACGTGCTCCGCGGTGGCAGTAGCGACACGCTCCGCGGTGGCAGCGGCAACAACACCCTGGTCCGCAACGGCTTCGTCCTGCGGCCCACTTCCTCGGGCTGACGCGCTGCCTCAGGTCGAGCTGGGCTCGACCGCGCGCCGACCGAAGAGGCGACCGCCGACAAAGAAGAGCGCGACGAGGAAGCCGACCAGTGAGAGCGCCGCGTCGAGCCTGAAGGCGGCCTGGATGCCGTCGACGAAGGAGGCCTGGGCGGAGAAGACCATGGTCGTCAGCCCCAGCCCGATCGAGCCACCGGCGATCTGGAACATGTAGACGATGCCACCGGCGAGACTGGTCTGCGATTCGTCGACCGAGGTGACGCCGGCGGTGGTGGCGGTCGGGTAGAAGCTGCCGATTCCGATGCCGAGCACGACCATGCCGGCGACGAGCGAGCCGTAGCCCGAGCCCTCGCCGACCAGCGAGAAGGCGAAGGGGGCGAGCGTGATGCAGAGCGCCCCGACCGAGGCGAGCAGCTTCGCCCCGAGGCGCTCGTAGAGCGGCCCGGCGACGAAGGAGACGCAGGCGAAGGTGGCGAGGAAGGGCAGCATCCCGAGGCCCGCCCCCAGCGGCGAGTAGCCGAGCTGGTGCTGCATGAACTGCGGCAGGTAGAGCAGCGCCGCGAAGAAGGTTGCCGACATCAGCAGGATCGCCAGGCAGGAAGCGCGGAAGCTCTCGTTGGCCATCACTTCGCTCGGCACCAGCGCACTCTTGCCAGCCCGCCGCTCGATTGGCACGAAAGCGATGAGCAGGACCGCGGAGAGCACGAGCATCGCGATCACGCGCGGGTCGCCAAAGCCCCAGTCATCGATCTGGTCAAGAGCGACGAGCAGCGAGACGAGGCCGACGGAGATCGCGGCGATGCCCGGATAGTCGATCCGCTGTTCGCCCGCGTCCGGCTCCGCCACCTTGACCAGGCGGTAGGTGACGAGCACGGCGAAGGCCGAGATCGGCACGTTGAGGAAGAAGATCCAGCGCCAGCTGAGCGCATCGGTGAGCACGCCGCCGATCAGCGGTCCCACCGCGTTGCCGAGGCCGGCCGCGCCGATGATGATCCCGCCCGCCAGTCCGGCCTTGTCGTCGGGCAGCAGGGCGTAGGTCATGCCGAGGATCGCCGGCCACATCAACGCGCCGCCGATCCCCATCAGGGTGCGGGTCGCGATCAGCCAGGTCTCGGTCTGCGCGGCGCCGCCCAGCGCCGACATCGAGGCGAAGATCGCGGTGCCGAGGAAGAAGGCGTTGCGGCGACCGAACATGTCGGCGAGGCGGCCGCCGGTGACGATCATCACGCCGAAGGTCAGGGCGTAGGCGTTGACCACCCACTGGATCGTGTTGACGTTGGTGTCGAAGTCCTTCTCCATCGTCGGCAGGGCGACGTTGATCGCGGAGAAGTCGTTGGCGATGACGACCACGGCCGTGCCCATGGCGAAGAGGGCGAGCCAGGTCGAACGTGGAATCGAGCTTGCGGGAGCCTCGCTTGCGATCGGTGCAGCCTACGCGACGTCATCGATGGCAGGACAATTCTGCGCTACCCTGCGTGGACGAATGACGCACCGGCTCGACAGCCTTGCGCTCCTCCTTCTCCTCCCCCCTCGGGGGGAATAGCGCTGGGCGGCGCGATAGCCGCGAGAGACAAGGTCATTCGGTAGAAGCAGAGAAGGAGGAGGACCCAGTGGCATCAGTAGACGACGCAAACCGCGTCCACATCTTCGACACAACCCTGCGCGATGGCGAGCAGTCGCCCGGCATCTCGCTGAACACGGCCGAGAAGGTGGAGATCGCCCAGCAGCTGGCGCGGCTGGGGGTCGACGTGATCGAGGCCGGCTTCCCGATCACCTCACCCGGCGATTTCGAGGCGGTCGAGGCGATCGCCCGCGGCGTCGAGGGGCCGACGATCTGCGGTCTGGCCCGCACTCACAAAGCCGATATCGATGCCGCCTGGGGGGCGGTCAAGGACGCCGCCCGGCCGCGCATCCACACCTTCATCTCGACCTCCGACATCCACATCGAGCACCAGCTGAAGACCGACCGCGAGGACGTCAAGGGGCAGGCCCGCGCCGCCGTGCGCCTGGCCCGCTCTTACTGCGAGGACGTCGAGTTCTCGCCGATGGACGCGACCCGCGCCGACATCGAGTTCACCGCCGAGGTCTGCGCGATCGCGGTCGAGGAGGGCGCCACCGTGGTCAACGTCCCCGACACGGTCGGCTACACGACGCCCGGGGAGTACGCCGAGTACTGGCGGCGGCTGTATGAGTTGGTGCCGGGGCTGGATGGGGTCGAGACCTCGGTCCACTGTCACGACGACCTGGGCCTGGCCGTCGCCAACTCCTACGCCGGGCTGCTGGCCGGCGCCCGCCAGGTCGAGTGCGCCGTCAACGGGATCGGCGAGCGGGCCGGCAACTGCTCGCTGGAGGAGATCGCGATGCTGATCCGGGTGCGCGAGGACGTCCACGGCCTGACCACCGGGATCGAAACGCGCGAGCTGGCCCGCACCAGCCGCATGGTCTCGCGCCTGACCGGCTACGCGATCCAACCCAACAAGGCGGTCGTCGGCCGCAACGCCTTCGCGCATGAGTCCGGCATCCACCAGGACGGCGTGCTGAAGGAGCGCAGCACCTACGAGATCATGGATGCGACCGAAGTCGGCCTGGAGTCGAACTCGATCGTGCTGGGCAAGCACTCCGGCCGCCACGCGCTGAAAGACGCGCTGGAGCAGCTGGGCTTCAAGGTCGAGGGCAACGCGCTGAACGCCGCCTTCAAGCGCTTCAAGGAGGTCGCCGACCGCAAGAAGCAGGTCACGGCGCTGGACCTGGAGGCGATCGTCTCCGACGAGATGCGCGAGAAGGCCGACGCCCACGAGCTGGCCTGGTTCGAGGTCGAGGCCGGCTCGCGGCGCGAGCCGCTGGCCCGGGTCGCCGTCAGGATGCCTTCCGGCGAGGAGTCGGTCGGCGAGTCGAGCGGCGACGGGCCGGTCGACGCGATCTTCCACGCGATCCAGAGAGCGGCAGACACCGAGTGCGACCTGCGCCAGTACACGGTCGAGGCGGTGACCGGGGGAGAGGACGCCCTGGGACAGGTGACCGTGATGCTGCGCGCCGCCGGCCGCCTGGCGACCGGGCAGGGCGTCGCCACCGACATCCTGGAGGCCTCTGCCCGCGCCTACGTGCGCGCTCTGTCGAACGCCCTGGAGGGGGCCGCGATCCGCGAGGCCGAGGCGGCCACCGCCGAGGCCGCCGTCGAGCGTACGCCCGGTCCCTGAGGCGATGGCGCCGCCGCCCCTGCGCGACCGCTATCGCCACGGGTTGCGCAAGGCGGTCGGCACCAGCGCCGGCCCCTACGGCTACACGCTGACCGTCTGGACCACCGGCGCGGTCCTGATCCACGCCCGCGGCGTGCCGACCACGCTCGAGGCGCTGCTCTTCATGTTCGGTGCGGTGGTCGGCTTCGCCGCCGTCGGCGCGCTCGCCTTCCGCAGCGAGCTGAAGGTGCGGGCGCGCTCGACCAGTCATCCCGTCCTCTGGGGCAGCTTCCACTTCGTCCCGGTGGCCGCCTCGGTCGCCGTCGCCTCGCTCGTCGCACACCTCGTCGAGGGCGCCTCGGCCTGGCCTCTGGCGGGCTTCACCGCGACCGCCATCTACCTCACCTGCGTCGCCGCCCAGATCACCTTCTTCGAGGAGCAGGTCTTCGAGGACCTCGAGCAGGAGGTGGGGGAGATAGAGCGCGAGGTGGTCGAGGACCTGTAGGCTCTGTATGTGATAGCGTACAAACGTAATGAAGGTTCCCCAGCCAGAGATCGCCTCTCCCGCCGTTGACGGACCCGCCGTCGGCGGGCGGGTGCGCGCCCTGCGCGAGGCGATGGGGCTCTCGCTGCGCGAGCTGGGCGAGCGCTCCGGGGTCAGCGCGCCGATGCTCTCGCAGGTCGAGCGGGGGGAGACGAGCCCGACTCTGGCCGTGGCGGCGAAGATCGCCGCCGGACTGGAGCTGACCCTGTCGCAGCTGCTGCGCCTCGACGAGGGCGAGCACGTCGCGGTCAGTCGCGCCGGCGCGCGTCGCACCCTGGAGCGCGGCGGGCACCGCTTCGAGGAGCTGACTCCGCCGCTGCCGGGCCAGCGCGCCGACGTCTCACTGCACACGCTCGACGCCGGCGCCACCACCGGCGGCCGCGAGGACCCGCCGATGCACGAGCCCGGCAGCCGCGAGACCGCCGTCGTCCTCTCCGGCACCCTGGCGCTGGTCGTCGACGGCGCCCGCCATGAGCTGGGCGAGGGCGACAGCGTCACCTTCGACGCCGACCTGCCGCACCATTTCGAGAACGAAGGCGAGGCGCCGACGCGCTTCCTCGCCGTGATCGCCGCCGGCCTGCGCCGGGGCTAGGAGGAGGCCCGATGCCGAAGACGATGTTCGACAAGCTCTGGGAGGCGCACGAGGTCTCCGACGGCCTGATCTACATCGACCTGCACCTGGTCCACGAGGTGACCTCGCCGCAGGCTTTCGACGGCCTGCGCCTGGCCGGGCGCCCGGTGCGCCGCCCCGACAAGACGGTCGCCACCGCCGACCACAACGTGCCCACCGACGGCACGATGGCCGCCCGCCTGATCGCCGACGAGCTCTCCCGTGTCCAGGTCGAAACGCTGGAGCGCAACTGCGAGGAGTTCGGCATCCCGCTCTACTCGCTGGGCTCCGAGCGCCAGGGCATCGTCCACGTGATCGGTCCCGAGCTGGGCGTCACCCAACCGGGGATGACGATCGTCTGCGGCGACAGCCACACCTCGACCCACGGAGCCTTCGGCGCGCTCGCCTTCGGCATCGGCACCTCCGAGGTCGAGCACGTGCTCGCCACCCAGTGCCTGGTGCAGAAGCGACCGAAGACGATGCGGATCGGCTACAGCGGCGAGCTCGGCGCCGGGGTCACGCCCAAGGACCTGATCCTGGCCACGATCGGGCGCCTCGGCACCGGCGGCATGGTCGGCCACGCGGTCGAGTACGCCGGCCCGGCGATCCAGTCGCTCTCGATGCCCGGGCGGATGACGATCTGCAACATGACGATCGAGGGCGGCGGCCGCGCCGGCATGATCGCCCCCGACGAGACGACCTTCGAGTGGGTGCGTGGGCGTCCCGCCGCCCCCGCCGACTTCGACGCCGCGGTCGAGCGCTGGCGCCAGCTGCCGACCGAGGAGGGGGCCAGCTTCGACACCGAGGTCGAGATCGACGCCGCGGCGATCTCGCCAATGGTGACCTGGGGGACGACTCCCGGCATGGTCGTCCAGGTCACCGACGCGGTGCCCGACCCGGCGGCGATCGACTCGCCCGCCGACCGCGAGTCGGCCGAACGCGCCCTCGCCTATATGGGCCTGGAGGCGGGCACGCCGATGACCGAGGTGGCGCCGGAACGGGTCTTCATCGGCTCCTGCACCAACTCGCGGATCGAGGACCTGCGCGAGGCCGCCGCGATGGTCGACGGTCGCAAGGTTGCCAGCTCGGTGCGGGCGATGGTCGTGCCCGGCTCCCAGCAGGTCAAGGCGACCGCCGAAGCCGAGGGTCTGGACGACGTCTTCCGCTCGGCCGGCTTCGACTGGCGCGAGGCGGGCTGCTCGATGTGCCTCGGCATGAACCCCGACATCCTGATGGAGGGGGAGCGCTGCGCCTCGACCTCGAACCGCAACTTCGAGGGCCGCCAGGGCAAGGGTGGGCGGACCCACCTGGTCAGCCCGAAGATGGCGGCCGCGGCCGCGATCGAGGGCCATTTCGTCGACATCAGGGATTGGAGCTAGAACAAATGCCTGCCGGCTGCTCTGCTCTCGCGAGACCGAAGGAATCGGATATGGATTCGGTCTCGCTTCCGCGTCCGCGCCGGCAGGGTGGAGGACACCATGAGACCAGTTGATGTGATTGAAGGGAAAGTGTCGGTGCTGGATCGCGCCGACGTCGACACCGACCAGATCATCCCCAAGCAGTTCCTCAAGCGGGTCGAGCGGACCGGCTTCGGCGAGTTCCTCTTCTACGACTGGATCCGCGACGGCGAGATCGAGCTCGAGCCCAACCCGATCCTCGTCACCGGGGCCAATTTCGGCTGCGGCTCCTCGCGCGAGCACGCTCCCTGGGCGCTGGAGGATTTTGGCTTCCAGGCGATCGTCGCGCCCTCCTTCGCCGACATCTTCTACTCCAACTGCACGAAGATCGGGCTGTTGCCGGCGATCCTCGACGAGGAGCACTGCCGCGCCGTCGCCGCGGCGGGCGAGGCGCGCATCGACGTCGACGACGAGACGGTCAACTGCGCCGCCGGCGTCTTCGAGTTCCAGATCGAGCCCGACGTCAAGCACCGCCTGCTCAACGGGCTCGACGACATCGGCATCACGCTCGAGAACGTGGGCGCGATCGACGCCTTCGAGCAGTCCGGCGCGGCCGATCGCGGCCCGGTCACGACCGCACTCTGAGGCGAGCGGCGTGGCCGGTCCGATGAACTCCGGCCCGCGCGAGTGGGACGCGGAGACCTACGACACGATCTCCGACCCCCAGTTCAGCTGGGGGATGGAGGTGCTTGAGCGGCTCGAGCTGCGCGGCGACGAGGCGGCAATCGACGCCGGCTGCGGCTCGGGGCGGGTGACCGAAGAGCTGCTGAAGCGCCTGCCCGACGGTGAGCTGCTCGCCGTCGATGCCTCCGCCGCGATGATCGAGAAGGCGCGCGAGCGGCTGGGCGACCGCGCCGCGTACCTCGTAGCCGACCTGGCCGAGCTGGAGGTCTCCGAGCCGGTTGACCTGGTCTTCTCGACCGCGACCTTCCATTGGATCCTCGACCACGAGGTGCTCTTTGCCCACCTGCGCGCGGCGCTCAAGCCGGGCGGCCGCCTCGTCGCCCAGTGCGGTGGCCGCGGCAACGTCGCCGCGCACGCGAGCGCGATCGCCGCCGTCGCCACTCGCCCCGAATACGCCGAGCACTTCGACGGCATGGCCCTGATGTGGAACTTCGCCGGTCCGGAGGAGACCGCGGAGCGCCTGCGCGCCGCCGGCTTCGCCGCGGCGCGCTGCTGGCTCGAGTCCAAGCCGGTGACACCGCCGAACCCACTGCGCTTCACGATGACGGTCACCCTCGGCCCTCACCTTGCCCGCCTACCCGAGGAGAAGCGCCAGCCCTTCGCCCAAGCGGTGCTGGCCGAGTCGTCCGAGCCGCTGACGCTCGATTACGTGCGCCTCAACATCGAGGCAAGCGTCGCCTGAGTCGTCCCCATAGAGTGCGGCCCGGATGAGTGCTCCCCGCATAGTCCTGCTTCCCGGCGACGGCATCGGCCCGGAGATCGTCAACGCCGCCCGGCGCCTGCTCGAAGCCCTCGGCGAGTTCGAGTTCGAGGAGCGCCTGATGGGCGGCTGCTCGATCGACGCCCACGGCACGGCGCTCACCGACGAGGTGCTCGGCGCCTGCCGCGCCGCCGATGCCGTCCTGCTCGGCGCCGTCGGCGGGCCCAAATGGGACACGACCGACCCCGACGCGCCCCGCCCCGAGCAGGGCCTGCTCGGCTTGCGCAAGGGGATGGGGCTCTACGCCAACCTGCGCCCGGTGCGGCCGAGCCCCGCCCTGGTCGACTCCAGCCCGCTGCGCCCCGAGCGCATCGCCGGCACCGATCTGCTCGTCGTCCGCGAGCTCACCGGCGGCATCTACTTCGGCGATCGCGGCCGCGAGGGCGAGGTCGCCCACGACACCTGCGAGTACTCCGTCGCCGAGATCGAGCGCATCGCCCGTGTTGGCTTCGAGGCCGCCCGCCGCCGCGCCGAGGGCGCGGACCGCGCGCCCCGCGTCACCTCGGTCGACAAGGCCAACGTGCTGGAGACCTCGCGGCTCTGGCGCGAGGTGGTCGGCCGCGTCGCTCCCGACTACCCCGACGTTGAGCTCGACCACCTGCTCGTCGACAACGCGGCGATGCAGCTCGTCTCGCGCCCCGCCGACTTCGACGTGATCGTCACCGAGAACCTCTTCGGCGACATCCTCAGCGACGAGTCGGCGATGTTGACCGGCTCGCTCGGCATGTTGCCCTCGGCCAGCCTCGGCGCCGACGGCGAGCCCGGCCTCTTCGAGCCGGTCCACGGCTCCGCCCCCGACATCGCCGGCCAGGGCGTCGCCAATCCGCTCGCCACCTTCCTCTCGGCGGCGATGATGCTGCGCCACGGCCTCGACCGCCCCGACGAGGCGGCGCGGATCGAGACCGCGGTGGACGCCGTGCTCGACCGCGGCCTGCGCACCCCCGACCTGGCGAGCGAGGCGGAGACCGCGGTCGGCAGCGAGGAGATCACCGCCGCCGTCCTCGCAGCGCTCCCCTAGCCACCACCCCGCCTTCCGGTGCGCCTTATCCCCCTATAGCGGAGCAAAGGCGCACCGGAACGGTGGTGGTCAGGGCGCGGTTACCGCCCACTGGCCGTAGGCGAGCCAGTCGCCGACGCCGGCGGTTTCGCCGCTGAGGCCGAAGCCGAGGCGGGTGTTGTTCTCGACGTCCAGTTTGGTCAGGTTCGATTCCGTGGTGATGTAGACGCAGAGGTTGCCGGCCGTGGCCTGCGGCGTCTGGCCGCCGCCGAGGCCCGCGCAGTTGGCGCTGGTTTCGCCTTTCTTCAGCACCGTCGCCGCCGGCGTGTTGGCAAGCGGAAACTGGTAGCTGACGGCGCCACGGGCGATCGCCGGTTCTTTGCCGCCGATATCGAAGACGCCGCGCAGGGTCTGGCCCGGCTTCAGCGTCGAGAGCAGCGGCCCGATTTCGTCGCTCAGCTTTGCCGCGGTCACGGACCCTTTTGCCAGCTTCGGCGTCGTCACCGCTTCGTTGTTGAGCTTGTTCGTGGTGATGACGCTGTTCTTGATCGAAGCCGCGATCACCGCCGCTTTGCCCAGCTTCGCGCTCGTCACGGCGCCGTTGCCGATGTTGCCGGGGCCGACCGAGTTGGGGCCGAGCTTGCCGTTGATCACGGACTTCGGCGCCAGCTTGGCGCTGGTCACGGCCTGCTTGCGGATCTTGGCGGCGGTGACCGCGCCGCGCTTGAGCTGGTTGGGACCGACGCTGTTGCGCGGCAGCCTGGCTGCGGCGACGGCGACGCCCCCGAGCGCGATGAACAGCGCCAGCGAGGCGATCACGTTGGAATAGGTCAGTCTCTTGCGAACTGCGGGGATCATCGGAAGGTCTCCTTTTCGGGGTTGACGCGATTCTTTTCTGGGCTTCGCTCGAATGCCCTTGCCCCATCGGGCATACTTCCCCGAACATGGACACGGCCGAGTTGATTTGGCAGAACGGGAAATTCGTGCCCTGGGACGACGCCAAGGTGCACGTGCTGACGCACGGGCTGCACTACGGCACCGGCGTCTTCGAGGGCGTGCGCTGCTACGAGACCGACCGGGGCCCGGCGATCTTCCGTCACGGTGACCACCTCGAGCGATTGGCCAAGTCGGCCGAGCTCTACTACTTCGAGCTGCCCCATTCGATCGAGGAGATCGGCGCGGCGACGCGGGAGCTGGTGCGCCGCAACGGGCTCGGCTCCTGCTATATCCGCCCGCTCGCCTTCCGCGGCTACGGCAGCCTCGGGCTCTACGCCACCGACGCTCCGGTGGAAATGATCGTCGCCGCCTTCCCCTGGGGCGTCTACCTCGGCGAGGAGGGCGCCCGCGAAGGCATCCGCACCAAGGTCTCGTCCTGGCGGGCGCTCTCGGGGGACAGCCTGATCCCGCACTCGAAGGCCGCGGGGCAGTACCTCAACTCCGTTCTGGCCAAGACCGAGGCGCAGAAGGCCGGCTACGAAGAGGCGATCCTGCTCGACCAGCACGGACACGTCTCCGAGGGCTCGGGCGAGAACGTCTTCGTCATCCGCGACGGGGTGCTGGTCACGCCCGGCCACACCAACGCGATCCTCGACGGGATCACGCGCGCCTCGGTGGTCCAGATCGCCACCGACCTCGGCTACCGGGTCGAAGAGCGCGACATCGCCCGCGCCGAGCTCTACCTCGCCGACGAGGTCTTCCTCACCGGTACCGCCGCCGAGCTCGTGCCGGTGCGCGAGATCGACGACCACGCGATCGGCGAGCCGGGCGAGATCACCCGGGTGATCCAGAAGAAGCTCGACGACGCCCTGCACGGGCGCGCCGAGGAGTATCTGGAGTGGCTCGACTTCGTCGAGGCGCCGACGAGCGCGGACCAACCGAGTAAGGTCAGTTCCTGATGTTCGTGCGCTTGCAGTCGATCGGGCGAATTACCGCAGCCGCCTAGCGGCTGGCGTGGCCGTGCCACGCGCCCGGGCCCCGAGCGGCCCACCCCCGATCTCCTCGCAAGCGAAAGGCATCAGATGGCACAGGTAAGGCTTTACGACACCACCCTGCGGGACGGCATGGGCGGCCAGGGCATGTCGCTCTCGGTGGGCGAGAAGCTGAAGGTCGTGCGCGCTCTCGACGCGCTCGGCGTGCACTTCATCGAGGCCGGCTTCCCCAGCTCCAACCCGAAGGAGGCGGAGCTCTTCGAGCGGCTCGCCGGCGTCGAGCTGGAGGGGGCGACGATCGCCGCCTTCGGCATGACCCGGCGCCGCGACGTCGCCGCCGAGGACGACGCCGCCCTGCGCACCCTGGTCGAGTGCTTCGCGCCGGTCGTCTGCCTGGTCGGCAAGAGCTGGCGGCTGCACGTCGACAAGGTGATCCGGGTGACGCCGGAGGAGAACCTGGCGATGATCGCCGACTCGATCGCCTTCCTGCGCGCCCAGGGCAAGCGCCCTGTCTTCGACGCCGAGCACTTCTTCGACGGCTACCGCGACGACTCCGCCTACGCGCTGCAGTGCGTGCGCGCCGCGGCCGGAGCCGGGGCCGAGAACGTCACCCTCTGCGACACCAATGGCGGCAACCTGCCGAGCTTCGTCGCCGCGGCCACCGCGGCCGTGGTCGCCGACCTCGGCGACGCGGTCGAGGTCGGCATCCACACCCACAACGACGCCGAGTGCGCGGTCGCCAACTCGCTCGCCGCGGTCGAGGCCGGCGCTCGCCTGGTGCAGGGCTGCGTCAACGGCTACGGCGAGCGCTGCGGCAACGCCAACCTCGCCTCGATCCTGCCGGCCCTGCAGCTCAAGATGGGCTTCGAGGTCGTCTCGCCCGAGCGGCTGGCGAGCCTGACGCCGACCTCGCACTACCTCGACGAGCTCTGCAACATGACGCCGAACCCCGATCGCGCCTACGTCGGCCGCAACGCCTTCGCCCACAAGGCCGGTATGCACGCCGCCGGCGTTGCCGCCGACGCCAGCACCTTCGAGCACCTCGACCCGGCCACGGTCGGCAACGAGCGCGACATCCTCGCCTCCGAGCTCTCCGGCAAGGCGACGATCCGCAGCCAGGCCGCGCGGGCTGGGCTCGAGCTCGACGACGACGCCGCCGGTCGCGCGGTCGAGGAGCTGAAGCAGCGTGAGCACCGCGGCTACCACTACGAGGCCGCCCAGGCCTCCTTCGAGCTGCTGCTGCGGCGCGAGGCGGGGGTCTACGAGCCGCTCTTCGAGCTGGAGAGCTTCCGCGTCACGACCGAGAAGCGCGAGGGAGGGCGGGTCGAAACCGAGGCGACGATCAAGGTCGTCGTCGACGGCGAGCGTTACGTCGAGGTCGCCGAGGGCAACGGCCCGGTCAACGCGCTCGACAGGGCGCTGCGGGCGGCGATCGGCGCCCGCTACCCGCACCTGGCCGACATCGAGCTGACCAACTACAAGGTGCGGATCCTCGACGAGGCCCACGGCACCGGCGCCGTCACCCGCGTCCTGCTCGACTCGACCGACGGCGCCCGCGAGTGGGGCACGCTCGGCGTCTCGGAGAACATCATCGAGGCCTCCTGGGAGGCCCTCGTCGACTCCCTCGCCTACGCCTTCCAACCCCCCGCCGCCGCCAACAGCGGGGCCGACGGGCCGGAACAGTGACACTGCGACACGAAATCGGCCCGTCGGCTGAGATTCCGCTGGCGCGGCCGGAGGTTGGGGAGCGGGAGGAGGAGCTTGTGCTGGAGGTGTTGCGGTCGGGGCGGCTTTCGTTGGGAGCGATGGGGGAGCGCTTCGAGCGCGCCTTCGCTGAGTGGCTGGGGGTCGAGGACGCGGTCGCCGTCTCCAGCGGCACAGCTGGGCTGCACCTCGGCGTGCGGGCGCTCGGCTGGGGTCGCGGCGACGAGGTCCTGACCAGCCCCTTCAGCTTCGTCGCCTCCGCCAACTGCCTGCTCTACGAGGGGGCGCGTCCGGTCTTTTGCGACGTCGACCCCGAGACGCTCGACCTCGACCCGGCCGCGGCTGTCGCGGCGGCCGGGGAGCGCACCGTCGGCATCCTGCCGGTCCACATCTTCGGCTACCCGGCGGCGATGCCGGAGCTGGAGCGGCTCGCCACCCAGTACGGCCTCGGCCTGCTCGAGGACGCCTGCGAGGCCCTCGGCGCGGTCGACTCCGAGGGTCGCAAGGTGGGCGGGCGCGGCAACCTCGCCACCTTCGCCTTCTACGCCAACAAGCAGATGACGACGGGGGAGGGGGGGATGGTGATCCCGACCGACGCCGCGCTCGCCGCCCGCCTGCGCAGCGAGCGCAACCAGGGTCGCGCCGCCGACATGGGCTGGCTCGACCACGGCGGCCTCGGCTTCAACTACCGCCTCTCCGACGTCGCCGCGGCGATCGGCGTCGCCCAGGTCGAGAAGCTCGACCGGCTGCTCGCCGCGCGGGCGCGGGTCGCGGCGATGTACGCGGAGCGCTTGGCTCGGGTGGAGGGCGTCGAGGCCCCACTCGCCGGGCGCGGCTCGGAGCGGCGCAGCTGGTTCGTCTACGCGGTTCGCCTCGCCGACGGGGTGGACCGCGACGCGACGATCGCCCGCCTCGCCGAGCGCGGCGTCGCCAGCAAGGCCTATCTGCCCTGCATCCACCTCTTCCCCCACCTGCGCGAGCTGGGTTATCGCGAGGGCCAGTTCCCCGTCGCCGAAGCCGCCTCGGCCCACTCGCTGGCGCTGCCCTTCTTCCCTGCCTTGGACGAGGCCGGGGTGGACCGCGTCTGTCAGGAGCTGGCGGCGGCACTCGACCAGGCCCCGATCAGGGAATAATCGCCCGCGCCATGGCTCGCTTCCGCAAGGACCCCGATCCGCGCTTCTGGCGGCTCAACCGCTCGCTGCCCTTCGACTGGCAGCTGGCCGCCTACGACCTCGACCAGTCCCGTGCCCACGCCCGCGGCCTCGAGCGCCTCGGCGTGCTCGACGCGGACGAGCTGGTGCAGATGGAAGCCGGCCTCGACCGGGTGCAGGAGCGCATGGCCCGGCACGGCTTCGAGTTCGAGCAGGCCGACGAGGACATCCACATGGCGATCGAGCGCCTGCTCGGCGAGGAGGTCGGCCCGCTCGCCGGCAAGCTGCACACGGGGCGCTCGCGCAACGACCAGGTCGCGACCGACGTCGCCCTCGTCGTCCAGGCCCACTCGCTGCGCGCGATCGAGCTCTGCGGCAACGCGATGGAGCAGCTGCTCGCCCTCGCCGAGGCGCACCGGGACTGGGCGATGCCGGGCTACACCCACCTGCAGCGCGCCCAGCCGGTCTACCTCGGCCACCACCTGCTCGCCTACTTCTGGATGCTCGCCCGCGATGTGCTGCGCTTCCAGTTCGCGCTCGACAGCGCCTCGGTGATGCCGCTCGGCTCGGGTGCCCTCGCCGGCGTCAACTGGGAGATCGACCGCGAGGCGGTCGCCGACGATCTCGGCTTCGACCACGTCAGCCACAACTCGATCGACGGCGCCTCCAACCGCGACTTCGTCCTCGACTACCTCGCCGCCGCCGCGACCTGCTCGATGCACCTCTCGCGGCTCGGCTCGGAAATCGTCATCTGGTCGAGCACCGAGTTCGGCTTCTGCGCGCTCGACGAGTCCTTCTCCTCGGGCTCCTCGATCATGCCGCAGAAGGCGAACCCCGACTCGGCCGAGCTGCTGCGGGCGAAGAGCCCGCGGGTCGCCGCCTCCTACGCGACCCTGCTCGGCGTCATGCACGCGCTGCCGCTGACCTACGGCAAGGACATGCAGGAGGACAAGGAGCCGCTCTTCGACGCGGTCGACACGGTCGAGTCCTGCCTCGACGCGACCGCCGGGATGCTCGCCGGGATCTCCTTCGACCGCGCCCGCATGGAGGAGGCCTCCGGCGACGAGATGCTTGCCGCGACCGAGGTCGCCGACCTGCTGGTCCGCCGCGGCGTCCCCTTTCGCGAGGCGCACGGGATCGTCGGCGGCCTCGTCCGCGACGCGATCGAGCGCGGCGTTGCGCTCTCGGAGCTGACCCCCGAGGAGCTGCGCCAGCGCTCCGAGCACCTCGACGAGTCCTACTACGAGGTGCTGCGGCGCAGCAGCTGGCTCGAGTCGAAGCGGATCGCCGGCGGCACCGGCTCGGTTCCCCTCGCCGTCCAGCTGGAGGAGGCGCGCGAGACGCTCGCCGTGGTCCGGGCCAGGGCCGAGGAGGAGCGCGGCTGACCGTGTCGCCTGGAGCTTCGACGAAGCCCCAGCGGGGCCCTGACCCTCCCGAGGCTTCGCCGGATCGACTTCCAGCCGAGTTCTTCGACCGCTCGGTCCACCTCGTCGCCCGCGAGCTGATCGGCTGCCGGCTCTTCTTTGCCGGCTGCGGCGGCGTCATCGTCGAGACCGAGAGCTACGAGCGCGACGATCCGGCCTGCCACGCCTACGTCGGCCTCACCGATCGCACGGCGGTCCTCTTCGGCCCACCGGGGCGCGCCTACGTCTACCTCTCCTACGGCATCCACAGCCTGCTCAACTTCGTCGCCGAAGCGGAGGGCGAGGCGGCGGCGGTCCTGATCCGGGCGCTCGAGCCGACGGCCGGCGTCGAGCGGATGCGGGCGCGGCGCGGCGAGCGCCCGGACCGCGACCTCTGCTCCGGCCCGGGGAAGCTGACCGAGGCGCTCGGCATCGACCTCGATCAGAACGAGGCCGACCTATGCCGCGACCCGTTCCTCCTCCTGCCGCCCGCCGGGGATTGGCAAAGCGAGGTCATCACTGGCCCCCGCATCGGCATCACCAAAGCGGTCGAGCGGCCCTGGCGCTTCTGCGCCGCCGGCAACCCGCACGTTTCGCGCCCCAGACCCTGAGCCGCGTCAGCCCTCGCCACAGCGTCGAAGCTGATGCCGCCCCGTGCTCAGCCGGCGGTGACGCCGCCGCCGCTCGACGGCGCCGCTGGTTCGGCCGGAGCCGGTTCCGCGGGTTCGGCCGCTTCCGGCGTTTCTTCGGGCGCCGGCGTTTCGGTCGGTTCGCTCGCTTCCGATTCCGGCGCGGCTTCGGCTTCGGCTTCGGTTTCAAGCGATGATTCCGGCGGGGTGTAGGTCGACCCAGACCCCGACGAAGAGGAGCCCGAGCCCCGCTTGCCCGCCTTCGAATTGGCCTTCGCTTCCGCCGCCCGTTCGGCCTTGATCTCTTCCCAGGCCGAGACCACGCTGGCCCAGATCAACGCCGGGAAGGTCCCGCCCATCACCGGCCCGCCGTTGTAGAGGGTGGTCATCGGCGTCAGCGTGTCGGCGTAGCCGACCCAGATGCAGGCGGTCACTTCTTCGGTGGCGCCGCAGAACCAGGCGTCGCCGTTGTTCTCCGTCGTCCCGGTCTTGCCCCACTGCCCGGACGCGCCGATGTCCGCGTTGGTGCCGGTACCGCTGCTGACGACCGTTTCGAGGATGCTCTTCGCTTCTTCGGCGACGCCTTCGGGGACGACCTGTTTGTGCATCGAGTCGTTGTCGCCGTCCTTGATCGTGTGGCCGTCCTGGTCGGTGACCTGGGTGTAGGCGACGGGGCTGTCGCCGGGGCGGGGGGCGAGCGTGCCGCTGACGCGGTCGCCGTCATTGGCGAGGGTCGTGTAGGCGTAGGTCCAGCCCAGCGGCGTGACGCCGACTTCGAGGCCGCCCAGGACCATCGCCGGGTTGGTCGAGATCGGATCCGAGTAGCCCATCTTGTGGATCGTCGAGGCGATCGAGTGGGTGCGGTCCTGGATCGTCTTGCCCTCGAGGCCCTCGAGCGCGAGCTGGGCGTAGACCGAGTTGTCGGAGTTCGTCGTCGCACAGACGATGTCGCAGGGGCCGAGGTAGGAGTCCTCGTCGTTGTGGACGATGAAGGTTTCCTGGCCGTTCTTGCCGTAGGGGATTTCCTGCGGCGCCGATTCGTAGGTCGTGTACGGGGAGATGCCCTGCTCCAGCGCCGTGACCAGGGTGAAGGGCTTGATCGAGGAGCCGGGCTGGCGGTGGCCCTGGGTGGCCAGATTGAAGGGCTTGGTCTGGAAGTTGGGCCCGCCGACCATCGCCTTCACGCCCGCGTTCTTGTTGTCGATGACGACGACCGAGGCGGTGGCGGGGGAGTAGCCGAGGTAGGAGTTGACCGCTTCTTCAGCGGCTTCCTGCAGGCGCAGGTCGAGCGTCGACTTGACCTTGAGACCGCCGAAGAAGGCCTTGGCGGCGCCGTAGCGTTCAACCAGCTGCTGGCGCAGCCAGGCGGTGAAGTAGGGGGCCTTGGAGTCGAGGCGGGGGGGCTCGATGTCATTGGGCGCCGGCAGCGCCTGCTGGCGCCCTTCCTGGAACTGTTCGCGCGTTATGTAGCCCTGTTCGTACATCTTTTCCAGCACGAGGTTGCGGCGGGCGAGCGCGTTTTCGGGGTAGACCTTGGGGTCGTAGGCCGAGGGCGAGGCGATGATGCCGGCCAGCATCGCCGCCTCCCAGGGCTCCAGCACCGAGGCGCAGGGCTCGCTCGGCGTGCCGCAGGTGGGATGGGCGGCGCCGAAGTAGGTGCGGGCCGCGGCCTCGATCCCGTAGGCGCCCTCGCCGAAGTAGATCGTGTTGAGGTACTGGGTGAGGATTTCGTCCTTGGTCCAGTGGCGCTCGAGCCGGTAGGCGAGGGCCGCCTCGCGGAACTTCTGCAGGACCGTGCGGTTGCTTTCGGCTTCCAGCGCGTTCTTGACGAACTGCTCGGTGATCGTCGAGGCGCCCTGGGCCGCGCTCTGGCTGAGGATGTCCTTGACCAGGGCGCGCGCGATCCCCTGGAAGTCGACGCCGTTGTGCTCGTAGAAGCGCGAGTCCTCGATCGAGACCACCGCGTTCTTGATGTTCGGCGAGATCTGCCCGGAGGTGAGCAGGATCTTGTTCTGGTCGCTGGTCAGGGTGCCGATCGGCGCGCCGGAGGCGTCGAAGACCTCGCTGTTCTTCGAGGCTTTGAACTTGGCGAAGTTGTAGATCGCCGGCAGGTCGCGCGAGACGGCCGCCATCATCCCGAAGACCAACGAGACCACGGCGAGGACGGCGAGGCCGAGCAGCACGAAGAGGATGCGCAGCTTCTTCAGGCGCGGCCTGGCGCGCTTGTCGGTCGGTGGGGCCGGCGGCGTTGGCGGTGGAACAGCGCCACCCCGCCGGCGGGGCTTTAGTCCTAGGGCCGCCATCAAGAGGCTCACGACTCGGGGAACGTCTGGGCCCGCCGAGTGGAGGCGGCAGTCTAGCATTGCCGCCGTGGCCGACCTGACGCGCAACGCCGTCGACGTACTCCCCGAGGGGATGCTCGCGAAGCAGCTCGCCGAGGGCGGGCCGTTGCGGGTGAAGCTCGGGATCGATCCGACCACCCCCGACATCCACCTCGGTCACACGGTGGTGCTCGAGAAGCTGCGCGAGTTCCAGCAGGAGGGCCACCGGGTGGTGCTGATCGTCGGCGACTTCACCGCCCGGGTGGGGGACCCCAGCGGTCGCTCGGCACAGCGCCCGCTGCCCTCGCCGGAGGAGATCGAGGCCAACGCCGCCACTTACCAGGAGCAGGCCTTCAAGGTGCTCGACCGCGAGCGCACCGAGGTGCGCTTCAACAGCGAGTGGCTGCGGATGGAGCCCGAGCAACTGCTCGGGCTGCTCGCCCAGACCACGGTCGCCCGCCTGATCGAGCGCGACGACTTCCAGAGGCGGCTCGCCGCCGGCGCCCCGATCGCGGCGCTCGAGCTGCTCTACCCGCTGCTGCAGGGCTATGACTCGGTCGCGGTGCGGGCCGACGTCGAGATCGGCGGCACCGACCAGAAGTTCAACCTGCTCTTCGGCCGCGACATCCAAACCTCCTACGGACAGGCGCCGCAATCGATCCTGACGATGCCGATCCTCGTCGGCACCGACGGCGTGCAGAAGATGAGCAAGTCGCTCGGCAACTACATCGGCGTGACCGAGTCGCCGCAGGAGATGTTCGGCAAGACGATGCGGGTGCCCGACGAGGCGATGCCCGAGTACTTCCGCCTCGTGCTCGGCACCGAGCCGCCCGCCGGCGCGCCCCCAAGCGAGGCGAAGCGGGCCCTGGGCCGCGGCGTCGTCGCGCGCTTCCACGACGACGCCGCCGCGGCGGCGGCCGAGGCCCACTTCAACCGCCTCTTCGTCGAGCACGGCGCGCCCGACGAGGTCGAGGAGCTCGACCTGGGTCCGTTGCTCGGCGACGACGGGGCGACGGTGCACCTGCCGGCGCTGATGGCCGCGGCCTTCGGGATCAGCTCCAGCGAGGCCCGCCGGCTGATCAAGCAGGGGGGTGCCAAGCTCGATGGGGAGCCGGTTCCGCCGGCCACCCTCGACCTGCCGTCGGACGAGCTGGAGGGACGGGTGCTGCAGGCCGGCAAGCGCCGCTTTCGCCGCCTGCGCAGCGGTGCCGGGCGGCGCTAGGAGGCGCCGGCGAAGCCCCCCCGATTCCTCCCTAGCCAAACGTCCGCGACAGCGCTATACTCATTCGTCCCTCTGGGCAAGGCCTAGTGGCCTGGCTCCGGCGTTAGGAGCGGCGAGCCCCGCCGCGAAAGGCGCAGCGGTCTTTGAAAACTGAGCAGCGTGCACTCCGCAGACCGGATTGGTCTGTGGATTGTTTGAGCCCGATCCACTCGGCCGGTCAGCGTGCCGAGTGGTCTGATTTACCCGTCATGCCGATCGCCAAGTATGTGTACCTGGCGATTTGCCAGGCATGACGACTCTCTGTAAGAAGTACTTTCACGGAGAGTTTGATCCTGGCTCAGGACGAACGCTGGCGGCGTGCTTAACACATGCAAGTGGTGCGACGAACCAGGGCTTGCCCTGGGGCAAAGCCGCGAACGGG
The DNA here is from genome assembly GCA_035548675.1 of Solirubrobacterales bacterium. Taxonomy (GTDB): domain Bacteria; phylum Actinomycetota; class Thermoleophilia; order Solirubrobacterales; family 70-9; genus VRUE01. The sequence continues at coordinate 23,543 of DASZSJ010000023.1, forward strand.
TGAGTAACACGTGAGTAACCTGCCCCGATGACCGGGACAACCCGAGGAAACTCGGGCTAATACCGGATGTGGTGCACAGTCTCAAGCCTGTGTACTAAAGGAAGCTTCGGCCTCCGCATTGGGAGGGGCTCGCGGCCCATTAGCTTGTTGGTGGGGTAACGGCCTACCAAGGCAACGATGGGTAGCTGGTCTGAGAGGACGATCAGCCACACTGGGACTGAGACACGGCCCAGACTCCTACGGGAGGCAGCAGTGGGGAATCTTGCGCAATGCGCGAAAGCGTGACGCAGCAACGCCGCGTGAGGGAAGACGGCCTTCGGGTTGTAAACCTCTTTCAGGAGGGACGAAGGTTCGCCGGTGAATAGCCGTGCGGATTGACGGTACCTCCAGAAGAAGCTCCGGCTAACTACGTGCCAGCAGCCGCGGTAATACGTAGGGAGCAAGCGTTGTCCGGAATCATTGGGCGTAAAGCGCGCGTAGGCGGCCCTGTAAGTCCGCTGTGAAAGTCAAAGGCTCAACCTTTGAAAGCCGGTGGATACTGCAGGGCTAGAGTCCGGAAGAGGCGAGTGGAATTCCTGGTGTAGCGGTGGAATGCGCAGATATCAGGAGGAACACCAATAGCGAAGGCAGCTCGCTGGGACGGTACTGACGCTAAGGCGCGAAAGCGTGGGGAGCGAACAGGATTAGATACCCTGGTAGTCCACGCCGTAAACGATGGGCACTAGGTGTGGGAGGTGTCGACTCCTCCCGTGCCGTCGCTAACGCACTAAGTGCCCCGCCTGGGGAGTACGGCCGCAAGGCTAAAACTCAAAGGAATTGACGGGGGCCCGCACAAGCAGCGGAGCATGTGGTTTAATTCGA
>DASZSJ010000024.1:0-27260 GCA_035548675.1 Solirubrobacterales bacterium
GCCCCGGCCGGGGCCTCGCGAAGCGGCCCCCGGCAAGGTGATTCCGCAGCCGCGAAGCGGCTCCGTCTTCGTGAGCGAGCCGCAGGCGAGCGAACGTAGGCCCCGGCCGGGGCGCACCTGCCGGCCGTCCGGGCCCAGGAGCCGGATAACCTCCCCGCCCCATGTCCCTCACCGTGGTCGGTTCCATAGCGTTCGACAGCGTCCGCACCCCCTTCGGCGAGCGCGACCGCATGCTCGGCGGCGCCGCCGTGCACTTCTCGCTTGCGGCCAGCTTCTTCACCGAGGTGCGACCGGTCGGGCCGGTCGGCGACGACTTCGGCCCGGCCGAGTTCGAGGTGCTGGAGCGCCGCGGCGTGCTCACCGACGACATCGAGCGGGTCGAGGGAGGGCAGTCCTTCTTCTGGCGCGGCCGCTACGAGTACGACCTCAACGTCGCCCACACCGAGGACACCCAGCTCGGCGTCTTCGGCGAGTTCGAGCCGAAGCTCTCGGTTGCCTCACGCGCGGCCGACACGCTCTTCCTCGCCAACATCCAGCCCGATCTGCAGCGCCAGGTGCGCGCCCAGTGCGCCGCGGCCCGCTTCTCGGCGCTGGACTCGATGAACCTCTGGATCGAAACCGCCAAGGACTCGCTGCTGGCGGCGATCGCCGAGGTCGATTGCCTGATCGTCAACGACGCCGAGATCCGCCAGCTGACCGGCGAGTCCAACCTCGCCCGCGCCGCCCGCGCCGTGATGGAGCGCGGCCCGCGCGCGATCGTCGCCAAGCAGGGCGAGTACGGCGCCGCGCTCTTCACCGGCGACGGCTTCTTCGCCCTGCCGGGCTTCCCGCTCGAGGACGTGCGCGACCCGACCGGGGCCGGCGACAGCTTCGCCGGCGGCTTCATCGGTTATCTCGACAGCCACGACGGCGAGCTCGACGAGGCCTGCCTGCGGCGAGCGATGGCCTACGGCACGGTGCTCGCCTCCTTCAACGTCGAGCAGTTCGGCACCGAACGCGTCGCCGCCCTCACCCGCGAGGAGATCGAGGACCGCCTGGTCGAACTGCAGGCGATGACCCACTTCGAGCCGCTGCCGGCTTCGAGTTGATTGGCGACTTTTCCGTCTATTTCACGGATAAGTCGCCAATGCGCAGGCGCGTAACACGGTGGCCGCTCGCGAACTGCGAGAATTGAGCCTCCCCAGCAAGCGAATCGCGAGGAGGTGGGCATGGCCACCCAGCAGGAGACCGAACGTCCGGCCAAAGACGGGGTCGTCGAGCCCGGCTCTGAGTCGCTCACCGTCATCGACAACCGCACGGGACAGCGCTACGAGCTGCCGATCAGCGACGGCACCGTGCGGGCGATGGACCTGCGCCAGATCAAGGTCGATCCCGACGAATTCGGCATGCTGGCCTACGATCCGGCCTTCACCAACACCGCGTCGTGCCGCTCGGCGATCACCTTCATCGACGGCGAAGCCGGAATCCTCGAACACCGCGGCTACTCGATCGAGCAGCTCTGCGAGAAATCGACCTTCCTCGAGGTCGCCTACCTGCTGATCTTCGGCGAGCTGCCGACCGGGCCGCAGCTCGACCGCTGGGTCTACGACATCACCCACCACACCTTCGTCCATGAGGACCTCAAGCAGTTCTTCGAGGGCTTCCGCTACGACGCCCACCCGATGGGAATGCTGTTGGCCGGCGTTGGCGCCCTCTCCACCTTCTATCCGGACGCGAAGCACACCGAAGACGAAGAAGAGCGCTACATGGCGGCGGTGCGCCTGATCGCCAAGGTGCCGACCCTGGCCGCCTTCTCCTACCGCCACAACATGGGGCTGCCCTACGTCTACCCCGACAACGACCTCAACTTCGCCGAGAACTTCCTCTCGATGATGTTCAAGAAGACGGAAGCCAAGCACGTGCCGAAGCCAGCCCTCTCGAAGGCGCTCGACGTGCTCTTCATCCTCCACGCCGACCACGAACAGAACTGCTCGACCAACGCCGTGCGCGGCGTCGGCTCCTCCGACGTCGACCCCTACTCGGCGGTCGCCGCCGGGGTCGCGGCGCTCTACGGGCCCCTGCACGGCGGCGCCAACGAGGCGGTGCTGCGGATGCTGCGGCGGATCGAGTCGGTCGAGAACATCCCCGACTTCCTCGCCAAGGTGAAGGAGCGCGAGGAGAAGCTGATGGGCTTCGGGCACCGCGTCTACAAGAACTACGACCCGCGGGCGCGGATCATCCAGCAGCACATGGACGAGATCTTCGAGGCGACCGAGTACAACCCGCTGATCGAGATCGCCCGTGAGCTGGAGAAGCAGGCGCTCGACGACGAGTTCTTCACCTCGCGCAAGCTCTACCCCAACGTCGACTTCTACTCGGGGATCATCTACGAGGCGCTGGGCGTGCCGACCGAGATGTTCACCGTGATCTTCGCCATCCCGCGCACGGCCGGCTGGGTCGCGCAGTGGATGGAGATGAAGGACGACCCCGAGCAGAAAATCGCCCGGCCGCGCCAGATCTACACCGGCGAGCGCGAGCGCGAGTACGTGCGGGTGGAGGACCGGGAGGGGCCCGAAAAGATCGTCGGCCCGCCGGCGAAACGGCCGAAGCGGCCGCGTCGCGGTGCCTAGCGCCGCGACGCCTCGCGCCCTACGCTGCGTCGGTGTCTCGTCCGAAGTGGAGGTTGACCGTGCGGAACGGGCCCGACGTCGATCACGCCGGGTTCGACGACCTCGCCGAGGCCGTCGCAGCGATGCGGCAGCGAGCGATGGACATCCGGGCCGAGGGACCGGCGAAGCCGGTCTCCGTCCTGCGCGACTTCAAACCGGAGGACCAGGTTCAGGCGAGGCTGCAGCTGAGTAGCGGGGGACGGCTGCGTAAGCTGGTGGCCGGGATCGACGTGCGCGGGGACGGGACATTCATGCCCTACCGCGGTGGCGTGCGGCGCGAAGAGCTCGACCCGACCAACCACAAGACGCCCTTCGACCTGGTGCGCGAAACTCTCGAATAACCCGTGTGGCGACTTATTCCTCCCCGTCGGGGAACAAAGCGCCACAGAGACCATGAACGAGACCGAGATCCCAAAAGGCAGCTACGCCGCCGGGCGACGGGTAAAGCTCCCCGCCGGCGCCGAGGCCCCATACGTGGCCTTCGTCAACGGAGTGGAGCAGACGGAGGGCGAGGACTACGAGGTGCGCGACGGCGAGATCGTCTTCACCCGCCAGATCATCAAGGAGAAGGTCGGCACCGGGCGCTGGCTGGCGATGTACCTGGGGCTCTTCGGCACCTACCGCAAGAACGAGACGATCGACCTGCAGTTCCGGCGCGAGGGTAAGACCGAGCTGCTCTCCGACCTCGCGGTCGAGCCCGACTGATCCTCAGGTCGCCGCTGACCCGGCGGCCGTATCCTGGCCCGATGGAGATCGGCTTCCTGATGCTCGCCGACCACGCCGAGTCGGTCAACGGCAAGCTCTACATGGTCGGCGGCGGCTGGAACGTGCTGCGCCTGCCCGAGCTCCCCCACGAATGGGGCTTCCACATCGCGCTGGGCCTCGACGTCGCCTGGAGCGAGACCAACCAGCCGCACAATCTCCAGGTCGACATCCACGATCCCGACGGGGTCGAGCTCGGCGAGGGCCTCGCCGCCGACTTCGAGACCGGCCGTCCGCCCGGGATGCCCGCCGGCCAGGATCAGCGCCTGGTGATGTCGATCGGCACCACCGCCACCTTCTCCACCGCCGGGCCCCACGCCGCCGTGGTCCAGGTCAACGGCGAGGAGATCGGCCGCGCCCGCTTCTACCTGATGGAAGCCCAGCCGGAACCGCCGGTGGCGGGACTCTAGGAAGGACCGGCGAACCCCGCGCACGCCCGGCGGCGGCGGACACTGCGCGGTACGGCGCTCGCTGGGCCGCACACGTGGTTTCGCCAATCCCCTAGTTGAAGGCGTAGAGCAGCAGGAAGGCGATCGCGGCGAAGCTGAGGGCGCCGGCGATCAACGGCCGGTCTTCGGCGACGATGGCGGCGGTGGAGCGGTCGTCGGCACGGTCGTAGATCAGGTAGAGGTAGCGGAAGACGCAGTAGACCATCGAGGGGATGGTCCACATCATCTGGTTGCCGATCAGCGGCGAGTTGACCGCATAGATCGAGTAGCTGATCACCGTGCCGGTGGTGACCATCGCGACCATCTGGTCGAGGAAGGGCAGCGAGTAATGCTCGAGCACCGGGCGGCTGCTGGTCCCCTCGTGCAGCTCGGAAACCGCCTCCTGGCGGCGCTTGGTGACGCCGAGGAAGAGGGCGAGCATGCCGGTGCAGAGCAGCAGCCATTCGGAGGCGTGGGCTTCGACGGCGCTGGCGCCGGCGGCGACGCGGAGGATGAAGAGGCCGGCCAGGGTCATCACGTCGACGATCACGATCTGCTTGAGGCCGAGGCTGTAGGCCATCTGGGCGATGCCGTAGCCGACCACCATCAGGCCCACTTCCCAGTTGACCGCGGCGAAGGCGACCGCGATCGCGACGATCGCCAGCGCCGGCGCGATCAGCTTCGCCGTCGCCTCGGAGAGCTCGCGCGCCGCCAGCGGCCGGAAGCGCTTCTTCGGGTGGTTGCGGTCGAGCTCGACGTCGATCAGGTCGTTGACGTAGTAGCCGGCGCTGGAGATGAAGCAGAAGGCGACGAAGGTGAGCAGCGCCTGCACGACCTCGTGCGACTGATTGAACTTGCCGGAGAAGAGCAGGCCGGCAAAGACGAAGACGTTCTTGATCCACTCCTGCGGCCGGCCGGTCTTGATCGCCGCCCGCAGCGGCGAGCGGCGCGGCACCACCGGCTCGCCCATCGTGGGGGCATCGCCCGCGGGTACCGGGACGGTCGGCTGTTCGGAAGTGATCGTTTCCACGCTGGAGAATGACGGGCGGAGGGCGAGAATCCCGCACGCGGCCAGGAAGAGCGGTCGCGAAAGGGTAGCGCTAGCGCCTCTTCCTCTTCGAATTCGGAGGCCCATTCCCTCCCAGGAGCAACGTGTTGCCGCTCCCTGGGATCGGTTCCGCGCTGCACTTGATCAGGGGTCGATCAGCACGCCGGGGTTGAGCGTGCCGGCCGGGTCGAGCTCGGCCTTGGCGGCGCGCAGGGCGGCGGCGAAGGGGGCGGGGCGCTGGCGGTCGTACCAGGGGCGGTGATCGCGCCCGACGGCGTGGTGGTGGGTAATCGTCCCGCCGCCTTCGATCAGGGCCTCGCTAGCCGCCGCCTTGATCTCGTCCCACTGCTCGACCTCGCCGCCGCGGACAGCCGGGGCGATCACGGTGAAGTAGGGCGCCGGGCCGTCGGGGTAGACGTGGGTGAAGCGGCAGCTGACCCGCGGCGCGCCGGGCCCCGCGGCCGGAGTGCCGCAGACCTCGGCCACCTTGGCCCGCACCGCCTCCATCACATCGGCGTGAAACTGCTCGAAGCGGTCCCAGGCGATCGCCGTCTCGAAGGTCTCGCTGAGCACCCCACAAGCCACAAACGTGTCACGCAGATAGGGCGCCAGCAGAAACGCCCCCCGCCAAGCCCCCACGGCCCCACCGTCCTGACCGCCGACGGGCCTGGAACGTGACATATCGACACGCTTTCGGCCCGTCGGCCCTGAGGTTCGGGGGGCGCTGGGGGCGCCGGCGTGGTTGCGGGCGATTTCTAGGGCCAGGCGCATGGGTTCTTCGACGGGGAGGTCGGGGGACTCGAAGCCGAGGACGAGGAGGTGCTTCTCACCGCTGCCGGCGCCGGTGGTCGCCGCCTCGAGCGCGTCGAGCAGGCGGCAATTGGACGGATTGAGGCCGGACTGGGCGATCTCGCGCACCGCCGCGGCGGCGGCGAGGAAGTCGTCGAACTCGACGCTGCAGGAGCTCTTGTACCGCGGCCGCGGCCTCACCCGCACCCAGCTCTCGGCGATCACGCCGAGGATCCCCTCCGAGCCGATCAGCGCCCGGTCCGGCGAGGGGCCCGCGCCGGAGCCCGGCAGCCGCCGGCTCTCCCAGGTCCCCCGCGGCGTGATCGCCCGCACCGACTCGACCAGGTCGTCGATGTGCGTGTAGAGCGTGGCGAAGTGCCCACCGGCCCGGGTCGCGATCCAGCCGCCGAGAGTCGAGTACTCGAAGGACTGCGGGAAGTGGCGCAGGGTCAGCCCGTGCTGCTTCAGCTGCTCCTCCAGGCCCGGCCCCGTCGCACCCGCCTGGATCCGCGCCGCCAGCGACTCGGCATCGACCTCCAGCATCCGGTCCAACCGCTTCAGGTCGAGCGAGACCACCGGCCGGTCCCCGCAGCGAGCCTCCACCCCACCGACCACGCTCGTCCCGCCCCCAAACGGCACCACAGCGGCCCCCTCCGCCTCAGCCCACTCCAACACCACCTCGATCTCCGACTCGTCCCTTGGATACGCCACGAGGTCCGGCGGATTCTCGAATTCCCCCCTGAACCCCCGCACCACATCCCGATACGCCTTCCCGAGCGAGTGCAGCACCCGCTCGTAGCGATCGTCCGTAAAGAGATCGCCAAAAGCCTCCGGAGCCTTCAACCGCGACTCGCGCAACTCCACCCGATCGAGAGGAACGGACTCCTCCGGCTCGCCCCCGAACCCAAACCGCTCCCTTATCCCCGCCGCAGCCTCCTCAAGCTGCTTCCGAGCAGGCGCCTGGTCCTCATATCCCCACCCCCAGTGCTTGAGCCTCCGCTCACCCATGCAAAGGCTCCGCTCGTAGGGGTCGTGTGCCCCTCCCCGGAAAGCTCATGAGACCACGCCCCGAATCGCCACCAGCGCCCCAGCTGCGCGACGGCTTTCAGGGGAGGGGCACACGACCCCTACCAGTGCACACCTTTCATCAAGTGAGCAAAGGCAACGGCCTCGGTCGAGGGCGCCTTGTCCGGCGCCTCCTCAGCCTTCCCCTTGGCAGCCTGCGAATCCGGGAACAGCTTGTAGGCCTGGTTGAGGATCCGGTCGCTCGCCTTCGGCGCCACCGCGTACATCAGCTCACCCCAGGTGCCGAGTCGCGTCGCCACCTTCTTCGGCTGATGGATCATCGCCCCGGCGATCATCTCCGCCGCCTCCTCGGGCGAGATCGCCGGGAAGACGTCGTACATCCGCGTCGGCGCGATCATCGGCGTGCGCACCAGCGGCATGTGGATCGTGGTGATGTGGACGCCGTCGTCGATCACCTCGGAGGCGATCACGCGGCCGAAGGCGTCAAGCGCCGCCTTCGAGGCGACGTAGGCGGAGAAGCGCGGCGGGTTGGTCTGGGTGCCGATCGAGCTGATGTTGATCACGTGCCCCGACTTGTGGGCCCGCATCGAGGGCAGCAGTGCCAGGATCAGCCGCACCGCGCCGAGGTAGTTGAGCTGGATCGTCCGCTCGTAGTCGTGAAAGCGCTCGTAGGCGAGGCCGACCGAGCGGCGGATCGAGCGGCCGGCGTTGTTGACCAGGATGTCGACGCGCCCGTGATAGGCGAGCACCTCCTCGGCCATGCGCTCGATGTCGTCCATGTCGGCGAGGTCGCAGCGGTGGATGTGGGCGATGCCACCGGAGCTCTCGATCTCGTGCTTGGTCTGCTCGAGCTTGTCGACCGAGCGCGCCACCAGCAGCACCGTCGCCCCGGCGTCGGCGACCTTGACCGCGGTCGCCTTGCCGATCCCCGAGGAGGCGCCGGTGATCAGCACCACCTTGCCGCGCACCGCGGCGCTCAGGGTGCGGTCCTTGAAGAGGTCGGGGTCGAGCGTGCGCTCCCAGTAGTCCCAGATCCGGTCGGCGTAGGACTCCAGCGGCGGCACCGAGATGCCGGAGCCCTCCAGCGCCCTCTGGGCGTTGCTCGAATCGAAGTGGGTCGGGTAGCTGAAGTAGCTGAGGACGCCCGCCGGGATACCGAGCTGGTTGAGACCGGTCTTGACCACCCGCTTGGCCGGCGGGAAGAAGCGCAGGCCGGTGCGCACCAGCGAGGTCGCCGGGTCGGTCACGTTCGCATCCAGCCGCAGCGCCGCCTGCGGCGCGTCGGCGGCGCGGGCGAAGAGGTTGATCATCTCGCCGGCGGTCTTCGGGTTGGGGTCGGTGAGGCTGAACGCCTGCCCGTCGAGGCTCGGCTTGTGGGCGATGTGGTCGATAGCGTCGGCGACGTAGTCGACCGGGACGATGTTGATCTCGCCCCCTTCGACGCCCAGGGTCGGCAACCAGCTCGGCAGCACCCGGCGCATCTGCTGCAACAGCTTGAAGCCGTAGTAGGGGCCGTCGACCTTGTCGATCTCACCGGTGCGCGAGTCGCCGACGACGATGCCGGGCCGGTAGACGCGCCAGGGGCGGCGGCTCTCCTCGCGCACCACCCGCTCGGACTCGTGCTTGGTGCGGAAGTAAGGATGGGTGTCGAGTCCTTCAGCCTCCTCGAACATGTCCTCGCGCCACTCGCCCCGGTACATGCCGGCGATGGCGATCGAGCTGACGTGGTGGAAGCAGCCGGCCTCGATCGCGCCGGCCAGTTCGACCGCGTGGCGGGTGCCCTCGACGTTGGCGACCTCCTGCGCCTCGGCGCCGGCGGTCATGTCGTAGATCGCGGCCAAGTGAAAGAAGTGGTCGACCTTGCCGCGCAGCTCGAGCAGGTCCTCCTCGGACACCCCCAGGCTCGGCTGGGCGAGGTCTCCGGAGACCGGCACCACCCGCGCCCCGTCGGGGCCGAAGGACGTGCGCAGCTCCTCCAACCTGCCGCGCGAGCCAGCGCGAACCAGGGCGTAAACGGTGCCCTCGCGCTGCAGCAGCCGCTGCACCAGGTTGCGGCCGATGAACCCCGTTGCTCCGGTGACGAAGTAGTTCACGGCCCCCAGCCTACCTTGAGCAAGAAGCCAGCCAGCGCGTTTTCATAGACTGAGCTGAGAAATGGCGGAGACGGCGACCCTGCAGATCGCGATGCCCGAAATGGGCGAGTCGGTCACCGAGGGAATCGTGCTCGAGTGGCACGTCGCCGAGGGGGACTTCGTCGAAGAGGGGGACACGGTCGTCGAGGTGTCGACGGACAAGGTCGACGCCGAGGTGCCGGCGCCGGCGGCCGGCGTGATTACGAAGCTTCTGGTCTCGGTTGACGACGAGGTTCCGGTGGGGGCTCCGTTGGCTGAGATGGAACCGGGCGAGGGCTCCAACGGGTCAACCGCGGGTCCTGTCACCGCGGGGGACCCCCCACCCCCTGCGGTCGCTGAAGCGTCCTCGGGGGTGGGCCCCCCTACGGCGCCACCCGCGGACGGAACCGCTGGAGGACCCGTCGCCGGGACCAACGGAGGCGACGGGGTCCGGGCGACTCCGGTGGCGCGGCGAGTCGCTGCGGATAACGGCGTCGACCTCGGCTCGGTAGCTGGGTCGGGCCCGGGCGCGAAGATCACCAAGGACGACGTGCTCGCGGCGGGCAACGGGGCGGCGCCTGCGGTCTCCGGCGAGGAGAAGCAGCTGCGGGGGCCGGCGGCGATGCTGGCGCAGGCGATGGACGAGAGCAGGGAAGTGCCTACGGCGACGTCGTTCCGGACGATCGCGGTGGACACCTTGGACGCGAAGCGCAAGGCCCTGAACGCGCAGTTGAAGGAGCGGGGGATGAAGGTCTCCTTCACCCATCTGGTCGCCTGGGCGATCGTGCAGGCGGCAAAGGAGCACCCGGTGATGACGCGGGTCTTCGAGCGCCGCGACGACGGCAAGCCGTTCGCGATCGAGAACGGGCCGGTCAACCTCGGCATCGCCGTCGACGTCGAGCGCAAGGACGGCTCGCACAGCCTGATGGTGCCGGCGATCAAGGGCTCGCAGGGCCTCGACTTCGCCGCCTTCCACTCCTACTACGAGGAGCTGATCACGAAGACGCGGGAGAACAAGCTCACCGCCGACGACTTCCAGGGCACCAACATCTCGCTGACCAACCCGGGCGGGATCGGCACCGTCGCCTCGGTGCCGCGCCTGATGAGCGGCCAGAGCGCGATCATCGCCACCGGCTCGATCGCCTACCCGCCCGAGTGGAAGCACGCGACCCCCGAGCGCCTGCGCCAGCTCGGCGTCTCCAAGGTGATGACGCTGACCTCGACCTACGACCACCGGGTGATCCAGGGGGCCGAGTCGGGGGCCTTCCTGCGCAGCATCGAGAACCTGCTGCAGGGGGAAAGCGAGTTCTACGAGGCGCTCGCCGCCGACCTCGGCCTCGACGCCGGGCCGATCTCCTCCGCCCACCCTGCCTCCGCCTCGGCGCCACCGCTCGGCGCGCCGACCCCCGGCGGCAGCGAGGCCGGCATCACCACGGCCCAGCCCGACGAGGAGCTGCTGCAGGCAGTGCAGGCGGCGACCTCGTTGCTCAAGGGCTACCGCACCCACGGTCACCTCTCAGCCCGCCTCGACCCGCTCGGCCGCGAGCCCAAGGGCGACCCGGCGATCCAGCCGGAGAACCTCAACCTGACGCCGGAGCTGATGTCGCGGGTGCCGGCCTCGATCCTGCGCATCGGCGTCCCCGGCGAGACCCTGCTCGAGGCGCTGCCGCGCATGCGCGAGGCCTACTGCGGCACGATCGCCTACCAGTTCGAGCACCTCTCCTCGCACCAGCAGCGCACCTGGCTGCGCGAGATGGTCGAGACCGGTGCCCACCGCGCGCCGCTCGCCGCCGAGGAGAAAGAACGGCTGCTGATGCGGCTGATCGACGTCTTCCAGTTCGAGCGCTTCATCGAGAAGGCCTACCTGGGCCAGAAGATCTTCACGATCGAGGGGCTCGACGTGGTCGTGCCGATGCTCGACGAGCTGGTCACGCTGGCCGGGCGCGGCGGCGCCGAGGAGGTCGTCTTCGGCATGGCCCACCGCGGTCGCCTCAGCGTGCTCGCCCACAACCTCGGCCGCTCGGTCGAGTCGATCCTGGCCGAGTTCGAGGGCTCCAAGCAGATCGACCAGGTCAAGGCGGTGGCCGGGATCCCCCACGGCGGGACCGGCGACGTCAAGTACCACTACGGCCACCAGGGGGTCTACGAGACCCACGACGGCGAAAAGATCGCCGTGCGGCTCTACCCGAACCCAAGCCACCTCGAGTTCGTCAACCCGGTCGTCGAGGGCGCCACACGCCTCATCCAGTCCGACTTCGAGGGCGCCAGGGTCGAGCACAAGCCGAAGTGCGCGGTCCCGGTCCTGCTGCATGGAGACGCCGCCTTCCCCGGCCAGGGCGTCGTCGCCGAGACGCTCAACCTGCAGGCGCTGAAGGGGTACACCACCGGCGGCACGATCCACATCATCCAGAACAACCAGGTGGGCTTCACCACCGACCCCGAGGACGCCCGCTCCACCCCCTACGCAGCGGACATGGCGAAGGGCTTCAACGTGCCGATCGTCCACGTCAACGCCGACGACGTCGAAGCTTGCTCGGCGGCGGTGCGGCTGGCGATGGCCTACCGCGAGCGCTGGGGCCGGGACATCGTCATCGACGTGATCGGCTACCGCCGCTACGGCCACAACGAGACCGACGAGCCGGCCTACACGCAGCCACAGGTCGCGGCCAAGATCAAGGCCCACCCGCCGGTCTCCGGGATCTACGCCGAGAAGGTGATCGAGGAGGGCGTGCTCAGCCGCGAGCAGGTCGACGCCGCCTCCAAACAGCGCCACGACGAGATGTCGGCGGCGCTGAAGGACCTGCGCCACAAGATGGAGCTGGGCGACTACGAGGACCCGACGGTGACGACGACGAGCACCGGCGAGCTCGACCGCAGGGCCAGCCCGCCGGTCGATACCGCGGTGCCGATCGAGAAGCTGCGGGCGCTGAACGAGGCGCTGATCGAGGTGCCCGAGAGCTTCACGATCCACCGCAAGCTGCGCAAACCGCTCGCCAAGCGGTTGGAGACGCTGGAGAACGGCGGCATCGAATTCGGCCACGCCGAGGCGCTCGCCTTCGCCTCGCTGCTGACCGAAAGCGTCCACATCCGCCTCACCGGCCAGGACACCGAGCGCGGCACCTTCTCCCACCGCCACCTGGTGCTGCACGACGAGAACACCGGGCTCGAGTACTGCCCGATGCAGAACCTGAGCGAGGCGAGCGCCCCCTTCGAGCTCTACAACAGCCCGCTCTCGGAGACCGCCTGCCTCGGCTTCGAGTACGGCTACTCGGCGGCGATGCCAAACGCGCTGGTCCTCTGGGAGGCCCAGTACGGCGACTTCGCCAACGCCGGCCAGGTGATCGTCGACAGCTTCATCGTCTCCGGCGAGGCCAAGTGGGGGCAGACGAGCCGCCTCACGCTGCTGCTGCCCCACGGCTACGAGGGCTCCGGGCCCGAGCACTCCAGCGCCCGCATCGAGCGCTTCCTGGCGCTCGGCGCCGAGGGCAACATCCGCATCGCCAACCCGACCACCGCGGCGCAGTACTTCCACCTGCTGCGCCGCCAGGCGCTGATCCGCAAGCCGCGACCGCTGGTCGTCTTCACCCCCAAGGGGCTGCTGCGGCTCGATCGCGCCACGGCGACGCCGCGGGAGCTGACCGAGGGCCACTTCCACTTCATCCTCGACGACCCGAAGGCGACGGAGCGGCGCGAGCAGGTCGAGCGCCTCGTCCTCTGCACCGGCAAGATTTACTACGACCTCGACGGCAACGAGCGGCGCGGGGGCGCCGAGAAGGTCGCGATCGCCCGGGTCGAGCTGCTCTACCCCTTCGCCGACGAGCAGCTGAAGGGCGTGATCGCCGCCTACCCGAACCTGAAGGAGATCGTCTGGACCCAGGAGGAGCCGCGCAACATGGGCGCCTGGAAGGTGATGTCGCGCCGCCTGCCCGACATCCTCCCCGAGGGCGTCGAGCTCGGCTACATCGGCCGCCCGACCCGCGCCAGCCCGGGCGAGGGCTACTCGGCCGCCCACGCGCGCGAGCAGGAGCGCATCGTCCTCACCGCGCTGACGCCGGGCGCGTAGCGTGCCGCGGGCTCAGAGTTGAGTGCCGATCAGCCCGAGCAGGGCGGCGACGATCACGACGCCGCCCTGGATTATCAAGCGGTGCATCGCTTCCAAGCGCTCGCCCATCTTGTCGAAGCGCTCGTTCATGCCGTCGAAGCGCTCGTTCATGCCGTCGAAGCGCTCGTCAACGCGATCGAAGCGCGCGTTCATCTCGCCCCGCAGCTGGCGGATGTCGGTGTCCACCCGGTCGAGTCGCCGGTCGACCCCGTCGAAGCGTTGGTCGATCGCGTCGAAACGCTCTTCCAGCCGCTCGTCGGTCCAGCTCTTCGTCATCGTCGCCATGATGGCAGACCGTAACGATCTGTCTGTGACGCGTGGTGCGCACAATGGGGCGAATGTGCAACTGTTTTCCTACGTATGAGCAACCCACTCGGCAAGCCGGTCCCCGGGGCCCTCTTCATCTGGGTCAAGCGGCTCTCCTGGATCGAGCTGGCGATCTTCAGCGGCCTGATCGTCTTCTGGCTCGTGCCCGGCTTCGACACCGAGACGATGCTCTTCGGCTGGGCGCACGGGCTCGGCTTCATCGCCCTCTGCATCGTGATCTGGATTGCCTGCGGCAAGCGCCAGGCCCCATACACCCTGCTCGCCGCAACGCTGACCCCGGTCGGGCCGGTCGGCAGCGTGATCGGGATCGAGTTGATCGAGCGCAAGGGCCTGTGGGTTGCGGAATCACCGCAGAGAGTCACGGGATCACCGTAGATCCGCTCAGGAAGCCTTGACCCGAGAGGGTGAAGGCGGTATAGGTAACAATGACTGTTCCTCTGAGCAGTCCCGTTTAGGGGAACGGCCGCGTCGGCATCCCTCCCTGGCTACCGACGCGCAGGTGCAGTGAGGGTCGCGCGGACCCCCCTGCCTCCCGCGGCCCTCCTGTACCGCCTTGCCGGTAGGGGGCGCCCCGCAAGTCTGGCGCACGCGGCTGGCGGCGGCCGCGCACCCCATCCATCCGAGTCGGCCCCCTACCTCTGAGGATTTTTCAAATTCCTCAAGACTGTCTGGAGGATGCCGCCGTTTTGGAAGTAGGCGATCTCGTTCGGGGTGTCGAGCCTTACGGTGGCCTCGAACTCGATCGGGTCGGCGCCCTCGCGCCGGGCGGTGACGGCGACGGTCTTCGCCTCGCCGTTGCCGAGGTCGCCGCAGTCGAAGACCTCCTCGCCGCTGAGGCCGAGCGACTCGGCGCCCTCGCCCTGCGGGAACTGCAGCGGCAAGACGCCCATGCCGATCAGGTTGGAGCGGTGGATGCGCTCGAAGCTCTCGGCGAGCACGGCGCGGACGCCGAGCAGCTTCGTCCCCTTCGCCGCCCAGTCGCGTGAGGAGCCCGAGCCGTACTCCTTGCCCGCGAGGACGACCAGCGGCACGCCCTCGACGGCGTAGGACATCGCCGCCTCGTAGATCGTCGTTTCGTCGCCGTCGGGAAAGTGACGGGTGAAACCACCGGTGCGCTCGGCGAGCAGGTTGCGCAGGCGGATGTTGGCGAAGGTGCCGCGGATCATCACCTCGTGGTTGCCGCGGCGCGAGCCGTAGGAGTTGAAGTCGCGCGGCTCGACCCCCTGCTCGATCAGCCAAGCCCCCGCCGGGCTGTTCTTCTTGATCGCGCCGGCGGGCGAGATGTGGTCGGTGGTGATCGAGTCGCCAAGCAGCGCCAGAACGCGCGCGCCGTCGATCGGCTCGACCCCCGGCGCCTCGGCGGGCATCCCCTCGAAGAAGGAGGGGCGGCGCACGTAGGTCGAGTCGGGCCAGTCGTAGCGGTCGCCCTCGGGAACCTCGACCGCGCGCCAGTTCTCGTCGCCGGTCATCACCTCGCCGTAGTTGCGGGTGAACATCTCCGAGGCGATCGAGCGGCCGACCAGCTCCTTCACCTCGGCGGCGTCGGGCCAGATGTCGCGCAGGTGGACCGGCTCGCCGTCGCCGCCCTCCCCCAGCGGCTCGCTGGTCAGGTCGAGGTCCATGCGGCCGGCGAGGGCGTAGGCCACCACCAGCGGCGGGCTGGCGAGGTAGTTCGCCTTGACGTCCTGGTTGATCCGCCCCTCGAAGTTGCGGTTGCCGGAGAGCACGGCGCAGACGGCAAGGTCCCTCTCCTCGACCGCGGCGGAGATCTCCGGCGGCAGCGGCCCGGAGTTGCCGATGCAGGTGGTGCAGCCGTAACCGACCAGGTTGAACTGCAGGGCGTCGAGGTACTGCGTCAGGCCGGCCTTCTCGAGGTAGTCGGTGACGACGGTCGAGCCCGGCGCCAGCGAGGTCTTGACCCAGGGCTTGCGCGCCAGGCCCCGCTGCACCGCGTTGCGGGCGAGCAGACCGGCGCCGATCATCACGCTTGGGTTGGAGGTGTTGGTGCAGCTGGTGATCGCGGCGATGACGACGCGGCCGTGGTCGAGCTCGACCGTCGTGCCGTCCTCGAGGGTCACCTCGATCGCGTCCTCACTGCGCTGCGGCGCCAGCGCCACCGCTCCCTCGCGGACCGCCGGCCGCGGCCGGCCGCGCTCGTCGTCGTGCTCCTCGGCCGGTGGGTCGGAGGCCGGGAAGGACTCCTCCCCCGCCTCGTCGATGCCGTTGCCGAGCTGCTCGCCGGCCTCGGGGTCGAACTCCTGCATCGCCTCGAGGAAGGCCTCCTTGGCCTGGGCCAGGGGGACGCGATCCTGCGGGCGCTTCGGGCCGGCGATGCTGGGCACGACGTCGCCGAGGTCGAGCTCGAGCAGGTCGGAGAATGCCGGGTCGGGCGCGCTCTCGGTGTGGAACATCCCCTGCTCGCGGGCGTAGGCGTCGACCAGCTCGATCGTCTCGGTCGGGCGGCCGGTCAGGTCGAGGTAGCGCAGCGTCTCGGCATCGACCGGGAAGATCGCGCAGGTCGAGCCGAACTCGGGCGACATGTTGCCGATCGTCGCCCGGTCGGCGAGGCCCAGCGTCGCCAGGCCGGGGCCGAAGAACTCGACGAACTTGGAGACGACGCCGCGCTCGCGCAGCATCTCGGTCACGGTCAGCACCAGATCGGTGGCGGTCGCCCCCTCCGGCAGCTCGCCGCCGAGCTTGAAGCCGACCACCTGCGGCAACAGCATCGAGATCGGCTGGCCGAGCATCGCCGCCTCGGCCTCGATCCCGCCGACGCCCCAGCCCAGCACGCCGAGGCCGTTGACCATCGTCGTGTGCGAGTCGGTGCCGACCAGGGTGTCGGGGTAGGCCTGCAGCGTGCCGTCGTTCTCGCGGCTGTAGACGACCTGGGAGATGTACTCGAGGTTGACCTGGTGGCAGATGCCGGTTGCCGGCGGCACGACGCTGAAGTTGTCGAAGGCCTCGCGCCCCCACTTGAGGAAGGAGTAGCGCTCGCGGTTGCGCTCGAACTCGCGCTCGGCGTTGACGGCGAAGGCGCGCTCGTTGCCGAAGGCATCGACCTGGACCGAGTGGTCGATCACGAGGTCGACGTCGACCAGCGGGTTGATCGCCTCCGGGTCGCCCCCGATCTCCGCCATCGCGTCGCGCATCGCCGCCAGGTCGACGACGGCGGGAACGCCGGTGAAGTCCTGCATCAGCACGCGGGCGGGCTGGAAGGGGATCTCGACGCTGGGCTCAGCGGAGGCATCCCAGCCCGCGATCGCCTCGATCGCCGCGGCGGTGACGCCGACCCCGTCCTCGAGCCGCAGCACGTTCTCCAGCAGGACCTTTATCGAGTAGGGCAGCCGGGCGACGTCGAAGCGATCGGCGAGGGCGTCGAGGCGGAAGACCTCGTAGGTGCGGCCGCCGACCTCGAGGGTCGAACGGGCGCCGAAGGAGTCGCTGCTGCTCACAACTCCATCCTAGGCGTATCGGAGATCGGCCCTACTCCAGGCGGGTCGACCTCGGCTCAGGCGGGTCGACCTCGGCTGCCGCGGCGACTAGATGACTGATTCCACGGCGGCAGCCGTGGAATCACGACCTCTTCCGGCTCCAGGTGGGCCCGCGCGCGCTGTTTGGTGCCGAGTGTCTGGTTTGCCACCGTATACGTGGGTCAACTCAACACTCGGCACCGCGGGCTCGCCCAAACCGCCTGTCGGTCGGCTTCGGCCTCTTCCTGGGTCCGTTGCTGACGGAATTCGTGGAATCAATCGCCTAGCGCTTGTCGAGCTGCCCAGCGGCGACCGCGGCGGCGCTCTTCTTCGCCAGGCCGCCGGACGCCGTCCTCACGTTGAGGCTGGGTGCGCAGAGGGCGAAATGGCCGAGGGCGCGCTGGTGGAGCGGCGCCACGACCACCTCCACCTTGTCCTTCTCTATCGCCTCCACTACCGCGGCGCCGACCTGGGCCGGGCTCGCCGTGCCGAGGCCCGGCGGGGCGCCGGCGCCGGAGTCGGCGAGCAGGCCCGCACCGCGGATGAACCCCGGCGTGACCAGGGACACGCCGACTCCCTGCGAGGAGAGGTCGGCGCGCAGGCTGAGCGCGAAGCCACGCAGGCCGAACTTGGTTGCGGCGTAGATCGAAGCGAGCGGCGTCGCCGACTTGCCCGCGAGAGAGGCAATGAAGACCATGTGGCCGCGACCGCGCGCCGCCATCTGGCCTTCCAGCACCCGCGCCATCTGCATCGGTGCCTCGAGGTTGACGCGCAGCACCCGCGCCATCTGCTCCGCGTCGTACTCGTCGATGCGACCGCTGCCGGGCAGCCCGGCGTTGGCGACGAGGACGTCGACCTCGCCGGCGTCGGCCACCAGCTTCGCCCCGGCGCCCTCCTCGGCCAGGTCCGCGGCCAGGGCGCGGTGCCCCGCGCCGGGAAGCTCGGCGGCCAGCGCCTCGAGCGCCTCGGCCTGGCGGCCGCTGAGGATCAGCTTCGCGCCGCGTGCGGCCAGTGCCGCGGCGATCGCCCTGCCGAGACCTCCTGTCGCGCCGGTCAACAGCGTGGTCTTGCCGGCGACCTCCATCCAGCGCCCTAGCGCTTGTGCAGCTGCCCTTCGACCACCGAGGCGGCGGCCTTCTGGCCGGCGCCGCCGCTGGCGACCTTGACTGAGATGCCGGGGGTCGAGAGGGCGAAGTGGGCAAGCACGCGCTGGCGCAGCGGCGCGACGGCTACCTCCACCTTGTTCTGCTCGATCGCCTTCACCACCGCGCCGGCGACCTGCTGCGGCGAGCTGGTGCCGAGGCCGGGGATTGGCTTGGCGCCGGAATCGGCGTACATGCCAGCTTCGCGGATCGTGCCCGGGGAAACGAGCGAGACGCCGATCCCGAGCGGGCCGAGATCGGTGCGCAGGCCGAGGGCGAAACCGCGCAGGCCGAACTTGGTGGCGTTGTAGATCGAGGAGAGCGGCGTCGCCGACTTGCCAGAGAGCGAGGCGACGAAGACCATCTGGCCCTGACCCCGCTCGATCATCCGCGGCTCGAGCGCGCGGGCGAGGAAGATCGGCGCCTCGAGGTTGACGCGAAGCGCTTTGGCCAGCTGCTCGCTGCTGTATTCGGGCAGGCGTCCCGAGGCCGGCAGCCCGGCGTTGGCGATGAGGACCTCGACCTCGCCCGCTTCGGCGGCGAGCTTCTCCGCCGCCCCGGGCTCGCCCAGGTCCGCGGCCAGGGCGCGGTGCCCCGCGCCGGGAAGCTCGGCGGCCAGCGCCTCGAGCGCCTCGGCCTGACGGCCGCTGAGGATCAGCTTCGCGCCGCGTGCGGCCAGTGCCCGGGCGATCGCACGTCCGAGGCCGCCGGTGGCGCCGGTGAGCAGCACCGTCTTGCCCGCAAGTTCCATCGCAAGGCGCAAGCTACCACCGCTTACGTCGAATCCCTTGTTGCGGTCGTGTTTTCCCGGAGGCCGCGCCAGGCAATGGAAAGCTGCAAATTGCAGGGAAAATGAGCGAATTCCAGAAAATGTTTGTGTTTTGTGAGCAAGTGACCGGCGGATCGTCTAGACTGCCGCCGTTCCAAATAACCGAAACGCCGAATCCCGCACGCTGGAGGCGCCGCGGGAGCGGGGGAACCACGTTTTCGGGGCTAACTCACCCGACCTGGGTGGGGGCGCAGGCTCCTTTCGCGCCAGCCCGACAGCTAACCCCGTAGGCCGACGAAGGAGATCGGTTTGCGCACCAAATGGCATAAGTACAAGCTAGGCATAGCCATATCCGCGGTATTCGCGGCCTTGGCTGTGGCGCCGGGAACAGCGGCCGCCGAATGCGGCGGCGGCGGGCTCTCGGCCGCCGAAACGGATATCTGTACCCCGACCGCGAAAGCGCGACTGCTCAGCAACGGGATGCTGGTCCCACCCAAGTCAGCCCCCTGGCAGGTCAAGCGAGTGATCGCCGCGGCCAACAGGATTCGCACCAAGCCCTATATCTGGGGCGGTGGCCACGCCCGCTGGTGGGACCGTGGCTACGACTGCTCGGGCTCGGTCAGCTTCGCGCTGCACGGCGGCAACTTCATCGAAAGCCCGCTGCCGTCCGGCCCGATGGCCAGGTGGGGCCTGCCGGGCGAAGGCCGCTGGATCACCGTCTACACGAACCCTGGCCACGCCTACGCGGTGATCGCCGGCTATCGCTGGGACACCTCCGGCGACAGCGCCAGCGAAACCGGGCCGCGCTGGCACGAAGACCTGCGTGACAACGTCGGCTTTGTCGCCCGCCACCCGGCCGGTTTCTAAACCTGTTTCACGCCTGAGACGTACTCCGCCCCGGCCAACTGGCCGGGGCGAGTTTGTCCTTGCGTTCCTGAACCACTCGGATAACTTTGCCGTGTAGCCACTCCACCTGACATCCGCTTGGCTGGCCTCTCCAAGCGTTACGGAGAGGTGGTCGCGGTTGCGGGCATTGACCTCGAAGTACAACCGGGCGAGTTCTTCACCATGCTCGGCCCCTCGGGCTCGGGCAAGACGACGACGCTGCGGATGATCGCCGGCTTCGAGGACCCCAGCGCGGGCACGATCGAGCTGGCCGGTCGCGACGTCAGCGGCGTGCCCCCTTACGAGCGCGCCGTCAACACTGTCTTCCAGGACTACGCGCTCTTCCCCCACATGACCGTCGGCGAGAACGTCGCCTACGGGCTTCGAATCGCCGGGGTGGGCAAGGCCGAGCGAGCGAGGCGGCGCGACGAGGCGCTGGAGATGGTGCGCCTGCCCGGCCATGGCGAGCGGCGGCCGGGCGAGCTTTCCGGCGGGCAGCGCCAGCGCGTCGCGCTGGCGCGGGCGATCGTCAACCGGCCCAAGGTACTGCTGCTCGACGAGCCGCTCGGCGCGCTGGACCTGAAGCTGCGCGAGCAGATGCAGGTCGAGCTGAAGTCGATCCAGGGCGAGGTCGGCATCACCTTCGTCTACGTCACCCACGACCAGGACGAGGCGCTGACGATGAGCGATCGGATCGCCGTCTTCAACCAGGGCCGGATCGAGCAGGTGAGCCCGCCGGTCGAGCTCTACGAGCGGCCGGCGACCGAGTTCGTCGCCGGCTTCGTCGGCGTCTCCAACCTGCTCGAACGCGACGGCTCGCGCTTCACGATCCGCCCGGAGAAGGTGCAGCTGGTCGACCCGGCGGCGCCCCCGAACGGCCTGCGGACCGAGCGCGGCCGGATCGCCGCCGTCGCCTACGCCGGCATGGTCACCCGCTACACGGTGGCGCTGGACGCCGGTGGAGAGCTTCAGGTGATACGCCAAAACGTGGAGGGAGCCTCGGTCGAGGCTCCCTCCGAGCAGGGTAGGGAGGTCATCGTGGGTTGGCGTCCGGAGCACACGGTCGCCGTCCGTGGCAGTTCTACGACAGAGGAGGAACCACCGTGAGAACGCAGCATGCAAACCCCGCGCGAACGGCGTGGCTGATCGTCGGAGGGCTGCTGGCAGCGATGCTCCTGTTTGCCGGCTGCGGCTCCAGTGGCGGCGATGGCGGCGGCGAAGAACTGACGAAGCTGGGCAAGGGAGAGGGGCAGGTGAACCTGATCTCCTGGGCCGGCTACGTCGAACCGGAATGGTCCAAGCCGTTCGAACAGAAGACCGGCTGCAAGGTCAACAACAAGGTCGCCGGCACCTCCGACGAAATGGTGCAGCTGATGCGCAGCGGCGAATACGACGGGGTCTCCGCCTCGGGCAACGCCACCGCCCGCCTCTTCGAAGGCGGCGACGTCGCCCCGGTCAACGTTGACCTGGTGCCGAACTACAAAACCGTTTTCGCGGACCTCAAGGGGCAGCCGTACAACACCTTCGACGGCAAGCCCTACGGGATACCCCACGGTCGGGGAGCGAACCTGCTGATGTGGAACAGCGACTCGGTCAAGCCCGCGCCCAGGTCGTGGAACGTGACGCTCGATCCGAAGGTCGCAGCGAAATTCAGCGGCAAGATCAGCCAGTACGACGATCCGATGTCGATTGCCGAAGCGGCGGTCTACCTGAAGGCGCACAGCCCCGACCTCGGGATCGAAGACCCCTACGAGCTGAACGAAGAACAGTTCGAAGCAGCCGTGCAGATGATGACCGAACAGCGCCCGCTGGTCGGCGAATACTGGTCGGAAGCCGAAAAGCAGATCTCCTCCTTTGCCAGCGGCGACAGCCAGGTCGGGACGACGTGGCAGTACCAGTACTTCGCGCTGCGGGACGAAGGCAAGCCGGTGGCGGCGAGCCCGGCGAGTCAGGGCTTCCTGCCCGAAGAGGGTGCGACGGGATGGTCGGACACCTGGATGATCAGCTCCGAAGCCGAACATCCCAACTGCATGTACATGTGGATGGACTGGATCATCGAACCGAAAGTGAATGCCCAGGTGGCGGAATACTTCGGCGAGGCACCGGCGCAGGAACTCGCCTGCGGCAAGACCGAAAACCCGAACTTCTGCGCTGAATACCACGCGGAAGAACCCAATTTCTGGAAGCGCGTCTACTACTGGAAGACTCCGCTTGCCGACTGCGGCAACGGGTCCAGTGACTGCAAGGACTACAACGACTGGGTCCAGGCCTGGACCTCGATCAAGGGTTGAGCCGCCGCCTCGCCAACCTTTTCCAAGGGCGCCCCCGCCTCCAGGCGGGGGCGCTCCTGGCGGGGCCGGTCGGCTGGCTGGTCGTCGGCTACCTCGGCTCGCTCGCCCTCCTCCTCGTCGCCGCCTTCTGGTCGGTAAACCCGGCAAGCGGCGAGCTCGTCAAAAACCTCAGCTTCGAAAACTTCGAAACCCTCTTCGACGAACCGGTCTACCGGAGCATCGTCGTGCGCACGGTGACGATCGCCGCGCTGGTGACGGTCACCGACGCCCTGCTCGCCTTCCCGATCGCCTTCTACATGGCCAAGGTGGCGAGCAGCCGCACCCGCTCGATCCTCGTCGTCGCGGTGCTGATCCCGCTCTGGTCCAGCTACCTGGTCAAGGTCCTCTCCTGGCGCAACATGATCTCCGGCGGCGGGCTGATCGATTGGGTCCTGGAACCGCTGGGTCTGAGCGGTCCCGGCTTCGGCAACGTGGCGGTCTGGCTGGTGATGAGCTACCTCTGGCTGCCGTACATGATCCTGCCGATCTTCGCCGGCCTCGAGCGCATCCCCAACTCGCTGATCAGCGCCTCCGAGGACCTCGGCGCCTCGCCGTTCACGACCTTCCGCCGGGTGATCCTGCCACTCAGCTTCCCGGCGGTGGTGGCCGGCTCGATCTTCACCTTCGCCCTCACCCTGGGCGACTACATCACGCCGAGGCTGGTCTCCAACAACCAATTCATCGGCAACGTCGTCTTCAACAACATCTCCACCAACCTGCCGCTTGCCGCGGCGCTCGCGCTGGTGCCGATCGTGGTGATGGTCGGCTACCTGCTGGTGGCGCGGAAGCTCGGTGCCTTCGAACACATATAGGGACGATGAGGCTCTCCAGACAATCGACGATCCTGCTGCGCGTCGCGGTGGGCCTCGGGCTGGCCTTCATCTACATCCCGCTGATCGTGCTCGGGATCTACGCCTTCAACGCGAGCAGGATCCTCGAATGGCCGCCGCCCGGACTCACCTTCGAATGGTTCCCCAAGGCGATCGAAAGCACCGCTCGCGACGCCTTCTGGACCTCGATCAGGGTTGGCCTCGCCGCCACCGCGATCGCCCTGGTGCTGGGGACGCTCGCCTCGCTGGCCGTGGCGCGGCACCGCTTCTTCGGCCGCGAGACGATCTCCTTCCTCGTCATCCTGCCGATCGCCCTGCCGGGGATCGTCACCGGCGTCGCGCTCAACAACACCTTCACCCAGGTCTTCGGCATCGACCTCTCGCTCTTCACCGTGATCGTCGCCCACGCCACCTTCTGCATCGTCGTCGTCTACAACAACTCGATCGCCCGCCTGCGCCGCATGTCCTCCTCCTTCGAGGAGGCCTCCGCCGACCTCGGCGCCAACACCTGGCAGACCTTCCGCCACGTCACCCTGCCCAACATGCGCTCCGCCCTCGGCGCCGGCGGCCTGCTCGCCTTCGGCCTCTCCTTCGACGAGATCATCGTCACCACGTTCACGATCGGCGCCGGCGAACAGACCCTCCCCTACTGGATCTACAGCAACCTCTTCCGCGCCCAGCAGCGCCCAATCGTCAACGCCGTCGCCGTGCTCGTCGTCCTGATCTCGATCGTGCCGGTCTATCTGGCGCACCGCCTCACCCGCGAGGAGGGCGGGGCGGTAGCGGCGCGGGGCGGCGGTGGCGAGCGGGTCGAGGGCGGCGGAGTCGAGGCCGAGGCGACGGCGGTTCCCTGAGCGCTCCGCCGGCTTTAGCTGTCGAGCCCGGGTATCGGGTCTATCGGCAGCTCACCGTAGAGGTCCTCGAGCTCTTCGAGGTCGCGCTTGTCCTGGGGGCGGCCGGCGAGGCGCTTGAAGCCGACCACGCTGCGCAGGCCGGCGAACCTGGCAGGCTCACCCCCGACTTCTCCCTCGATCGCGGCGGCGGCAACCGTCTCGTAGTCGAGCGGTGGCAAGCCGCCGCGCATTACGTCGACGATCCCGTGACGAGTGCGCACCCGAAGGTGGTCTGCTTGCGCGATATCCGCCTCGTCGAGCGCCTTGTCGTCGTGCAGTCGAGTTGCCTCGATACGGGTAAGGAAGCGGCCAATCGCCTCATCGGCCTCATCGCCATCCGGAACCAGCAGGTCGGAGTCCTTGGTAGCGCGCACAAAGCCGTTGGCGATCACGCTGAAGCCGCCGATTACGACATAGGGCAGGCCGACCGCGTTGGCGTCCGCGACGACGCCGTCGAGGTCAGGACCAGAAGGCTCGGGGTGGGACATGGCCGGCGCGAATCGTGGAGGCGAGCAGTTGCACGGCCTGACGGGAGAGCACCAGGCCGGTGGCGACGCGCTCGGAAGGCGTCAATGCCTGGGCGGCGCGCCGCCGATACTCCCGCTTCTCGCGATTGAGCTCGGCCCACTCGACCTCGTGACCGGGCTCCAGCAGTGTCTTGCGGGACGCAGGCGACATCGAGGCAAATGATACGTCGCCTAGCGATCGGAACCGGCTGGCCATATAGACGGAGGATAGGCCGCCCTGCGGGTGCATTTGCCCCCTTCTCGCCAAGACCATCATTCTTCATGATCATTGGGCCTGACCCTAGGTTGCTCGTGCTCTTACCCGTGAGCCCGGCAGATCACCCCGCTCACCGCCAACGAGACCGAAGGTCTCTCGAAGAACCGCGGCTGCCGACGTGACGTCGGCAGCCGCGGATGGCGAGCTGGTTCCGCCTAACCCAGATAGGTCGCCGACAGATCGGCGTCCACTTCCAGGCTCCCGTCTTCGTAGCTCCCTTCCGTGAGGCCGACGAGCCCGCAGAGCCCTTCGTCGGTGATCGAGTAGCTGGCGCCGGTGGCAGTGCCGCCGAGGTGGACTTCCCTGCCCTCTCCCTCGCCTTCGGTTTCGGCGCCCAGCGAGCCGCCGAAGGTCTGGGCCGGGATCTGGGCCAGACAGCCCGGAGCGACGACTTCGATTGCGTCGCCTTCTTCTTCGCACTGAACACCGTAGTGCGCGGCATAGGGCGGACCGACGTTTTGCAGGGTGATCCCGAACTGACAGCTATTGAGCTCGTAGTGAGCTTCGAGGATGGACCCCATTTCGCAGCCGCCGTATTCCGGCGTCAGCCCGAGGGACTGCGAGGCTTTGCCGAGCGATCCCATGACGCTGGCGTCGGTACACCGGACGTCGACACCGCCGAAGGAAACCTCGTTTTTGACGTCCTGAGCACCGGAGATAGACGCTGGGTAGGCCTGAGCTTCGAATGCGGCTGGGTGGAGGTGACTCCGGTTGCTCGTCGTTATGAAGGTTTCGTCAGCCCCGTACCCGAGACCCCCGTTGGTAAGAGCGACCGCTCGAAAGTGGTATATCGTTTCTGGCTCAAGACCCGTAACTTCCTTTTCGATCATGACAGGTCCGTAGACACCTTCTTTGATCGTTTTCGCGTTGGTCGATTTCCCGTACGATGTCGTCGTTCCGTACTGGAATCCAGCAAACGCGCCTTCCCCGTGAACGTTGACCACCCCGTGCAGAATCGCGGCTTCTGCACTGACATCGGACGCTGCGCCCGTTTCGGCTTCACCCGAGGCAGAGGCCGACGCCGGACCAGCCAGGACGATAGCGCACATGAGCGCACCCAACATACCCACGAGTTTCTTTTGCGTTGCTTTTTTACGTCTAATGATTTGCATTTACGTCCTCCTATTGTCACCGCATGGTCATTTGCTCAATGTGCCTCATGACGTATGAATCGGCAGACTCCAACCAACACGAGTCCAGATGGGTCGCTGACAGATTGCTCCAGTTCTCTCAGGCAGTGGCTTTCTCCGATGTACGGAGGTTTCTGCTCATCCCAGGCGTCCCAGTGGATGGTCGGGTTTCTTAGTGACCCTCAGCCGCGCGATGGTGCGCTTGAGTTCCTCGCTATCTCTGACTTCGATGCGGACGGAAGCGCCCTTGGCGACGCGTTCGAGAGCGGCGCGATCCTTATGCGTGGCCGTTGAATCAACTTCGATGTCAAGGTCGTTCTTCGCCTTGTCGGCAGAGGCCCGTGCTCTGGCGAAATTCGCTCGCTTCAAAGCCGTGACCTGAGTCATGGCTGGGCGGCCGGCTGGATACTGCGTTGGTGACTCGTCACTGCTATCTCCCCTTTCACCCCGTTACCCAACGCAGGGCATCGCTGCTAAGCGTCCTGTCAGAAATAGGTCGGAGTCAGACTGACCCACCACAGTCCCCCCGACAACGGCGATTTGCTCAAGGCGCGCCTTGAGATTCGGTGAACTGCCGTGATGGAACAGGCTCCCCCAGCTCGGAGAGGCGCAGGGCAATCTCCAAGGGGGTCCCGCAGCGGATGAGTGGCCGGCCAAGGCGTCGCTCGGCGGCCTCGAGACGGCTGGCAATCGTGTTGCGGCTTGTTCCAAGTCTGGCGGCGGCAGAGGAGACGTTGCGCCCCACCAAAAAATACGCGCTCAGCGCCTCGCGAACGGCAACGCCGGAATTGCGCCCGGTCGTCAAGGGTGCGACGTAGATATCGTGAAGAGAAGAGCGCAGTAAATCGTTCTCCAGAGCTCCTGCGATGAGGCAGGCGTCTGCATAACGCACCAGGCCCGCCGAGCCAAGACGAGCCACCGCCAGCCCCGCAACCGCCTGACGGTGGGTGAGTCGCCAACCGGCGAGACCCTCGCCGGGCTCTCCGAGGGCCATGGCGAGGCCCTCGGGAAGATCAAAAGGGGACAATTCGTAGAGCTCTGCTGGGACGACACGGGCACCTAGCCAAGCCCAGGCGGTCTGCTCCTCGCGAGAGACGAGCAACAAGCGACACCCCAAGCGTCCTGCGATCTCGCGGATCGTATCCCCGGCGGCCGGACCGGAGGCCGCGATGCCAACGTGCTGCGACTCCAGCTCATACGCCAGTGGAGCTGGGTCGGCCTGCTCGCCAGCGAGCAGGCGATCGACCAGTTCGGCATGGCCGCGTTCGGCACCGCCGGGTCGGCACTTTGTCTCGCGAGCGTATTCGTCACCCACCGCAACAGCGAGGCGATCGAGCAGCGCCGCCTGGGTGCCGAGAAGGGATTTGAGGGCCTCGCGAGCCAATCCTGTCTCGAGCGCCTCCTCGATCACGAAGTCCTCGAGTAAGGAGAAGCCCGCCATATAGCGGCGCAGAACCACGGCGAGGTCCACGCCGTTGCGCGCCGCGAGGCGCGCCTGCCCCAGTAGCGGGATGGGAATCGGCGCTGGCCCCCCGGAGGTCCGTTCCAGCGCCTCCAGGCCATATTCGATCGCAGCGCCAACCGCTAGGCGCAAACCAATCGCGTAAGCGGGGTCGGCTGCCTCTACAGGGCCGGCGATGGCGCGCACCCGGGTCAGCACCGCCTCTTCGATCTCCCCACGCCGACTGCGCAGGCGAGCAGCCACCTCGCCGCGGACACGGCGTGCCTCCGACGCTGTGGACGCTGCCCGCATCGACCGCGCTCTCAACTCCCGCTCCCTACTCCCC
>DASZSJ010000025.1:0-32611 GCA_035548675.1 Solirubrobacterales bacterium
AAAACGCGCGGCCGGCGCCGCGCTTGAGTGTTTTGGGAGGGGCCACGGACCCTCCCGGCGACAGCTCGTCGTTGGTCAGCTCGGGGTGGGCTCGGCGGCGGCGCGGCGTTGGAGGTCGCGGACGCGGCGGCGCCTTGCCAGCAGCTCGCTTTCGAGCTTGGCGATCTCGTCGCGGCGGCGCCGCACCAGTTCCAGCTGGCGGGCGATGTGGGCGCTCGACTCGGTGAGGATCTGGCGGCGGCGGACCGGGTCCTCGACCCCCTCCTGCCACTCGCGGCGCAGGGCGGCGCGGGCGCCTTCGGCTGCGACCAGCTCCTTCAGCTCCTCGAGCGAGACGCCGAGCAGCTCTTTCAGCCGCAGCAGCTCGCGCAGGCGCTCGACGTCGGCCTCGGCGTAGGTGCGGTGGGCGCCGGGCTCGCGGCCGGCGGGGACCGGCAGCAGCCCGATCTCCTCGTAGTAGCGGATCGTCCGCGGCGTCGTCCCAGCCAGCTTGGCGACATCGCCGATCCGCAGCCCGGTCCTGCCCGCCGCTCCGTCGCTCATGGCGTCGCCTCGATCTCCTCGCGGATCGCCTCGTCGATCGTCAGGCCGCGTTCCTCGGCCGGCCACCGCTGCGCCTCGCTCGGTCGCAGCAGCGAGACGCCGGCGCCGAGCAGCGAGACGGCGGCGAGGACCCACAGCGCGGTGTGCATGTTGTCGATGAAGGGGGCCAGCTGGGCGCCGGTCAGACCCGAGGCGAGGCCGGAGAAGATCTTGAAGAGGACCGGTTTCGGCACCGCGGCGGTGATGATCGCGAGCACGAAAGCGATCGAGATCACGGCGCCGGTGTTCTGCAGCATCGTCCGCGCGCCGGCGGCGATCCCGCGCCGCTCGGTCGGCACCGTGCCCATCATCGCCGCCGTGTTCGGCGACATGAACATCCCCGAGCCGACGCCGACGAGCGCCAGCCAGAGCATGCTCTGCCAGTAGGGGGTGTCGGCCTGCAGGGTCGTCATCAGGGCGAGGCCAGCGGCGGTGACCAGCATCCCCAGCGCCGCCAGCACGCGCGAGCCGTGGCGGTCGGCCCAGACCCCGGCCAGCGGCGAGGCGACCAGCATCCCCAGCGCCATCGGCGCCAGTTTGATCCCGGCGACGATCGGGTCGTCGCCCTGCGCGCCCTGGAAGTAGAAGACGAAGATGAACATCAGCGCGAAGCGGGCGAGGCCGTTGATGAAGGTGGCGGCGCGGGCCGCCGCGAAGAGCCGGTTGTTGAAGATGGTCAGGTCGAGCATCGGCGCCCGGCCGCGGTGCTCGATCGCGACGAAGACCGGCAGCAGCACCGCGGCGACAGCGAGGCTGGCGATCACCAGCGAGTCGTCCCAGCCGGAGATGCCGCCGCGCGAGATCCCGTAGACGAGCCCGGTGAGGCCGACGACGAAGGTCGTCGTTCCTGCCAGATCGAGGCCGCGGACGGTGTCGCGGTGGGCCAGCTCGCGCAGCACCAGCGCCGACCACAGCGCCCCGGCCAGCGCCAGCGGCACGTTGAACCAGAAGACCCACTGCCAGGAGATGGCGACCAGGGCGCCGCCCAGCACCGGCCCGATCACCAGTCCGATCGCGGCGACCATCGTGTTCGTCCCCATCGCCAGCCCGAGCTGCTCGCGGGGGAAGGCGTCGGTGACGAGGGCGGGGCCGTTGGCGAAGATGAAGGCGCCGCCGATGCCCTGCACGATCCGCCAGAGGATCAGCTCCGTGCCCGAGCCGGCGAAGCCGGCGCCGAGCGAGGCGAGGCCGAAGAGGACGAAGGAGCCGACGAAGGCGCTCCTGCGGCCGAAGAGGTCGGAGAGGCGACCGGCGGTGAGGACCAGCACGGTCGAGGAGATCATGTAGGCGAGGATCACCCAGACCAGTTCGAGCAGGCTGGTGCCGAGCGCCCGCTCGAGATCGGGCAGGGCGATGATCAGCGTCCCCGAGTTGGTCGCCACCAGCAGCATGCCGAGGCTGGTGCAGGAGAGCGCCCACCACTTGTAGTGCTCGTGATCGGCATCAACCCCCGCCCGAAACCTCTTCCTTACGTTCACGTCAAATACCATACCAAACAGCTGACTTCGCCTTTGTAGCTCCATATGCCCCCATAACCGCGAAGTCAGCCGGCGGGGGGTGGCTAGGATTGCGGCATGGTTGAGGGGGGCTGGAGTGTGTATTTGGCGGGGGAGATCCATTCGGATTGGCGGGAGCGGATCGAGGCGGGGGTGCGTGGGGCCGGGCTGCCGGTCGAGCTCTCGGCGCCGGTCACGGACCACGCGGCTTCGGACGACGCGGGGACCGGGACGCTGGGGGAGGAGAGCACGCCGTTCTGGCGCGACCACATCGGCGCCGGGGTCAACGCGATCCGCACCCAGACGCTGATCCGGGACGCCGACGTGGTCGTCGTCCGTTTCGGCGACAAGTACCGCCAGTGGAACGCGGCGTTCGACGCCGGCTTCGCCGCCGCGCTCGGCAAGCCGGTGATCACCCTGTACGACGCCGAGCTCGACCACGCGCTGAAGGAGGTCGACCGGGCGGCCCAGGCGACGGCGCGCACGGCCGAGCAGGTGGTCGACGTGCTGCGCTACGTGATCGAGGGCAAGCTGCCGGGCTGAGTCGCTCAGGGTTCCGTCCGAACGCTGTACGAACATATGTTCGTATGAGGTGGGACGAACAGAGAGTCGAGAACGACCTGCGCCTTCCCGGCGTCGGCGACGGGACGACGGTTCGTACCTTCGACGCCCCGGAGGCGATGGGGGTCAACTTCCACGAGGTGCGCGCCCACTCGGCGCTCAACCACGTGCCCGGCGGGCGCTTCGGCTTCAGCTGGACGATCAACCCCTACAGGGGGTGCACGCACGCCTGCGTCTACTGCCTACATGGCGACACGCCGATCCTAATGGCGGATGGGCGAGCGAGACCGCTTGCGGAGCTCAGCGTGGGGGATGCGATCTATGGCACGGTCAAAAGGGGCGCGTATCGTCGCTATGAGATCACTCAGGTTCTGGCTCACTGGTCAACGCGCAAGCTGGCTTATCGAGTCACGCTCGAAGATGGCACGGAGCTGATCGCCAGCGGCGATCACCGATTTCTGACGGCGCGGCGAGGATGGAGGTACGTCACCGGCGCGGAACAGGGACGGAACTGCAGGCCCCATCTGACGGTCAACAACAAGCTGATGGGAGTGGGATCGCTTGGTCCAGCCTTCGCCCAGTCGGACGATTACAAGCGTGGATACCTCTGCGGCATGATCCGGGGCGACGGACCCATTTGCTCATATGGCTACGATCGACCCGGGCGGACCAACTGTGAAGTTCATCGATTTCGTCTGGCGCTAACCGATCTGGAGGCGCTGCATCGAGCCGGCCGCTACCTCGCTGAGGCTGGGATCCAAACGGACGAATTCCAGTTCCTCGAGGGCAGCGATCGGCACCGGCCGATGCGGGCGATCGGGACCTCGGTGCGCGCCAGCGTCGGCCGTATCCATGAGCTGATCAAATGGCGCGATTCGGCGAATGCTGACTGGGCCAGGGGATTCCTGGCTGGCATCTTCGATGCCGAGGGGTGCCGCCACGACTCCCTCCGCATCTCCAACAAGGATCGGGAGATCATTGGCCACACCGTCGCCAGCTTTCGTCGCCTGGGATTCACCTGCACGGTGGAGCGACCCAACGCCGCTGGGGTACGTAACGTGCGCCTTCTCGGTGGCTTGCGCGAACAGCTGCGCCTTCTCCAGGGCATTGATCCCGCGATCAGCCGGAAGCGCTCGATCGCGGGCATGGCACTCAGGTCGCCCGCCAAGCTCGGGATCGCCGCGATCGAGCCGCTCGACAGCAAGATGGAGATGTTCGACATCACGACGGGAACCGGGGACTTCATCGCCAACGGAGTCGTGAGTCACAATTGTTTCGCGAGGCGGACCCACACTTACCTGGACATGGATGCCGGCCGCGACTTCGAGCGCGAGATCGTGGTCAAGGTCAATACGCCAGAGCTGGTGCGCAGGGAGTTGGGGCGCGATAGCTGGAAGCGCGAGCTGGTGGCGCTGGGGACCAATACCGACCCCTACCAGTGGGTCGAGAGCCGCTACCGGATGATGCCGGCGATCCTGGAGGAGCTCGAGCGGGCCGATACGCCGGTCTCGGTGCTGACCAAGTCGCCGCTGGTGATGCGCGACGTCGAGATCTTCGCGCGGATGGCAAAGCGACTGCCGGTCTCGGTCAACCTCTCGGTGCCGACCCTGGACGAGGAGGCCTGGCGGGCGACCGAGCCGCACACGCCTAGCCCCTTAGCCCGGCTCGACGCGGTCGCCGAGCTGCGGCGGCGGGGAATCGACTCCGGCGTCCTGGTCGCGCCGCTGATGCCGGGCATCAACGACTCGCCCGAGCAGGTGGCGCCGATCGTCGAGCGGGCCAGGGCGGCTGGCGCGAGCTTCCTCGGCGGCGTTGCCCTCCACCTCCGCGACGAGGTCAGGGACGTCTTCTTCGGCTGGCTGGAGGCCAAACGCCCCGACCTGCTCCCGCGCTATGAGCGGCTCTACCGCGGCCGGGCCTACATGCTCCCGTCGGACCGCGCCAAGCTGACCCGCCGCGTGCGGGGCTGGGGGCGCGGGAGCCGCGGAAGCCGCATGCGGGACGGGGAGCGCCCCGTTCGGTTGAAGGGCGAGGTCGATCCTCCCCAGCCGCGTCTTTTCTGAGCGTCCTGTTCGTGTTCCGATGCATTCTGCGCACCACGCGCGAGGTCGATCCCGTCAGGCTTCGTCCATGCCTGACCTATTCGCAAGCACGGGGCCTCTGACTGGGGCATTCGAGCAGGTTGCAACCTCGATTGGCTCGGGCCTCGTAGTGGGCAGTTTCGCTGGCGGCCTCGGGAGTCTGCTTTGGACCCGCTCGCGGAGACACTCGGAAGGGTGGGCGTTGACTGGCGGCTATGCAGGCGGGCTGGCTGCATTGGTCACACTGGCAATTGATACAGTGGCGAAACGTTTTGTCTGATAAAGAACTAAGACGGCTATTTCGGAACGCGAACATCGGCCTTGCCATCGGCGTCGCGGTCCTGCTCTTGGGCTTTTATCCCGCTCGACATAGCGAAGTAGCGCTCACCGCTCTAGGCTTGGCGATGTTCGCCATCAGCATGGGTGTGTTCATTGGCCTCAGCGCCCGCGACGAAAAGGCCCGTCATAAAAGTAGTTCCCGCCCCTCCTAACCCTCGTCCAGGTCCGAGAACAGGCACTCCTCCGGCGCCTTGTCGTCGCGGAAGCGGTGGAAGCGACCGCCGTGGCGGATGCGGCCGGCGGCGGCGTGGTCGTAGCCGATCTCGATCACCAGCTCGGGGCGCAGGGCGACCCACTCGAGGTCGCGGCCGCCGGTCCAGCGGCTTGGCTCGGCGCTGCCGCTCTCGCCCGTCTCCAGCGGCTCGAGCAGGGTGCGGAGGCTGCGTTTCGTCTCCTGGCTGAAGCCGGAGATATGGCCGACGGAGCGCAGCTCGCCACCGTCGTAGAGGCCGAGGATCAGCGAGCCGACCGTGCCCTCCTCCTTGCCGGGGCGCCAGCCCATCACCACGCAGTCGATCGTGCGCTCGCGCTTCACCTTCGCCATCCCCTTGCGCTTGCCGGGGACGTAGGGGGCGTCGAGCTGCTTGGCCATCGTGCCCTCGGTGTGGCGCAGCCACTCCTCCGCCTGTTGGGTCTCGTGGCTGAGGGTGCTGAGTTCGACCGAGGTGGCGCCGAGCAGTCGCTCGAGCCGTTCGCGCCGCCCAGCGAAGGGCGCCTCTAGCAGGGTTTCGTCGTTCTCGGCAAGCAGGTCGAAGGCGACGAAACGGGCGGGGATCTCCTCCGCGAGCAGCTTGATCCGCGACTCGGCGGGGTGGATGCGGCTCTGCAGGGCGTCGAATTCGACAAAGCCGTCGGCGTCGCGGATCACCAGCTCGCCGTCGGCGACGTAGCGGCCGAGCGGGAAGCTCAGCTCGGGGAAGTAGCGGGACAGGTTTTTCCCGCCGCGCGACTGGATGTAGCTCTCGGCGCCGTCGACGAAGACGATCGCGCGGAAGCCGTCGAGCTTCTGCTCGTAGGCCCACTCCCCGCCGACCGGCAGCGCTTTGCGGGTCAGCGCCAGCTGCGGTTTGATCGGTGGGGCGAGGGGGAGGTTCACCGCCCGACAGTTTGCCGGGCGCGGGACCCGGATGGCCCGCGCGGGCTCGCCTCCCGGACGGGCCCGGTCCTCAGGCGAGCCCCGCCGCCTCCCGACGCGCCCGGGCCTCGCGCGGATCGGGGATCGGCACCGCCGCCAGCAGCCTGCGCGTGTAGGGGTCCCGCGGCCGCTCGCAGACGACGTCGGCCGGGCCTTCCTCGACGATCTTGCCCTGGTGCATCACCGCGATCCGGTCGGAGACGTGGCGGACGACGCCGATGTCGTGGGCGACGAAGACGTAGGTGAGGCCGAACTCGTCCTGCAACTCGGAGAGCAGGTCGAGGATCTGGGCGCGGATCGAGACGTCGAGGGCCGAGACGGGCTCGTCGGCGACGATCAGCTTCGGCCGCAGCGCCAGCGCCCGGGCGATGCCGATCCGTTGGCGCTGGCCACCGGAGAACTCGTGCGGGAAGCGGTCGTAGTGCTCGGCCGAGAGCCCGACCCGCTCGAGCAGCTCCTCCACCGCGCGGCGCAGCTCGGCGCCCCGCGCCTCGCCCTGCCGCCGCAGCGGCTCACCGACGATCTGGCCGACTCGCTTGCGCGGGTTGAGCGAGGCGTAGGGGTCCTGGAAGATCATCTGCATCTGCCGCCGCAGCGGCCGCATCTGCCGCCGCGAGAGCCCGGCGATCTCGCGTCCCTCAAACCGGACCGAGCCCGCGCTCGGCGCCAGCAGCCCCAGGATCGTGCGCGCGAGCGTCGACTTGCCGCTGCCGGACTCGCCGACCAGGCCGAGCGTCTCGCCCTGGCGCAGGCTGAAGCTGACGCCGTCCACGGCTCGCACCCGGTCGACCTCGCGCTCGAACAGCAGCCCCCGCCGCAGCGGAAAGTGCTTGACCAGGCCGGCGACCTCGAGCAGCGGCTCGCTCTCGCGCCGCGGTCGCAGCGGCGGCGCGGTGTCGAGGCGCACGACCGCGTCGAGCAGCCGGCGGGTGTAGGGGTCGCTGGGCGAGTAGAAGATCCGCTCGAGCTCGCCGCGCTCGACGATCTTCCCCTCGTGCATGACCAGCACCCGGTCCGCCACCTCGGCGACGACGCCGAGGTCGTGGGTGATCAGGATCGTCGCCAGGCCGCGCTCGCGATTGAGCCGCCCGAGCAGGGCCAGGATCTGCGCCTGCACGGTCACGTCGAGCGCCGTCGTCGGCTCGTCGGCGATCAGCACTTCCGGGTCGAGCGCCAGCGCCATCGCGATCATCGCCCGTTGCCGCATGCCGCCGGAGAATTCGTGCGGGTAGCTGTCGACGCGGCGCTCGGGGTCGGGGATCCCGACCGAGCCGAGCAGCTCGACCGCGCGCTCGCGCGCCGCCGCCCTGTCGACCTCGCCGCGGTGGGCGCGGATCGCCTCGACGATCTGGGCCCCGACTCGGTAGACCGGGTTGAGCGAGGTCATCGGGTCCTGGAAGACCATTCCCACCCGGTCCCCGCGCACCCGCTGCAGCTCGCGCTCGCTGGCGCCGAGGAGCTCCTGCCCGTCGAGCTCGATCGAGCCGCCGATCTCGGCATTGGCCGAGCTGGTCAGGCCGAGCACGGTCTGGGCGGTGACGCTCTTGCCCGAGCCCGACTCGCCGACGATCGCCAACACCTCCCCCGGCGCCAGCTCGAAACTGACCCCGTCCACGGCCCGCACCCGCCCGCTCTGGGTCGCGAACGCGACCCGCAGGTCCCGCACCGTGAGCAGCGCCCCGCTCACACGACCCCCTTCCGGTGCGCTTTATCCACATATATCGGAACAAAGGCGCACCGGAACATCGGAACAAAGGCGCACCGGAGCGTCATCTGGAACGTCATCGCGCCTCCGTTCCGAGGCGGATGCGCGGGTCGAGCCAGGCGTAGGCGATGTCGACGAGGGCGTTGAAGAGGACGACGAAGAAGGCGCCGAAGAGGACGATCGCCATGATCGGCGGCAGGTCGGTGTTGATCAGCGATTCGTAGGCGTACTGGCCGATCCCGTTGAGGCTGAAGACCGCTTCGACCGCGATCGCGCCGCCGAGCAGGGCGCCGAAGTCGAGGCCGAAGAGGGTGACGATCGGGACCAGCGAGTTGCGCAGCACGTGGCGGGTCATCACCCGGCGCTCGCTCAGTCCCTTGGCCCGCGCCGTGCGCACGTAGTCCTCGTTCATCGCGTCGAGCATGTTCGAGCGCAGCACGCGGCTGTAGATGCCGACGTAGACGATCGCCAGCGTCACCCAGGGCAGGATCAGGTGTTCGGCCCATTCGAGTGGGTTTTCGGCGAACTCCACGTAGCCGCCCGAGGGGAAGATCTCGGTCTGGTAGGTGAGGTAGTTGAGCAGGATCGCCGCCAGCCAGAAGACCGGGATCGAGATGCCGGTGACGGCGACGATCGTGAGTACCCGGTCGAGCAGGCCGCCGGCCCGCACCGCCGAGAGGTAGCCAAAGAGGATGCCGAAGAACATCCAGATCACGGCGGCGCCGACGCAGAGCGAGAAGGTCGCAGGAATGCCTTCGACGATTCTTTCATCGACGTTTTCCCGCCCTTCATAGGAGATCACGTCGCCGCTGAAGATTTTCTTCATCATCGTCAGGTACTGCTGAGGCAGCGAGTCGTCGAAGCCCCATTCCTCGGTGATGTTCTCGATCAGGGTCGGGGTCGGGTTCTTCCCCGCCATCCGCAGCGCCGGGTCGGAGTTGGGGATGACGTTGAAGATGAGGAAGGTGATGACCGAGACGGCGAAGAGCACGACGACCATCCCGCCGAGGCGGCGGAGGACGAAGCGGCCCATCAGACCGCCGTCCCCTCCGGCTCGTTGGCGCCGGCGTGGATCTCCAGGCGCAGCTTCGAGCGGGGGTCGAGCGCGTCGCGCAGACCGTCGCCGAAGACGTTGATCGAGAGGACCGTGAGCAGCAGCATCGTGCCCGGCAGCACGGTCAGCAGCGGGGCGCTGGCGATCAGCTGGAAGCCGCCGTAGATCATCGTCCCCCAGGAGGTGTTCGGCGCCTGCACGCCGACGCCGAGGAAGGAGAGCATCGACTCGAGCAGCATCGCGTTGGCGACGCCGAGGGTGAAGAAGACGATGATCGTCGAGGCGAGGTTGGGCAGCAGCTCGCCGAACATCACCCGCAGTGCGCTGGCGCCCTGCGCCTCGGCGGCTTCGACGAACTCCTTCTCACGCAGGGAGAGCACCTCGCCGCGGATCGGCCGCGCCATGTAGGGGACGTAGACGGCGCCGATGATCAGGATCGGGATCCAGATCGAGCTGCCGGAGAGCTCCAGCGGGCCAAGCTCGAGGCCGCCGACGGCGAGCACCAGGCCGAGCGCGATCGAGAGCAGGATCACGGGGAAGGCCCAGACGACGTCCAGCGCCCGCGCGATCACGGTGTCGGTCCAGCCGCGGTAATAGCCGGCGAGCAGGCCGAGCAGCGTCGCGATCGCCGTGGTCAGCAGCGCCGCCGAGAAGCCGACCAGCAGCGAAGTCCGCCCCCCGTACATCAGCCGCACCATCTCGTCGCGGCCGAGGCGGCCGTCGGCGCCGAGGAAGAACCTGCCGTCGGCTTCGAACCACTGCGGGCCGATCGGCTTGCCGCTGGGGCTGACGACTTCACGTTTCTCCCCGCCGACCTCGAGCTTTTGCAGGGTGTGGGTCGCGTTCGGCCCGGTGTGGGCGACGCTGTCGGCCCAGATCGGCGCCGCCAGCACGAAGAGGACGATCAGGACGAAGAGGCCGCCGAAAGCGAGGGCGACGCGGTTGCGGCGCAGACGCCGCCAGGCGAGTCGCCAGGGGCCAGCCGCCGCCCCGCGGGCGGCCTCCTCGGCGTTGGGCTGGGAGGCCACCCGCATATTGTGAGACCGCAGCCGGGCGCTACTTCAGTTCAAAGGTTGCCAGCGAGTGGCCGAAGGCGGGGTTGTAAACGACGCCGTCGAGGTTGATTTCGTCGTTGACGAAGGTCGAGGTGGTGTTGGTGCCATAGGGGACCATTGGTGCCAGTTCCATGAAGGAGCGGTCGAGTTCCGCGTATTCGGATTCCTGTTCGGGGCCGAGCGGTTCTTCGGACAGCTTTGCGATCTTCTCGTTCAGCTCCGGCACGTCGATGCGGGGGAAGTTGGTGTTGCCGGTCGGCGCGATCGATTCCCCGCTCAGCAGCGGTTGAAAGAAGGAGTTCGGGTTCGGGTAGTCGGCGAAGTAGGCGAGCCAACCGGTGTCGAGGTCGGGCGTCTTTTCGTTGCCGATGATCGTGTAGTAGTTGTCGGCGTTGATCGTCTTCAGCTTGGCGTTGAGGCCGAGCTTGTCGAGCACGTCCTGGTAGTAGGCGGCCGCTTCGTCGTTGGGATTTTCGTTGTTGGTCCAGACCGTGATGTCGCGATCGCTGGGGTTGGCTTCGGCCAGCAGTTCCTTCGCCTTGGCCATGTCGTGGGGGTAGAGGTCGAGGGCTTCGTAGCCCGGCATCCCCTGGGGCAGGATCTGGTGAGTCGCCGCCATCGAGCCGGCATAGATCCTTTCCAGCGCGTCGGTGTCGACCGCGTAGTTGACCGCCTGGCGGACCTTGGGGTCGTCGAAGGGCGCCTTTTCGGTGTTCATCCAGAACATGTAGACGTTGAGCGGGTGCTCGACCCGGAACTGGGTCCCCTCGTATTTGTTGACGATTGCTTCGCGCTGGTCGGAGGGCACCAGGGTTTGCATCCACATCGTCTTGTTGCGTTCGATTTCGTTGACCTGGGTGGCGTCGTTGCGCACGACCCTGAGCTCGACCTTGTTGAAGTGGCCGGCGGGCACTTCGCTGACCTCGGGGCCGTTGTCCTTGGCCCAGTAGGGGTTGCGTTCATAGGACCAGGCGCGACCCTTTTCGACCTTCGAGATCATGTAGGGACCGGTGGCCGGCGGTGGGTCGGCGGTCAGGTTCTTGGCCGGCGTGCCGGCTGGCAGCAGCGCGACGAAGAGCATCGCCAGCTCGTTGCTGAACGACCCGCGCGGAGCGGTCAGCTCGATTTCGATCTTGCCGCTCTTATCGTCCGTCTTGATGCCGGAGATGCCGCCCTTCTTGGTCTTGGCGAACTCTTCGGCGCCAACGATGCTTTCGTAATAGAACGAGCCCGGCGAGTTGATCTTGAAGAGCCGTTCCATGGTGCTGGCGAAGTCGGAGGCCTTGACGGGGG
Organism: Solirubrobacterales bacterium; assembly: GCA_035548675.1. Classification (GTDB taxonomy): domain Bacteria; phylum Actinomycetota; class Thermoleophilia; order Solirubrobacterales; family 70-9; genus VRUE01. Next base: position 11,302 of record DASZSJ010000025.1, read on the forward strand.
TGCCATCGGAGTACTTGAGGCCCTTGCGCAGGGTCAGCGTGTAGGTCTTGCCTCCGTTGCCGATCTTGGGCAGGCTCTCGGCGAGGCCGGGGACGACCTTGCTGCCTTCGGGCCCGTTGACGCGCTTGTAGGTGAGCAGCGGCAGATAAGTGTCGTACATCGCCGTCCAGCCTTCCTGAAGGTAGGAGAGCTGCGGATCGAGGTAGTCCGGGAACGAGGCGTAGGTGCCGGTCAACGTCCCGCCTTCCTTGCCGCCTGAGCTACCACAGGCGCTGAGCCCGATGGCGCTGGCTGCAACCAGCCCAATAACCAGCAGAACGAGACCTTGCTTCTTCAAGTCACAACCTCCGAGTTAGACCGGGTGCGGGTCGGCAGAGTCCCTCCCACTGGAATCAACTCCACCATAATCTCCACCTCGGCGTCAACGGCATTTCCGTCCGCCTTTTCCCTGCTTTCAGGCCATTTCCTGCCCATGATCGCCGCCGCCAGCGAGACGATCGCGAGCACCCCAAGGCCGGCGAAGAGAAAGGTCGTGCGGGGCGAGGTCGCGGCCGCGATCAGACCGCCGAGCAGGTAGCCGACGCCCGGCATGGCGGCGCCGATCGACTCGAGCACGCTCATCACCCGAGCCTGCATGCCGGCGACGGTCAGTTCCTGCACGGCGCTGATCGCGCTCACCCACTGCACGCCGTTGCCGGCGCCGCCGACGATCGAGGCGCCGCAGGCAAGCGCCAGCGTCGGTGCCGCGGCCAGGCCGAGGTAGCCGAGGCCGACGGCGATCGTGCTGAAGAAGAGCAGCAGCGCCAGGGGGGCGCGGCGAGCGCGGGCAAAGACGATGCTGCCGAGGACCATCCCCACCCCCCAACTGGCGAGCAGGAGGCCGTAGCCGGAATCCCCCGCGTCCAGCGTCTCCTTGGCGTAGATCACCTCGATCGGGATCACCGCAGCGAAGAAGACGAAGGCGGCCCCCTGGCCGATCAGCAGCCGCCGCAGCGTCGGGCGCTCGCGGATGTAGGCGATGCCGGCGCGGAAGCGCTCGCGCACCCTGCCGGGCTCCGGTTCGGCGTGGGGCAGCGGGCCCGCCGTGAGCAGGATCCAGGCGATCGCGTAGAAGGAGGCGGCGTCGAGCAGCAGCGCCGTCTGCACGCCAAAGCCGGCGACGATCAGGCCGGCGATGCCGGGCCCGAGCGCGGCGCTGCCGGTGAAGGCGACGTTGAGCATCGCGTTGCCGGCGCGCAGTTCTCCGCTCGGCTCCAGCAGGGCGGCGACGACGGCGCGGGTCAGGGCGCGGCCGGTCAGCGCCAGGGCGCCGTCGACGATCGCCAGCGCCACCACCCCGGCGAGGAAGAAGCCGTCGCCGGCGAGCAGCGCCAGAGCGCCGAAGGCGGCCGCCTCGCCGCAATAGACGACCGGGAGGGCGAAGCGCGGCGGCGGCTGCTCGACCTTGGCGACGAGGATCGGCGCGACCAGCGCCGGCAGGAAGCGGGTGCCGAGGAAGAGCGCGGCGGTCGCCATCGCGCTCCCGGTGCGGTCGAAGACGAGTACCGAGAGGGCGACGATCCCCATCCAGTCGCCCAGCTCGTTGACCCCGTAGCTCGTCGCCAGGCGCCGGAATTGCGGCTTCTTCAGGGGGTCCGTCAGGCGCGATCTACGCATGGTTCAGGCAAGAACTACTGCATTTATGCACAAGTTTTCCTGCAGATGCACAAGTTTCCGCCAAGCTGTGCTACAAACTGCGCAAGCAATGAATGAGTTTCAGACTGCACTGCGCACTCTGAGGGCCTCAAACTCGACGAAGGGATAAGGACAATGGGCTTCCACAGCTAGATCTTTCGACACGAACGCTACTTGCGACGTTCGTTGTCTCAGAAGTTTTCAGAAGGGCGCCTCCTCGTGGGGCGCCCTTCGCTTTTTCGGGGCAGTCGCTCCGGTTCCCGCTCCGGGCTTTTTGGGAAGCGGCTGGCAAAGCGGCTGGCCCGGTTGCTCCCAGGCAGCGGCGTAGCTACCGTTTGCAGCACGCAAGTAGCGATCGACGCGAGCCAGTTGGCCACGCGCAGGGAACGGGCACCCGTTCGTGAACCTGTAGTGGTCGGGCGCACAGACCGCGACCCCGCAAATCCCTTGGCCGATGGCTGACACGAGCCCAACCCGTCCCACTCGCCTCGCGATAGCCGTGATGTGCGGGCTGCTGACGCTGGCCCTGGGCGCGGCGGTCTACTTTGCACCCGAGGGCAACTGGGACCTGCCGCTGTTCGCGATCCTGCTGGTCTTCTCCGCCTTCAGCTACGTGACGGCGGTGACGACGGAGTCGAACGTCAAGGTCTCCGGCGCCTTCCTCGCCCTCGTCCTGGCGATGGTCTTCCTCGGCGGCACGGCGGCGGCCCTGATCGGGGTCGCGACCAACCTGATCGGCTGGCTCTTCCGCTGGCGCGACGAGCCCCATTATCTGCTCAACAACCTGGTCGCCTACGCGATCTTCCCGCTCGTCGCCGGGGTCACCTTCCACGCGGTGATCGAAGCGACCGGGCTGACGGCGTCGGACCCGGTCTTCTACCTGCTCGTCTTCGCCCTCTTCCAGTTCGCCCTGGCGCTCAACTTCCTGCTCATCGCCGCGTACCACGTCTACGTCGGGCGGGCCACCTTCGGCGACCAGGTGCGGGTGCTGCCGGCGGTGATGCCATCGGAGTTCGCCAGCGCGATGCTCGCCGTCGCCGTCGCCTTCATCTACCACGTGATCGGCATCGCCGCGATCGCCCTCTTCGGCGTCGTCCTGATCACCTTCCAGTACCTGCTCGGCCAGCTGCTGCTCTCCCAGCAGCGCGCCGACGAGCTCGAGCGGCGCAGCAAACAGCTGGCCAGCTTCCAGGTCGGGATGTTGAGCGCGATGCTGCGCACGCTCGACCTGCGCGACCAGATGACCGCGCGCCACTCCGCCGCCGTCGCCCGCTACTCGCGGGCGATCGCCCAGCGGGCCGGCTTCTCGCGCCAGGAGGAGGAGCTGGTCCACATCGCCGCGCTGCTGCACGACATCGGCAAGTTCATCCTGCCCGACCGCATCCTCAAGGCCAACGTGCCGCTCACCGACGAGGACTGGATGCTGATCCGCCGCCACCCCCAGCAGGGCGCCCGGGTCGTCTCCTCGCTCGACGGCTACGGCCCGGTGGCGGAGGTAATCCTCGCCCACCACGAGCGGGTCGACGGCAAGGGCTACCCGCGCGGCCTCGCCGGCGACGACATCCCGGAGCTGGCCCGGATCATCTCGGTCGCCGACACCTACGACGTGATGACCGCGCGCGACTCCTACCGCACGCCGACCTCCAGCCACGAAGCGATCCAGGAGCTGCGCCGGGTCGCCGGCAAGCAGCTCGACGCCCGCTTCGTCGAGATCTTCATCGAGCTGCTCGAGGGCAAGGACGTCTCCTTCCAGCACAGCGAGGCGGCCGACTTCGAGAAGGAGCTCGAACTGGAGGCGAGGATCGAGCAGACCGCCGATCCCCTCGGCGGCAGCCGCTTCGGCGTCCCCGGCGTCTCCGTCGGCTGAAACAGCCCGCACAGAGGGGCCGACGGGCCCGACGGGGGCCGACGGGGGCCGACGGGCCTCAAACGTGACATAGCGACACGCTTTCGGCCCGTCGCCCCCCTTTTCGGCCCGGCGGGTCGTCGGGTCGCTGGTGGGCGATACGGTTCCGCACACGATGCGGGCGGTTACGTTTCAGGCTGCGGGGGAGGTGCGGGTCGAGGAGAAGGCCGAGCCCGTGGTGACGGCCGGTGACGAGGCGCTGGTCAGGGTCGAGGCGAGCGGCATCTGCGGCTCGGACCTGCACATCTTCCACGGCCGGGTGCCGGTCGAGCGCGGCTTCACGATCGGCCACGAGTTCGTCGGCACGGTGCTCGACGCCGGGCCCGACGTCGAGCGAGTCGCGGTCGGCGACCGCGTGCTCGGCTGCTTCCACACCGCCTGTGCGACCTGCACCTCCTGCCTGCGCGGCGACTATCACCGCTGCGAGAAGGGGCAGACCTTCGGCCACGGCGCCAAGCTCGGCGACCTGCAGGGCGCGCAGGCGGAGCAGCTGCTGGTGCCGCGGGCCAACCTGACCCTGCGCCGCGTGCCCGAGGGGATGTCGAGCGAGGTGGCGCTCTTCGCCGGCGACGTGATGGGCACCGGCTACCACGCCGTCGCCCACGCCGGCATGCGCGCCGGCGACACGGTCGCCGTCCTCGGCCTGGGGCCGGTCGGGCTCTGCGCCGTGCAGGCGGCGCTGGCCGGCGGCGCCACGAAGGTCTTCGCGATCGACTCGGTCGAGCCGCGGCTGGCGATGGCGGGGGAGTTCGGCGCGACGCCAGTCCACCTGACCGAGGAGGAGCCGAAGAAGGTGGTCCGCGCCGCCACCGAGGGGCGCGGCGTCGACGTCGTCGTCGATGCGGTCGGCGACCCCGGGCCGCTGGAGATGGCGGTCAGCCTCGCCCGCGACGCCGGCACCGTCTCGGGGATCGGCGCCTACGCCGGCCGCGGCGAGGTGCCGCTCGGCCTCGCCTGGCTGAAGGGACTCAGCCTGCGGCTCGGCCTCGCCAACGTGATCGCCCACGTCGACCGGGTCCTGGCGCTGATCGAGGCGGGCAGGCTCGACCCCTCGCCGCTCGTCACCCACCGGATGAAGCTCGACCAGGCAGCCGAGGCCTACGCGCTCTACGATCGGCGCGAGGCGCTGAAGATCGTCCTGACTCCCTGAGGGCTCCCGTCGCTGCGACGCGGTGGGGCCTCCCGGCCCGGGCGGGTCCGGTTGCGACCCGCCCATTGCGCCTGCCCTTAGAGTTGAAGGCGTGCGGGGGGTGTTGCCAGCGGGTGTTTTGCTGATCGTCCTTGCGAGCGCCGCGGGGGCGAGCGCCTGCTCCTGCGCGCCGCAGTCGCCGGCGGAGTCGTTGCGCGAAGCCGATGGCGCGGTGGTCGGGCGGCTGGTGAGGGTCTTGCCGCAGGGGCCGCTGCGGGCGGTGTTCCGCTACGAAGTGCGCCACGCCTACAAGGGGCGGCTGCCGGAGGTGGGGCGGATGCTCGACGTCCACAGCTCGCGACGGGGCGCTGCCTGCGCGCTGCCGCGGCGCACCGACCGTAACTACGGCCTCTTCCTCCTCCGCCGCGACGGCCGCTGGTACGGCGGCATTTGCGGCGTGGTCCCCCCGCAGCGCCTGCGCGCGGCCGCGCACCGGGGGGCGGCGGGCTCAGCTGCGCCCGTACAGTCGCTTCTTTGCGGCTAACAGTCGTTCATCGGCCGTCGCGTGCAGGGCGGCCGGGTCGCTGCCTCCTTCGGCGACCCCAAAGGAGGCGCCCAGGGAGCCGTCCGACATGCCGATGTGGCGGATCTGCTCGCAGAGGCGGACGGCGGCCCCTTCGGCGTCCTCGCGGCAGGTCTTCGGCATCAGCAGAGCGAACTCGTCGCCGCCGATGCGGAAGCTGTCGTCGGTGAGGCGCGACTCGTCGAGCAATGCCGCCACCTGCTGCAGGGCCCGGTCCCCGGCCGGGTGGCCGAGGGTGTCGTTGATCTTCTTGAAGCCGTCGAGGTCGAGCAGGCAGAGCGAGAGCGGCCAGGCGTAGCGCGTGGCCCGGGCGATCTCGACCGGCAGGCGTTCCTCGTAGGCGCGGCGGTTGAGCAGTCCGGTGAGCGCGTCGTGGCGGCCGCCGTGCAGCTCGGCGGCGAAGCGGCTGGCGTGGGACATGTGGGCGGCGATCAGCTCGCTGAGCAGCTCGAGCGTTTCGACGTCCCCGTCATCGAAGTTGTTGGCCCCTGGCGAGTAGACCTTGAGCACCCCCACCGCCTCCTCCCCGTGGATCAGCGGCACGCAGATCATCGAGCGAGCGTTGACCCGCTCGCAGGCTTCCGAGTCGACGCGCGGGTCGCTGCGGGTGTCGTCGCAGCGCAGCACCTGCCCCTCTTCGATGCAGCGCCCAGAGAGGCTGCCCTCCATCGCGAGGCGCACGCCGAGGAAGGGGGTCGCCTCGCCGGTCGCCACCCGGTAGAGCATCTCGTCGCCGTCGGCGAGCTCGATCACGCCGCCGCTGGCGTGGGTCAGGTCCTGGGCGCGGCGGGCGAGAAGCTCCATCGTCGCATCGAGGTCGAGGTCGCTGGCGGCGATCTCGGTCTGGGTCTGGACGATCGCCCGCAGGTGCTCTCTGCTGGCCGCGCTCATGCGCCCAATATCGGCAGCCTCTACCGAAAACTTAGGCTTGGCGACGAACGTCTCAGGCAGGCGCGGCGGTGCCGGCCGGCGTCGGTTGGCGGTGCCGGCGGTAAGTCTCCTCGACCCAGCGATAGCCGGCGCGCTCCCGCAGCGAGGCGCGGAAGTCCTCCAGCCCGGCGGGCAGCGGCAGGTCGTTGGGCAGCGGGCCCTCGTCCGGCATCACGAGCGGAAAGAAGAGCGCAGCGGCGCTGAGGTCGGCGACGCCAAAGCAGTCCCCGACCAGGTACTCGCCGCCGTCGAGCTCGGCCTCGAGGCGATCGAGGGCGGCGAGGATCTTGGCCCGCGCGAGCTCGGCCGCGGCCTCGTCGCGGACGCCGAAGCGCAGGCCGGTGTAGGTGCGCGCGCAGGTGACGGCGCCGCTGCCGAGGCGGGCGACCGGCGCCGGCACGGTGCGTTCGACCAGCGCCTCGAAGCGCTCGCGGTCCCTGCCCAGCTCGTGGAAGGCGAGCAGGCGGACGTGCGGGCCCAGCTCCTCGTCGAAGAAGTCCTCCAGCGCCAGGGCGCGACGGCGCTGCTCGGGGTCAGCCGGGTAGAGCGGCGGCTCGGGGTGCCGCTGCTCGAGCGCGGCGATGATCTCGGTCGAGTCGCCGATCGCCCGCCCGTCGAGCTCGAGCACCGGGTAGGTCTGGCTGGCGCCGCGGGTGAGCAGCATCGAGGCCGGGATGTGGATGCCGGGGATCGGCACCGCGCGGCGGCGGTGCGGCACCCGCTTGTGGTCGAGCGCCCAGCGGGCCTTCTCGCTGTAGTGCGAGATCGCGATGTGCCAGAGCACGGGGCGGGGGTCGCTCGCGGCCATGCACCGGCCAGGTTAGAGGCTGCCCCTTATGCCAGGGCGTACGATGGCGTGGTGGCCCTGCTGAGCGCGGAGGAGATCGAGTCGAAGCTCGCCGGCCTCGACGGCTGGCAGCTCAGCGGCGACGCGATCGAGAAGCGGTTCCCCTGCGGCGACTTCGTCGGCTCGGTGAAGTTCGTCGAGAGCCTGGTCGGCCCGGCCGAGGAGATGGGCCACCACCCCGACCTCGCGATCTCCTGGGACACGGTGACGGTGACGATCTCCACCCACTCGGAGGGCGGCCTCACCGCCGCCGACTTCGAGCTGGCGGCGAGGGTCGACGCGCTATCGCCGACGAGCTGAGAATCGACTCGCGGCTGGCGATCCCGCTCGCCGAGATCGAGCTGCGCGCCAGCCGCTCCTCCGGGCCCGGTGGCCAGCACGCCAACGTCACCGCCTCGCGGGTGGAAGCGGCCTTCGACGTCGAGGCCTCGCGGGCGCTCGACCGGCGCCAGCGCGAGCTGCTGCTGGCGCGCGGCGGCGCGCTGATCACGGCCGTCTCCCAGGACGCGCGCGGCCAGGCTCGCAACCGCGAGCTGGCGCTGCGGCGGCTGGCGGAGAAGATCGCCGCCGGGCTGCGGGAGCCGGCGCGGCGGCGACCAACCCGCCCGACCCGGGCCTCGCGCGAAAAGCGGCTGGAAGAGAAGCGGCGGGCGGGCAAACGCAAGCGGGCGCGGCGACCGCCCGGCGACAGCTGGTGAGCGGCTTCGACGATCCTGGGAGACTCGGGACATGGCGAAGCGGAAGAAGCGGCGGCCGCGGGAGAAGGTCGCGACGGTCGATTACACCGACGCCGAGGGCAACAAGCTGACCCTGCGGGAGTCGCTCAGCGCCGGCACGATCGCCAAGCTCGGCGAGGGGCCGGCGACGGCGGCGACCAGCCAGGACGACGCCTGGCGCCGCCGTTCCGAGCTGCTCTTCGAGCGCCTGACAGTGCGTTGGGAGATCGCCGGCCTGCCGCTGAGCGACCAGAAGATGCTGCTCGGCCGCTACCGGATGGCGGACCAGCTGACCCAGCAGTGGGTGCGCGAGACGATCGACGCGCACCTGCGGCGCTATATCCCCGAGCTGGCCGGGTAACGACCCGAAGAAGAGACGGAGACGAAAGGAGCGGCATGTTTGCGAACACGAAAGCGACCAACGGCTTCGCGGTCGACGACATCGAGGCGGCGAAGCGCTTCTACGGCGAGACGCTGGGCCTCGGGATCACCGTCCTTAGCGAGGAGTTCGGCGTCGCCTCGATCGGGGCGGGCGACGGTCGCGAGACGCTGATCTACGCGAAGCCGGACTTCGTCCCCGCCACCTACACGATCCTCAACTTCGAAGTCGACGACGTCGACGCGGCGGTCGACGGCCTGACCGAGCGCGGCGTCGAGATGGAGCGCTACGAGAGCTTCGACCAGGACGAGAAGGGCATCGCCCGCGGCAACGGTCCCAACATCGCCTGGTTCAAGGACCCTGCCGGCAACATCCTCTCGGTGCTGTCGCAGCCGCAGGGCTAGCCCAGGGAGATCCCTAGCCCAGCAGCTTGGCCTTCTGGGCGGCGAACTCCTCCTCGGTCAGGATCCCCTGCTCCTTCAGCTCACCCAGCTGTTTCAGCTGGTCGATCGTCGATTGCTCGCCCCCGGCTGGGGCCGCTGGAGCGACCGGCGCAGCCGCGACCGGCGCCGCGGCCTGCTGCGCTTCCTCCTGCTCCGCCCAGCGTTCGCCCTGGCGGCGGGAGACGCGGTTGCTGACCGCGGTGGCGGTGCCGGCGATGACCGCGGTCCGCGCCACTCCTCGAAGTAGTCCTGGCATTGACGGCCTCCTTTACTCGGCAGCCTCGGCCGCGTCGAGGGCGGCGAGGAGGTCTTGGACGGGGATGCGGCCGCTGGCGACGAGCTCGCCGCCGGAGCGGCGCAGGGCGGCGGCGAACGGGGCGGCCCAGCGGTTCTCGTAGACGAGCAGGGCGGCGGAGGTGCCCGCCTCGAGCGCGTTGCCGGCCTCGCCGATGTCCTCGTCGGAGAGCAGGCCCGAGGCGGCGCCCTCGAAGGCGCCGAAGGCTTCCGCGGCCTCGCCGAGGTCGGAGACCTCGAGCGCCGCGACCGCGCCATCCTCCCCCTTGGCGATGAAGGCGAGGTCGATGATGCGGATCAGGCCGCGGTCGACCAGGTCGATCATGTGCGGCACGGCCTCGCCGGTCGGCTGGCGATCCCGCCACTCGATCAACAGGTAGTCGATCGGCCCCATCTCGTTCAACCCCTCGCCGCTCAAGCCAGCCCCTTTCGCTCCACGATTTCGGTTCCGATCGAACCGGCACCAGGACGATATCGCCCGAGCACCGACCGGCCTCCAACCCCAGACGGCCGACGGGCCTCAAACGTGACATATCGACACGCTTTCGGCCCGTCGGCGGCCTTTTGGGCCCTTAAGGGGTGGCGGGGACGATGGCGGTGGGGGTGGCGTCGCTTGGGAGGTCGGCGGTGTCGAAGCTCGGCGCGTCGAGGCGGGCTGCTTGCGGCATCTGGGCGACGAAGTCCTCCTCCGTCTCGAGGAAGTCGACGCGGTGGGTGCGGTAGTGCATCGGCACGACCCAGCGCGCGGCGAGGCGGGAGGCGATCGCGGCGGCGCCGGCAGCGCCGATGGTCGGCCCACCGCCGACCGGGAGGAAGAGCAGGTCGGCGGCGCCGATCGCGTCCGCCTGCTCGGGGCGCAGCTCGCGCTGGCCGAAGTCGCCGAAGTGGGCGACGCGCAGGCCGTCGAGCGCGAAGGCGAAGATCGTGTTGGGCCCGCGCTCGGTGCCGGCGCTCTCGTCGTGCTCGGAGGCGACGGCGAGCAGCTCGCCGATCGGCGAGGAGAGCCGACCGGCGGTCGAGCGCAGCACGGCCGGAGCGCCGCCGACGGCCTCGACCCCGTTGTGGTCGAGGTGCTCGTGGGTGACGAGCACCAGGTCGGCGCTCTCGATCGCGATCGGCGGGTACTCGAAGCGCCGCCGCCCCGCCAGCGAGGTCATGTCGCCGAAGGGGTCGATTACGACCGTCGCCTCCGGCGCGGTCAGGGTGAAGGCGGACTGTCCGTGCCACTCAACGCGCATGTTGCTCCTCCAGTTGTGGGACGTGGGGCGGTGCGGCCGCCGCGGGCGCCGGCTCCTCGGCATGGTGGTACTGCCCGCCCCGCAATAGCGAGGCGGCCGCGGCGACGAGGCAGGCGACGATGGCGAAGGTGAAGGCGGTGTCGAGGCCCTCGCTGAACGGGCCCGCGATCAGGTGGGGGAAGAAGGACTGTCCGGTGACGGCGGCGTGGGCGCCGTGCGGCAGCCCCGCCAGCGCTTCGGCGCCGACCAGGTGCTGGATCGGGTTGTAGCCGAGGAAGGCGGCGAAGAGGACCGAGATCGGCGGGGTCTGGCCAGCATGGTGGGCGACTGCGGGGGAAACGCCGTGGGCTTCCAGGCCGCTGCTGAGCGCGCCCGGCAGGCTGGCCGAGAGGCCGGCGATCAGCAGGGTGAAGAAGATCCCGACCGAGAGCACCTGGGCCGAGTTCTGGAAGGTCTGGTTCATGCCGCCGCCGGCGCCGCGGTCGGCGGCGGGCAGGCTGTTCATCACCGCGGCGCGGTTGGGCGAGGCGAACATCCCCATCGAGGCGCCGAGCAGGAGCAGGATCGCGGCGAAGACGGGGTAGGCGAAGTCGATCGGCAGCGTCATCAGCAGCGCGAAGCTGAGCGCGGCGACGAGCATGCCGCCGGTGGCGAAGGGGCGGGCGCCGTAGCGGTCGGAGAGCACGCCGGAGACCGGTCCGGCGACGAGCAGGCCGATCGTCAGCGGCAGCATGTAGATGCCGGCCCAGAGCGGCGTTTCGGTGAAGCCGTAGCCGTGCAGCGGCAGCCAGATCCCCTGCAGCCAGATGATCAGCATGAACATCAGGCCGCCGCGCGAGACCGCGGCGAGGAAGGTCGAGAGGGTGCCGAAGGTGAAGGCGCGGATGCGGAAGAGCGGCAGGCGGAACATCGGCTCGGCGACGCGCCGCTCGATCGCGGCGAAGGCGACGAGCGAGGCGATCGAGCCGGCCAGCAGGATCAGCACGCGCGGGCTCTCCCAGCCGGTCGGGTTGCCGCCGTAGGGGCGGATGCCGTAGGTAACGGCGACCATCGCCAGGACGAGGCCGAGGGCGAAGGTGACGTTGCCGCCCCAGTCGATTGAGGCGGGGCGGGGCTGCGAGCGCTCCTCCAGCTTGAGGTAGGCCCAGACGGTGCCGAAGAGGCCGACCGGGACCGAGATCAGGAAGACGAGGCGCCAGTCGATCGGCGCCAGCAGTCCGCCGAGGATGAGGCCGACGAACATGCCACTGACGCCGACGATGTTGTTGATGCCGAGCGCCATGCCACGCTGGTTGGCGGGGAAGGCGTCGGTGATGATCGCCGCCGCGTTGGCCAGCAGGCAGGCGCCGCCGACGCCCTGGACGATGCGGAAGACGACCAGGTACATCGCGCCGGCCTGCCCGTGCATCCAGTCGATCGTCAGCAGCAGCGAGGCGACGGTGTAGATGACGAAGCCGAGGTTGTAGATGCGCACGCGGCCGTAGATGTCGCCGAGGCGGCCGAGGCTGACGATCAGCACGCTGGAGACGACCAGGTAGCCGAGGATCATCCAGAGCAGGTAGAAGCTGTTGCCGGGGACCAGCGGGTCGAGCTGGATGCCGCGGAAGATGTCGGGCATCGCGATCAGCGTGATCGAGGCGTCGAGCGTCGCCAGCAGGATCGCCAGCGTCGTGTTGGAGAGGGCGATCCACTTGTAGCTGTCGCCGGCCTGGCTGTGGTCTGCGCTCACGTGCTCTCGTACCCGGGGTTAGGAAGAATATACAGGCAAACTGTTCAGTTTCCCTGCTGATCTCCGGGTATGATCCGGGCGATGACGACCCGCGTCGACAGCGGCCCGCTCGCCAGCGAGCTGCGCGTGGTGCTCGGCCACCTGATCCGCAGGCTGCGCGCCGAGCACCGCTTCTCCCTCTCGCAGGGCGCGGTCCTCGGCCGGCTCGATCGCGAAGGGCCGCAGAGCACGAGTGGGCTGGCCGAGCTCGAACGGGTGCGGCCGCAGTCGATGGGGCAGACGGTCGCCGACCTCGAAGCCCAGGGCTTCGTCGAACGCTCGCCCGACCCCACCGACGGCCGCCGCTTCCTGATCGAGCTGACCGCGGCCGGCCGCGCCGAGCTGCGCGAGGACCGCGGCCGCCGCGAGGGCTGGCTCGCCGAAGCGCTCGCCGAGAGCTTCAGCGAGGAGGAGCGGCAGACGCTGGAGGAGGCGGTGCGCCTGCTGGCGCGGCTGGCCGAGCTCTAGTAGGGCCGCAGCTCGTCGAGCGAATCGACCTCGAGGTCGAACGGCTCGTCGGCCGCGCGCCGGCGCCGGTAGGGGGAGACGACCACGCGGTGGGTCTCACCGCAGGCGCAGGGGACCTCGATCGGGCGGGTGTCGGACGCCGGGTCCGTGTTGACCCTGAGCCGTTTCAGCTCGCCCGTGTTCTTGCAGCCGAAGGAGATCACCCAACCGTAGTCGCCTCTCTCGGGCCGCTTCCTGGAGCCGCGGGGTTGGGGCATCCGCTCTCGCTCGCCGCTCGGGCGGCTCAGCCCTCGCCGCCGACGCGGACGACGAGCTTGCCGACGTTGGCACCGTCGAAGAGCATGTTGATCGCGCTCGGCAGCTGCTCGAAGCCCTCGACCACGGTCTCCAGCGGCGCGAGGCTGCCGTCGGCGATCCACTCCGCCAGCTGCGCCGAGACCCGCGCCAGCTTGTCGTAGTGGTCGAGGATGATGAAGCCCTGCAGGGTGGCGCGCTTGATCAGCAGGCTGCCGAAAGCATCGCGCGAGCCGGCCACCGGCGCGGCGCCCTCGTTGTAGCCGGAGATCAGCCCGCAGAGGGCGACCCGGGCGTGCAGGTTGAGGCGGGCGAAGATCGCGTCCATGAGCTCGCCGCCGACGTTCTCGAAGTCGACGTCGATGCCGTCGGGCGTGGCCGCCTTGAGCTGGTCGCGCCAGTCCTCGGCGCGGTGGTCGACGGCTGCGTCGAAGCCGAGCTTCCCGGTGAGGATCGAGCCCTTCTCGGGTCCGCCGGCAATGCCGACGACGCGGGCGCCGTCGCGCTTGGCGAGCTGTCCCGCCACCGAGCCGACCGCCCCGGCCGCGGCCGAGACGACGACCGTCTCGCCCTCCTGCGGCTTGCCGATTTCCCTCATCCCGACCCAGGCGGTGAGGCCGGTCATGCCGAGCGCGCCGAGGTAGAGGCTGGGGGAGACGCCCTCGATCTCGGGGACCTTCTGCAGCGGCATCGCGTCTGAAGAGACGAAGTTCTCAGTCCAACCAATCAGCCCCTGGACCAGCTGTCCCTCCTCGTAGTCGGGGTGCTTGGACTCGACCACCCGCCCGAGCCCGAGCGCCCGCATCGTCTCGCCGATCTGCACCGGCGGCAGGTAACCCGGCATGTCCTCGATCCAGGTCCGATTGGTCGGGTCGAGTGAGACCCACTCGGTGCGAACCAGAGCCTCACCGTCACCAATCGCCGGCAGCTCCTCCTCGACCAGCTCGAAGGTCTCCCCGTCGATCCGCCCCTCGGGGCGCTGGCGCAATGCGAAACGACGGTTGACCGGCATCGGGGCGAGTCTATCTCGGCGAAGGGGCTGTGCCGGCGATCGGATCGCACCCGGTCGAGGCGGCCAGCCCGGTAACGTCGCTCGCGAGCGTATGCCGCGACCTGCCCATCGTCCTTTGTTCCTCGTCCTGGCTTTGGTCCTCGCCCTCACCCTCGCCGGTACCGTGGTGCCGCCGGCGATCGGATCGCCCGACGGCCGCTACAGCGGCCGCTATGTCGACGTCGACGATCCGGGCGACGAGGGCGGCGTCACCTTCAGGGTCAAGGGGGCGGGCAGGTGGCTCTACGCGTTCGAGGCGTCACCGCTGGCCGTTTGCGTCAATCCCGACGCGATCGGCGGCATCGAGGTTGTCAGCCGGGATTTCCTCATCGGGAAAGTGAGGGTGAGGTCCGACGGGCGTTTCAACAAGCAACGCACGATCTCGCTTGGCGGAGACTCCCAGCAGGTCTTCAGGATCAGCGGCCGCATCCTCAACGGCAAGGTCCGGAACGGCCGGATGACGATGGAAAAGCACTGTTCCTCGGTCGAGCGGTTCACGGCCCATCGCTGACCGCGCCTCGTCGGAGCGTCGCCCCGAGCGCGATTGCAGAACCGATGGGCTTGGTCGGAAGTCTGTGGAACCGGGCCGACGGTTCCATTAGCGACTACGTAGTGGGCACGGCTGGGTTCGAACCAGCGACCTCTCGCGTGTGAGGCGAGCGCTCTCCCACTGAGCTACGCGCCCGGGAGGGGGTCCATCATAGGAGGCGGCAGGGGGTTGTCGCCTCCCTCGATTTGGGTGCCCTTGCGCAGGGCGAGGCCGACGAAGGGGAAGACGAGGGTCGAGAGCATGGCGGCGCCGACCAGGCCGGCGGCCGTGGAGGTCTTCATGTGGCCGGTCTCGGTGGCGATGGTGGTGATCGCGACGACGAGGGGGAGCTCGGTGGCGGAGTAGAAGGCGAGGGCGGCACGGTCGCGGGCGCCGAGGACCTTGCGGTAGAGGAGCAGGGCCGGGGCGCCGCGGACGACGAGGAAGAGGGCGAAGAACAGCGCCAGCTTGAGGATCGCCGCGGGCGAGCCGAGCGCGTCGAGGTCGAACTCGATCCCGCTGGTGATGAAGAAGAAGGGGACGAAGAAGCCGAAGCCGACCGCGGTCAACTTCGACTCGAAGACGCGCAGCTCGTGGCCCTTGAGCGCGAGGCGCACGATCATGCCGGCGACGAAACCGCCGATCAGCACGTCGAGGCCGAGCTTGCTGGCGAGCAGCACGAGGCCGAAGACGAGCACGACGGTGATCCGCACCGCGAGTTGGCTGCTTGCCTCGAAGGTGCGCTCGAGCGCCGGCCAGCCACGCCAGGCGAAGCGCACCGAGACCAGGGCGATGGCCAGGGCGAGCACGATGAAGGCGATCAGGATCGCCGCCTCGTGCAGCGGGTGGCCGGTCGAGAGGAAGAGGGTGACGAGGAGGATCGGGCCGAACTCGCCGACGCCGCCCGCGGCGAGCAGGTAGGTGCCGAAGCCGGTCTTCAGCTCGCCGTTGTCGCGCAGGATCGGGATCAGCGTGCCGATCGCCGTCGTCGCCATCGCCGAGCCGGTGTAGAGGACGGAGAGGATGACGCCGGCGGCGGCGAGGGCGCCGCCGATGGCGTAGGCAAGCGCCACCGAGAGCAGCCAACCCCAGGCGCCCAGCCGCAGCGGCGCTCCCCTGATCCGCTCGAAGTCGATCTCGTAGCCGGCGAAGAAGAAGAGCATCCCGAGGCCGAGGTTGGAGAAGAAGTCGATGAAGGCGTCGGTCTTGGCGATGTCGAGGACCTGGGGGCCGACGACGATCCCGAGCAGCAGCTCGACGACAACGACCGGCGGGGCGAGGCGACGCGGCACCGCGGCCACGGTCACGGCGGCCAGCGCCGCGATCACGACGATGACGAAGAAGGACTCGGTGTCGACGTGGATCAAGGTGCGCCGATCCTATGTTCGTCCACGGGGGCTGCGGACCGGATCTGGATGGGGTACTAAAAACTCGGTAGTCAGTTGACCCGGCCGAAACCGGTGCAAGTGGAGGAGGCAAGGGTGCAAATGGAGGAGGCAAGGATGTTCTCGTCAGTTCCCCGTCGAACCGCGATCGCGCTCGGCGCCCTGCTGGTCGCCCTGGCGTCGATCGGGCCGCCGACAGCCGCCGCCGCGACGAGCAAGTACCCGCCGTCGCCCGCGGCCCGCGGCTTCGGGGGCAGCGCCGCCGGCTGGACCGCCTCCGCCAGTAACAGCGGGATCTGCCTGCCGCCGCTGATCTGCGCCAGCGTTACCAACAGCTTCGAGGCGAGCGGGGGCGCCGACGGGGGCGGCTTCATCCGCTCCGCCTACACCGGTGTGATCGGCGTGACCGCCGTTGGCGGGATCACGAACGGCGTCTGGGAAAGCCCCGCCTTTACCTACGGCGGCGTCGGTGGCGAACCGCCGGCCGCGGTTGGCTTCTCACTCGACCGCCGCTCCGACGTCGATCAGCTGCTGGCGGTGGCCGGCAACTCGGCCGAATACACGGTGCGGCTGATCGACCTCAGCGACGGCGGCGCGGCAATGACCGTGATCGGGCCGACGACGCTGGCGGGCGCCCGCTCCTGGACCGGGGTCGGCGCGGCCCCAATCGACCCCCGCAGCCTCACGCTCGGCCACGAATACCGGATCCAGATCACCAGCAGCTACTCGACCGGCACGACCGTGCTGGTCAGCGGCAACGCGGATTACGACAACGTGACGCTCTTCGCCTCCGACCAGGCCGGCAGCGCGGGCGGGGGCAACGGCAGGGGAGCCGGCGGCAAGGGCGGCGGCGCCGGCAAGGGCGCGCTCAGCGCACAGCGCCTTGGCGACCTGCTGCGCCGCTCGACGCCCGGCACCGCCGTCCTGCGCGGCAGGCGCCTCTTCGTCCGGGTCAGGTGCCCGCGCCGGATCGGCCACGCCTGCCGGACCACCGCCCAGGGCCTGCTGAGCAGGCGTCGCCCCGCCACTGCGAGGCGCACGGTGCGCCTGCGCAGCGGCAGGTCGCGGCTGCTCGTCCTGCGGGTCAAGCCGAAGGCGCGGGCGCGGGTCGCCAAGCGCAAGCGGCTGCTCTTCCGCCAGAAGGTGCGCGCCGGCAGGGTGACCGCGACCGTCTACAAGCAACGACGTCTGGTTCGACGATGAGCGGCTTTCACTGCTGACCCCGCGCTCCGTCCGGCAGCCACTCCGCCTCCCCGCGAGGGGCGAATGCGGATACGATTGGCTGTGGACCGTGCTAGGTGGGGAATCAGCGGTGCCCTGTCACCCGAAATCCGCTTAGCGGGGCCGAATCCCGTTCCGAGGGGCTGGCCGTCGGGGTCAGTGCGCCGCGGGCGGCGTTGACGGCCGGGTCCTGCGCGACGTGGGCACGCGAACCAGGTCAGGTCCGGAAGGAAGCAGCCTTAAGCGGATGCCGCGGGTGCCGCAGGTGAGCCCGGCTCGAGCCAACCGCGACGGACACGCCCGGTGACCTCGCTTCGGAGAGCGGGGCGCACGGTCCACCTTTCTTGCCTTGCCGCTGACTTCGCGGTTGTGACTCCATATGCACCAATAACCGCGAAGTCAGCGGAGGGGGCGGCGGGGCGCGGGGTCAATCGATCAGGCGGTTTTGCATGCGGTCGATCGCGACGCGCCAGGTGAGCGCGGCGAAGGCGACGAGGAAGGCGAAGCGGGCGAGGTCCGCCGTTTCGAAGCCGAAAGCGCCGCCGCGGACCAGTTCGACCAGTTGGTGCAGGGGGTTGAGCTGGGCGACGAGCTGGACGCCCTGCGGCAGGCCGTCGATCGGGAAGAAGGTGCCGGCGACGAGGAAGAGCGGCGTGACGAAGAGCGCGGTCACGTAGTTGAACTGGTCGATCTTGGCGACCGTCGCCGCCATCGCGACGCCGAAGCCGGCGAAACCGAGCGCGGTGACGAAGCAGAAGAGCGGGACGAGCAGCATTCCCCAGGCCGGGTCGAGGCCGAAGGCGATCGTGACCAGCAGCGGCACGCAGCCGTAGCTGCCGGAGCGCAGGCCGATCCAGAGCATCTCCGCCGTGACCAGCTCCTCGACGTCGACGGGGGCGGCGAGGATCGCGTCGTAGGTGTTCTGGAAGCGGTGCTTGACGAAGGTGCCGAACATCGCCGGCAGGGCGCTGGAGAAGATCACCGCGGTGGCGACCATGCCGGTGCCGACGAACTCGATGTAGGGGACGCCTTCGACTTCGTCGACCAGGGTGGCGCTGAACCCGAGCCCGAAGGCGAGCAGGTAGACGATCGGTTCGAGCACGCTGGAGAAGGTGGTGCCCCGCCAGTAGGTGCGGAAGTTCGCCAGCTCGCGGCTCATCACGCCGGCGATCGCGGCGGGTTCGAGCCGGCGCAGCCTCGCTCCGTCCCCGCTGCTCAGCACGACCGCCTCCGCTTCGCTCCAGGCGCGGAGAACCAGAGATGCACGCTGGGTCGCGCCGCGCTCACTCCGCCTCCGCTCCGGTCAGCAGCACGAAGACGTCCTCGAGCGAGGCGGCGCGGACGACGGCGTCCTCGGGGATGGCGCCGTTGCCGGCACGCTCGGAGCCGACGATCGCGATCGCCGGGCCGGCCGGGCGCACCGGCAGCCCCTGCCGCTCGGCGATCGCGCGCACTTCGGTCAGCCGTTCGGGCGGGCCGTAGACCTCGGCGGTGTGGGTGCCGGCGTGGGCGGCGATCAGCTCGGCCGGCGTCGCGCGGGCGATCACCTTCCCCTTGTCCACCACCGCGACCTCGTCGGCCAGCCGCTCGGCCTCCTCGATGTAGTGGGTCGACATCAGGATCGTCGTGCCGCGCGAGCGCAGGTCGTCGATCAGCGTCCAGAGCTGGGTGCGGATCTGCGGGTCGAGGCCGACGGTCGGCTCGTCGAGCAGGACGACCCTCGGCTCGTGGACGAGGCCGCGGGCGAGCAGCAGGCGCCGGCGCATGCCGCCGGAGAGCTCGTCGACGGCGTCGCGACGGCGATCGCGCAGCCGCGCCAGGTCGAGCGCTTTGTCGACCGCGGCGCCGACGTCCGGCACCCGGTAGAGGCGGGCGAAGATCGCCAGGTTGTCCTCGACGGTGACGTCGACGTCGAGGTTGTCGAGCTGCGGCACGACGCCCATCTCGGCGCGGGCCGCCTTGGCGTCGGCCGGCAGCTCGTGGTCGAGCACGCGCAGGTCGCCCGCGTCGGGGATCGCTTGGCCGGTGAGCAGGCGCATCGTCGTCGACTTGCCGGCGCCGTTGGGGCCGAGCAGGCCGAGGCAGATGCCCTCGGGCACCTCGAGGTCGAGCCCGTCGACCGCCGTGATCGGGCCGAAGCGCTTGACCACGCCGCGCAGGTGGATCGCTGCCATGGGCCGATTCTCAATGATCGGCGGCGCCGGCGGCGAGCTGGCGCTCGAGCTCGGCGGCGCGCTCGGGCACGAAGAGGCTGAGCGCGACGGCGATCGCCACCGAGCGGGTGGTGGAGAGCGCCAGCAGGCGCGGGTCGCCCGGCAGGCGCTTGGCGCTCTCGGAGAGGAAGAGCTCGGCCAGCACCGGCAGCTCGCGGCCGCCGGCGGTGCTCAGCACGCGCAGGATCGAGAGCGTGGCGCTGGCGTCGGAGGCGCGCTGGTTCCAGTCGGTCGGGCTGGGGGTGACGATGACCATCTGCGGGCGGGACTCGATCAGGCTGCGCGGCAGGTGTTCGCCGTCGGTCGGCACCGACTCGACGTAGTGGAGGCGCACGCCCGAGGGTTCGGCGGTGCCGAGGTAGCGATCGAAGGCGGGGCGGGGGGCGATCATCGTCACGGCGAAGGTGTCGGCGCCGACCTGGGCCAGGTCCTCCATCAGCGCCGGGGCGTTGATGCCGCAGCCGACGATCGTCAGCCGCAGCGGCCCATTCGCCTTCTCCGCCGCCTTCCAGGCGCCGTCGACGAGGCGGGTGAAGGGCGCCGCCGAGCCGTGCTCGGCGACCCAGCCGGGCACCTTCTCCAGCGCCGGCGGGCGCGTGATCGCGAGCCGCAGCAGGGCCGAGATCGTGCGGTCGGCGACGATCGCGTCCCAGTCGGGCGGGAAGAGCTCCCAGCTGGCGTCGACGTTGCGGCCGCGGCGGAAGAGCAGGCGGACCAGCGGCGAGGCGTCGCGCTCGCGCAGGTAGTCGAGCAGGGCGAGGCCGCTCTGGGTGACCTCGACGTCAGCGGCCTCGGCCGGGGTCGGGCCGCTGGAGGAGGGCATCAGCAGGATCGCTCGCGCCCGCTCGGCGCCGGCCAGCTCGAAGCCCGAGTCGCCGGCCGTGTCGCCGAAGACGAGGTCGACCTTGAGGTTGCGCCCGCCGGCCTCGTGGAGGTCGTCGAGGACCTGGGCGCGCGCGTCGCGCGCCGACTCGGGCGCGAGCACGACCAGGCGCCGCAGCTCGGTCTCCAGCTGCGCCTCGGCGGCGGCCGAGGCGGCGATCGAGGCGACGTCGATGCCGCCGACGACGAGCAGGTGGTCGCGGCAGGTGACCGGCCGGTCCGCCCGGCCGAGCTGCTCCAGCGAGCCGGCGACCGCCTCGGCGATGAAGGTGAAGAGCAGTCCGACGAGCAACACCAGTCCCGTCACCACCTGGAAGAGGCCGACCGCGCGTTCGGCCGCGTCCTCGTCCTCGTGCAGGCTGGAGGGGTCGAGCACGTGCAGGACCGCCGACCAGACCGCCTCACCGAAGTCGCCGTACTGGCCGAGCAGGAAGTGATCGACTGCGGCGCTCCCCAGCAGCAGCGCCGCCACGGCCGAGACGAGCAGCGCGACCCGTCCAGGTGTCGTCTGCGTTGCGCGTCTCAACATGCTGGAAGACTGACGCCTGTGCTGGACGAGCGCTGGATCAGGTCGCTGCACGTGGAGGCGCTGCGGGAGGCGGAACTGCAGGCGGAGCGGGAGCTGCACGTGCTCTTCCAGGCCTCGACGATCGGGGCGCTGCTGGAGGGGGCCTACGACGGCGACCTCTCCTTCGCCGAGCTGGCCGAGCACGGGGACCTGGGGCTGGGCACGCTGAACGGGCTCGACGGCGAGATGATCGGGCTCGAAGGGCGCTTCTACCGGGCCGACGTCGAGGGAAGGGTGGAGGAGGTGGCGCCGGGGGCGCGGACCCCGTTCGCGGTCGTCACCCGCTTCGCGCCGGGCCTCGACACGGAGATCCCCGGTGCGAGTGACCACGACGATCTGCTGGCGCGGCTGGACGAGCTGATTCCCGCCGGGGCGGTCTCGGCGGCGATCCGCCTCGACGGCCGCTTCGAGCTCGTTCGCGCCCGCCCGGTGCCGCGCCAGAGCCCGCCCTACCGGCCGCTGACCGAGGTCGTCGCCGAGCAGCACGTCTTCGAGCTGCGCGACGTGGCCGGCACGATGGTCGGCTTCCGCTTCCCCGCCTACGCCGGGGGCATCGAGGTCGGCGGCTATCACCTGCACTTCCTCAGCGCGGACCGTGCCCGCGGCGGCCACGTGCTCGGCTCGCGCTCCGCCGAGGCGCTGAGGGTGCGCATCGACCCCTCCAGCGAGCTGCACGTCGAGCTGCCGCCCGGGATCGAGCTGACCGACCCGGAGCTCGCCGCGGCAACCCACGCCGCGATCGAGCAGGTCGAGCAGAAGGGCTGAGGAACCGATCCCCGCCGCCGACGGGCC
>DASZSJ010000026.1:0-29462 GCA_035548675.1 Solirubrobacterales bacterium
TCGACGCCGAGCCGCTGCTGCGCAAGGTCGCCGCCGTCTCACCGCGGATCGCCGAGTGCGTCTGCCTCGCCGCCAAGCGCCACAAGGCCCGCCCCGGCGACTTCGTCCGCCACTTCGACGAGCTGCTCGCGCTGACCGCCGAGGGGCGCTTTGAGGACAAGCCGACGATGATCAAAGCCGGCTCGCCGTGCCTCAGCGAGCTGATCGCCGACGAGGGCGAGCGCGCCGAGCTGGCCGCCCGCCTCAACGCCGCCGACCGCTATATGCGCTCCGATGATCCTCGGGTGCGGTTCGGCGAAGCCGAGACCGACGCCCTGCGCGCGGCCGGCTGCCTGATCGAGCACCGCACCGACCAGGGCGGCTTCTACTCGGTCGCCGCCTGCGTCACCGACGCCGAGATGGCCGCCGACGTCGCCCGCCGCGCGGTCGAGCGGATCGAGGCCGAAGCCAAGAAGCGAGCCGAGGAAGAGGCGGCCTGGCGCGAACGCTCGGGCCAGGCGAAGCTCAGCCCCGAGGAGGCAAAAGACGCCCGCAAGGCCGAGCGCGAGCAGGCCAAGAAGGGCGCGGCGGCGGCGAGGAAATTCAACGAAGACCTCGGCCGCAACCTGCTCGCCCGCCGCGGCAAGCAGGCCCGCCGCGAGCACGGCCTCGCCCGCCTCAAGGCGCTCGCGGCGATCCTGCTCGCCGACAACCCCGAGCTGCCCGCCCGCGGGCTGCGGCTCGTCTTCTCCCAGCTGCAGGAGGTCGAGGTAAAGCAGCTGAAGTCGGGCGCCAAGCGCTCGAAGGTCAGCTACGCCGACCGCGAGCAGTGCCTCGAATACCTCACCAACAGCATCGACCGGGCCCGCGACGTCGGTGAGGGCGTCGAGATCCTGATCGACGCGGTGATCGCCGGCCTGCTCGCCGACCAGTCCGAGCTGCCCCGCTCCAAGCGGATCGGCTGGGGGACCGGCGCCGAGGCGCAGGTGAGGAAGCTCCTCGCCTCCGAGCTGAAGGCGGTGAAGCCGCGCCGGCGCCAGGCCGGGAAGTAGGCGTGGGGGAGGGGGCCTGCCTCCTGCGGGTCCCCTCCGCCGCGGGCGGTGGATCGCTCCCGGCCCTGGCACGGGTAGCAGACCTCCTCCGCCCGCTGCGCGGGCTCCCCCGGCCCGCTGGCGCCCGGGCCATGAGCGATCCACAGCCACATTCCAAGCCGCCCACGCCCAAGCAGCTCCGCTACCTGCGCGACCTCGCGGTCAGCCGCGGGCAGTCCTTCGCCTACCCGCAGACCTCGGCCGAGGCGAGCCGGGAGATCGAGCGCCTCAAGAAGGCGAAACGCACCCCGGCCGCCGATCGTCGGCGCGAGCGCCGTGCCGTCCAGCGCGACATGGCCGAGGGGCGCGGCGACGCAGCCGCCGTCCGCGCGGACGACGTGGGCGGCTACGGCTCGGGAGCCACCTGGAAGTAGACGCGGCAGATGAGCTCACCCCCGCTTCGCCTGCCCGAGCGCGCGCTATCCTCAGCGGCGTGAGCCATTCCCTTCTGAGCACCACCCCGACCGCGGAGAAGCCGGCGCTGAGCGAGGCGCAGCGCGCCGAGCGGCTGCGCTCGCTCGCGGCGCGACTCCACAGCCCCGACGGCCTGGACCGCGACACGCTCGAGAAGATCGAGAAGCTCACCGGCGACGAGCGCCAGTAGGCCCGATGAACGCCGCCGAGCTGCTGAGCGGCGATGCCCCGTTCGTCGCCGATACCTCGGCGTGGTGGCGGATCGCCGCCCTCCCCGACCAGCTCGGCAAGCTGCTCGACGACGCGATCCTCGCCGATCGCTTCTGGATCACCCCGATCGTGCGCATGGAGGTTCTCTACTCGGCTCGAAGCTCCGCCGAGTACGTCGCCCTCGAGCACGAGCTCGACGCGCTGCGCATCCTTCGCAACGATCGCGCCGTCGCCGACGCCGCGATGAGGGCCCTGGGCGAGCTTGCCGAACGCAGCGACGGCTACCACCGCGTGCCGATCACCGACGCCCTGATCGCCGCTGCCGCCGCCGAGCACGGCGGCATAGCTGCCCTTCATCACGACGCGCACTTCGACAAGCTCGCCGAGGTGCTGGCCTTCCAGGCAGTCAGGCTGCCAGGAGCCTGATCGGCCCCAGGGCGCCCAGCCGGCCGAGCCCCGCTGTCCCAACCTGAGCGAGCATCACTCCGGCCGGCCTCCGCCGCGCCGCCCGGCGCCGATCCTGGCACGGCTTCGCCGTGCGCTCGGGCGCCGCTCGGCCCGGCATCCGGCCCGGCCCCGAACCCGGAGGTCTCCATGTCACTCGTCCTTCTCTGCCCCCAGGAGTTCCACCTCGACCGCGAGCGCTTCTCGACTCATCTCGTCACCAGCGGCAAGGCCCGCCAGCGCGACTTCATCATCCAGCCCGATCAGTTCAAGCGCCTCCGCACCGGCCAGGCGGTCGTGATCCGCCCCACCGCCCGGCAGGCGGCAGAGATCGTCGCTGTCACGCCGCCGCGCATCGGCGTGGGGGAGGGCTAGCCATGTCTTCCCCTCGTGCGCTCACCGTGCTGGCTCCGAGCCGTCCAATCGTGGCACCGGCGTCGCTCGCTGCACGCCCCGGCTTCGCCGGGGCTCCGGCTGGCGCCGGCCCTCGCCTCCGGCTCGGGTTCCGCTCGCGCCGTCCGGCGCCTATCGGTCGGCATCGAAGCCAGCCGTAAGGAGGAGACGATGAGCATGATCGCCGCAGCAGAGCAGGGAGGAGAGAACCCGGCGCGTCCCCGCCGGTCCGGCTCTCTCCTCACGGCCGAGCAGGTCGCGCAGATGCTCGGCGTCCCCAAGAGCTGGGTCTACAAGCAGTCGCGGGCCGGCCGCATCCCCACCGCACCCTCGGGCGCTACCGGCGCTACCGCGTCGAGGCGATCGAGGCCTGGGTCGAGCAGCTCGAAGCCGAGGAGGTCCGGCTCTGATGGCGCGGCGCTCCTATGGATCGGGACGCCTCTACGTCCGTGTCGACGCGGCCGGCGTCGAGGCCTGGTACGGCAGCTGGTATGTCGGCGGGCGCCGGGTCAACCGCAAGATCGGTCCCAAGCGCAAGGCCGGCAGCCGCGAGGGCCTCACCGCGGCCCAGGCAGAGCGCGAGATGCAGCGGCGGATCGAGTCCGAGAGCGCCGTCGTCCGGTCGGGGATGAGCGTCGGCGAGGTCGGTGATCGCTACGTCACCCACCTCGAGACGGTGATCGAACGCAAGCCGTCGACGATCGCCGACTACCGCTCGATGCTCCGCGCCCACATCAAGAGGTTCTTCGGCGACCGCCCGATCGAGAAGGTCGACACCGACCGCATCGCCGCCTTCGTCGCCGCCAAGAAGTGCGACGGGCTGGCGATCAAGACGACCAGCAACCAGCTCGTCTTCCTCCACGGCTTCTTCGCCTTCGCGCTGAAGCGCGGCTGGGTGGCGCTCAACCCGGTGCCCGCCGTCGAGCGACCCCGCGCCCGGACGGCAGACCCCGACATCCGCTACCTGGAGCTGGCCGAGGTCGAGGCCCTGCTCGGTGCCGTCCCCGCCGGCGATTTCGTCTCGACCGACCGCACCATCTACCTGGTCGCCGCAATGACCGGACTGCGCCAGGGCGAGCTGATCGCTCTGCGCCGCTCCGACGTCGACTTCGGCGCCGCGCGGATCAGGGTGAGGCGGAACTTCACCCGCCAGGCCTTCGGCACGCCGAAGTCCAAGCGCGGCTCGCGGTCAGTTCCGATGGCCGATCGGGTCGCGACTGCCCTCCGCGAGCACCTTGACGGCTTGGCCTACTCGGCCGACGAGGATCTCGTCTTCCCCCATCCCCATACCGGCGCCCCGCTCGAGCCGAACTCGCTGCGCGATCGCTACAAGGAGGCGCTGAAGGCAGCCGCCTTGCGCGAGGTCCGCTTCCACGACCTGCGCCACACCTTCGGCACCCACTGCGCGGCCGCCGGCGTGCCGATGCGCACCCTGCAGGAGTGGATGGGCCACGCTCAGCTCTCGACGATCGAAATCTACGCCGACTATGCACCCAGCTCGCAGGAGAAGGAAATGGTCGAGCGCGCCTTCGCCCCGCCCGAGGACGAGGAGGAGACGGGCGATGCAACCGCCTTCGACCAAGGTGCCGATACGGAGCCCGACGATTCATCCGCTCCCTAGCTTGGTTTGCAAGTGAGATTAGAGTCGGGTCGATGGCGCCGACGCCGAAATCCTGGCTGATCGACTTCGACGCCGACGCCGTGCTCGATTTCGAGGAGGTCAAATCCAAGAGCGAGCGCAAGGCGGTCTTCAACGTAGTCCACAAGCTGAAGGAGCTGGGGCCGGATCTGCCGACCCCGCATATGAAGTCGCTGAAGGGGGAGACGGATCTCTTCGAGCTGCGCCCCAAACAGGGCGCCAGCGCCGTGCGCCCGATCTACGCGCGCGCTGGTAGCCGCTTCGTCATCCTGGCCATCGCGCCGAGCAAGAGAGGCTTCGATCGCGCCGTCGCCGAAGCGCGTTTGCGGCTCGACCGGCGTCGTTGACCTCTGATAATAGGTTTGTTATCATGCTGGCGAGCGAGAGGAGGACTTCGATGGCAGATCAGACCAAGACTTTCGGCGAGCTCGTCGCAGAGGAGCAGATCGCCGACCCCAGCTTCCGCGCCGAGTGGCAGCGGCTGGCCCCGGCCCGCGAGTTCGCCGCAACCCTTCTGCGCTACCGAGCCGAGCACAAGCTGAACCAGCGGGAGCTGGCCAAGCAGCTGGGGGTATCTCAGCCGCGCGTCGTGAAGCTCGAGTCCGGGGAGCACAACCCGGAGATCGACACGATCATCAACGCCGCGCGGCGACTCGGGATCGAGTTCGTGCTCGACGTCGCCCCGGTCAGTCGCAAGCCCTTGCTGGTCACTGCCCGTGCGCAGAAACACGGAGCCATCGCTCACGACGAGGTTTCGGTCCTCGTCGCCTCTTCGAGCTGAAGATCGCAGCCGCTCCCTCCGTCGTCTCCTTTTTGAGAAAAGCTGGGTGTGCCAACTGAGGTTGGCTCAAGGCGGCTCCCGGCTATCCGCCGCTCCTATGGATAGCTTGGGAACGATGTCGGTATCCATGTACGCGAACAGCGTTGCCCGGCTTGAGAAGGAGATCGCCAGCTTGCAGAAGAAAGCCGGCGAAGAGCGATCACGGGCTGCGAAAGAACGGCAGGCCGCGACCAGCAAGCTGAGCGGAATCAGTCGCCACACGAGCGATAGCCAGCGACTCGGCAAGGAAAAGGACGCCGCCCGCCACGAAGAGCGTGCGGCCAAGCACGACGTGAAGGCAGCGGGCTTTGACGACCAGGCAGCGAAAAAGGGTGACCAGCTGCAACGGGCGCGCGCCTCGCAACAGCGCGCGCAGGCCACCGAGGACCGTCGCGACGAGGCGAAGCGCAAGCAGGCGCTCGATCGCGAAAAGCGGGACTTGGCGGAGATCGAGCGTCGCCGTCGCCAGACCCAGACCACTCCAGGTTTCGAGCCCCATCATGTTGTGCCCTTCCGCGGGGCACCACTAACTCTCTCCGGCCAGCCGATCTCACCTCGCGGAAGTTCGGTGGCTCCCGACGATCGGCCCGAAGGGCCGGTTTTCGACGTCTGCCTTTCCTTTGCCGGCGAGCAGCGCTCCTACGTCGAGCTGGTCGCTCGTGGCCTCAAGGAGCGTCACTACGCGGTCTTCTACGACGCCGATGAGCAGGCAGACCTATGGGGCAAGAACCTCGCCGAGCATTTCGAACACGTCTATCGCGTTGCCTCGCGCGCCTGCGTCATGTTCATCTCCAAGGAGTACGCAGAGAAACCCTGGACGAAGCACGAGCGCCGCAGCGCCCTCTCTCGCGCGCTGGAGGAGGACGAGTACGTCCTCCCGGCGCGCTTCGATGACACCGAGCTACCGGGCTTGGGGCCGACGATCGGATACATCGACCTCGCCGAGTTCGCGCCCGCCACTCTCGTCGACCTCCTGGCCGAGAAGCTCGGTGAGCCACAGGGCACCCGCCGCTGAGTTTTCTTAGCGCCCCGACGCGCTCTACCGTCTCCGCCATGACCGACTATCGCGACCGCGACGATCTCGCAGAGCGCCGCGGTCGCTCCCTGATCGGCCTGGTCGAGCCCCATCTTCCGCTGGAGGTGCTGCCGACCGGGCCCGCGGATGCCTGGCAGCTCACCGGACCGGCTCTAGTCTCCCGGCAGGTCGGCAGCCTTACCGCGCTGCTCTCCCTGCGTCCGCTTGGTGGCGAAGCCGACCCGCTGGTGTTGCTGCGCACTCTTTACGAGCACGCCGTGACTTTCGCCTGGCTCGCCGCGGACCCGGGCGAGGACCGCCATCGGCGGTTCTTGAAGTCCGACGCGGTCTCGCGGCTGTCGATGGACGACGATGCCCGCAGGGTCGGCGTGCAACTCCTCGACGAGCATCAGCGGGCGGGCTTCGAGCGGCAGGCGGCCGAGCTGCCGAAGGAGATGCCCGACCTCCTCCAGAGGGCCGAGGCCGCCGATCGCCATTGGGTCGGCCGCATACCCGCGCTCGAGGATTCCAGTAGCACGCGCTCCTATCGCGGGCTCTACGCCGTCGCCTACCGACGCCACAGCGCCATCGCGCACGCCAGCCTGATGGGCCTGAACACCGTCACGGTCGAGCTGCCCTCAGGCCGTCGCCGCGTCCAGCTCGAACAGCGCGACCCCGAGATGCACGGACCTTTTGGCCTCGGCTCGGTTCTGCTCGGCTTTACCCTGTTCATTTCCGGCGCCACCTTGGGCTGGCCGGATCCGGCTCCCGTGGAAGCTGCCTTCGGATGACGCGCTTCCGAGGGGCACTCCCAAGGTTCTATTCAAGGTTCCATTCTGAGAGAAACTGGCAGAACTGAGGGCACCTGACATCGCTCTAGCAAGCCAAATAGGGGTGAGCCCGCCGCGCCTGATGCGGCTCATAACCCGAAGGTCGCGGGTTCGAATCCCGCCCCCGCTATTTCGTAAAAGGCCCGCAAATGCGGGCCTTTTAGTTTTGTTGTCTTACAGACAACAGGGTGCAAAATCGGCCGTGGGGCAACGTCTGGGGCAACGTGAGCTTCGAGAAGGGTCGTTTAGGCCTTGCCCAGCGAGCGCTGACCGCAGCCGTCGCTACGATCGAAAGCAGCGGATAGCCGGGGTTCTTTGAAGGAAGGCTCTGATCAAGACTCACGCGAAACAGAAGACTCATCTTAGGGCGGACGATCCCCGGCTCGCCCGCGCGATCTTCACGCTGCGCGAGACGGCTGGCTATCTCGACGTGCCGAAGTCGAACGTCCAGCGCTGGGCGCGACCGCCGGAGGCCAAGCATCCGTTGATCACCTGCTTTCCGCCACACGGCCGGGAGGCGACTGTGCCCTTCATCGGCTTTGCCGAGGCCTTCGTGCTCTCCAGTTTCCGGAGGGCTGGGGTTCCGCTTCAGCGGATTCGACCCGCCGTAGAGGTTCTGGAAAAGGAGATCGGCGTCGATCATGCGCTTGCCTCCAAACGCCTCTACACGGATGGGGCCGAGGTCCTATTCGACTATGCGAACAAGAGTGGCGAGCGCGAGGTCATGGAGTTGGTCGTCGTCCGCACCCAACAGCGCCAGTTCTCTGGTGTCGTCAAGGACTACCTGAAACGCATCTACTACGGAGGAGACGGCTGGGCGGATTCGGTGCGACTGCCGACTTACGGCAACGCGAAAGTCGTCGTGGACCCGAGGGTCGCATTTGGCCTCCCGATCGTCGCCCACGGCGGCGCTCGCGTAGAGGATCTCGTTGACCGCTTCCAGGCGGGAGATTCCGTGGCTGAGATCGCAGCGGACTTCAGCGTCCCGTCCGATGAGGTCGAGGACGTGATCCGGCTCGCAACTCGGACGGCAGCCTGATCGGGTTGAGACAGGGACGCTGCGTCAGATAGTCCGCAGCGATGACCCGCCCGAAGGAGAGTCCCGAGTTCTTCGTCGATCGCAGCCTCGGCAAGAGCATCGTCGAGGGCCTGCGCGCGGCGGGTCTCTCCGCCCGCTCTACGGCCGAGGTCTACGGCGAGAAGTCGGGCCAGCTTCTCGCCGACGAGGTCTGGCTCCGCGACGCCGGTGAGAACAACTGGATCGTCCTCACCAAGGACGATGCAATCCGCCGTCGACCTGCCGAGCGCGACGCGCTGACCGAAGCCGCCGTTCGCGTCTTCTGCCTGACCAATCGCAACATGCGCGGTGCAGAACAGACCGAGCGATTCGTCTCAAACCGCCACCGAATCCTCCGCCAAGCCCGCAGGCCAGGCCCGTATATCTACGGCGTCTATGCCGAGGGCCTCAGGCGTCTGTGGCCTTGACGTTCGTTGCACGCGCTCTCCGTGTCAGGGAGGCCTCGGTGATCAGGCTCGAGTCAGAATTCGGTGGGCCGGACTACGGCTGTCGAAACACCTCGTCGTAGTGCCACTCCAAGAGCGCGGGGTCGGCTCGGTCCCCTGGGTGAGCAGGGTCGCGGAGTTTTCTGCCAGCCATCTCGTAATAGACGCGGCCGTTCTCGTATTCGTCACGGAGCGCTTGGCTGACCGCGAACGAGCAGTCGGTCGCACGCTGACGTAGCCGAGGTCGAAGAGTCGATGGATGTCGCGGCGCAGGGGCAGGCCGTTGGACACGACATGCGACCCTCCATGGGAGAAGGGCTGGATATGTGACGCCTCGATGACGGGCAAGGAGCGCTCCCCGGTGATCGCGCAGCGCCGAGAGTAGGCATCGAGGACTGCGATTCGGAAGGTCGCCTGCCCCAATCGTGGTCGCACCTCCAAAGGCTTGCCACGACGTGCTGCGGACAGGGCTTCCACGCTCCACTCCACGGCCTGATCGCTGGCCGCCGCGGACTCTAGGCACGCCTCATACAGTCGACGGCCCTCACCGGTCGTTAGGTCGTATCCCTTTCCTGACACGATCGACCTGCTCCAGTCGGAGGGAACCGGCACCCAGCTATCGGGGGGGAAGAAGACCGGCTCGGCTATCGCTAGGTAGCCGATCCAGTCGTCGATGGTGATGCCCTTTTCCGCGCCGTGGCTAAGCCGCCCCAGTCTCAGTAGGAGGGAATCACGATCTGCGACGCCGTTCGCCAGCCCGAAAACGTCCCAGGCCTCCCAGATAGGGAGAACCGCTGCCCGCGTGAAGAGTCCGAATCCGCCGACCGCGTTATGTGGTGCCTTCAACTTGAAGAAAAAGAGCTCCCCGGATTGCAGTGCGCCAAATCGGCCCTGGCTGGGCGCCAGAAGTTGACCTCACGCAACTCCGGCCGTGTACGCAGGAACTGGTACCAGTCAAAGTCGGTGTTCGCTACGAATCCCCGCACGGTGAGGAGGAGCGTAATCGCCAGTGCCGACCTTGTATCGACCGCTTCAGTCGGGTTCATGCCAAGGCGATGACGTCCGCCTAACTGAGCAGAATGCGAGCGTGCCAGGAATCACGAGTACCAATACGCGCCCACCATTACGTCGTTTTCACGAAAGAGCGGATGCCGCTTCTGCGGTGATGTGGCTCGCGCCGTCCGCTCGGCGGTGCGGTCTTGGCGCCCACCGCGGCACCCTCCACTCGACAAGATGACCCACGATCCACTCGACTTCGCCGAGGAGCTCGGGCGGAAGCTCGCCACCCGCTCGCGTCATGTCTGCACCCTCTTCGGGGCCGGAGTTTCCCGCGCCTGTGGCCTGCCTGACGTGTCCGGGCTGCAGAAGGCGGTCGCCGAGAAGCTCGGCAAGACCGATCGTGAGGCCTTCGGAGCGCTGCTCGAGGATCGCAGTCTCGAGGAAGGCCTCTCGCACCTGCGGCGCGTCGCGGCGCTCCTCGGCGACGGCCAGGAGCTGGCGGGGTTGGACAAGGAGGGGGCTGAAGAGCTCGACGCAAAGATCTGCGGTGCCATCGTCTCCAGTCTCGACCACGAGGACGAGAAGATCGCCCCGATGCAAAAGCTCGCCGCTTGGGCGGTCGGCAGCTCCTACCACCGCGCCCTTGAGCTTTTCTCCGTCAACTACGACCTCGTCCTCGAGACCGCGCTAGAGCAGCGCAAGGCGCTTTGGTTCGACGGCTTCGTCGGGGCGATCAAGGCGCCCTTTCGCATCGACCTGGTTGAGGGCTTCTCGGCTGACGCTGCGCTGCCAGCCGAGTTCATCCGCCTCTGGAAGCTTCACGGCTCCCTCAACTGGGCTTGGGAGGGGGATCCCGGCTCGATCATTCGCCTCGGGCGCCCAGCCGGCGACTCGGAAACCGCCGCGATTTATCCGGCCGACACCAAGTACGAGGAATCGCGGCGGGTCCCCTTCGTCGTCCTCATGGACCGCTTCCGTCGTGCCCTGAACGAGCCCGAGACCCTGCTGCTCGCCTCGGGTTACTCCTTCAACGACCCCCACATCGACGAGCTGATCTTCGAAGCCGCTATCCGCCACCCTCGCTCGGAGTACGTCGTCTTCTGCCACTCGACGATCCCCGAGCAGCTCGCCAAGGCCGCCGAAACGACTCCCTCGCTCTCGGTCCTGACCAAGACCGAGGCGATCCTCGGGACCCAGCGCGGCGATTGGCAAACCGAAAAGGATGACAAGGGTGCGGAGAAATCCGCTCCGGGCGTCTGGGAGAGCGGCGAGTTCGTGCTTTCGGGGTTCGAGGGCCTGGCTGCATTCCTGGCTCGCTCCGCGCGCATCGCGGCCGACGACGATGATGAGTGAGAGCGATCCGACCTGCATCGGGCGCGTCCGCCACGTGCTCGGCTCCGACGTCACCGTCGCGCTCGATCCCGCGCTGGCCGGCGTCCAGCCGATATTTCGCGGCAAGCTGCAATCCGTAGGTCAGATCGGCTCGATCGTGCGCTTTCCACAGGGGCCAATCAGCCTCGTCGGCGCCGTCACCTTGGTCGGTATCGCCGAGCTCAACTCACCGTTGCCGCCGGTGGAGAACGTCCAGGTTGGCGAGCGCTGGCTGAAGGTGCAACTGCTCGGAGAAATCAACAGCCTCGAGCGTTTTGAGCGCGGTATCTCCAGCTACCCCGGCCTCGATGACCCGGTGCACTTCTGCACGCCTGAGGATCTGCGCCACGTCTTCCCGAGCGAGGGGGAGGAGATGATCCGCTTCGGCTCGCTCTCTTCGGCCCCAGACATCCCGATTTGCCTTGATGCCGCCAAACTCGTCCTCAGGCACACGGCTGTGGTCGGTTCAACGGGGGCCGGCAAGACCAGCGCCGTCGCCGAGTTGTTGCAAGGGATGATCGCCGAGGGTTGGCAGGGGGCAAACGTCGTCGTCATCGATCCGCACGGCGAGTATGCGAGGGCAGTCGGGGAGAAGAGCAGCGTCCGCAGCGTGCTGAATCCGAAAAAGCGTCTACGCGTTCCTTACTGGGCGCTTGAGGCCGAGCAGGTTCTGCGGGTCTTCACTGGCGCGAAGATCGGCAAAGCGGTCCTCGATCGTTGGAGCGATCTCGTCGCGCAGGCTCGGGTCGAGTTCGTCGAGGCTGCCGAGTGGCTCGACCTCGACCCTGCCGCGGTCACCGCCGACACCCCCGTTCCCTTCGAGATCCGCGAGGTCTGGCACCAACTCGACTACGAGAACAACGAAACCCGGGAAGAGAAGGGCGATCCGAGCACGGTAAGGGTCGAGGAGAAAGGGGATCCCGCCGCCCTAAAGCCGACTCGCTTCACCCCCTACAAACCGGCGGGCGGCAAGCCCGATCGCGGTCCTCGCTACGAACACTTCGGGCAGGTCCCCGAGCAGCTACGTCTCGCCCTGTGCAACCCCGATTTTGCCTTCCTGCTGGAGCCCGCGGCCGATCCCAAGGGGAAGGACCCCTTGGAGGAGGCGATGGTCGAGTGGCTTGGTGGGGACGCGCCGATCTCGGTACTCGACTTCAGCGGTGTCCCCGCCTCGGTCACCGACCGGGCGATCGGCGTCGTCCTCGGCCTCCTCTTCGAACTGGCTCTTCGCACCGAGGAGAAGGGCCCGGGAATCGGTCGGCCTCGCCCGGTCCTCTTCGTGCTCGAGGAGGCGCATCGCTACCTCGGCGAGGGTGCCAATGAGATCACCCACGAAGCCGCCGCCCGCATCGCTCGCGAGGGTCGCAAGTACGGCGTCGGGTTGATGATGGTGACCCAACGCCCCAGCGAGCTGCCCGAGACGGCGCTCGCCCAGTGCGGGACTCTCATCGCCCTGCGCCTGACGAGCAACAAAGACCAGAGCCAGATCAGGTCGGCGCTGCCCGACAACGTCACCGGTCTCGGGGACGTGCTTCCCTCGCTTCGCACCGGTGAGGCCGTGGTCAGCGGCGAAGCGATCGTGCTGCCCGTTCGCACCACGATCCGCAAACCCAATCCCTTCCCAAAGGCTGAAGACCCTGAGCTCGCGCCCTGGCGCGAGCTCTCGGGCGCTCCGGATCTTGCCCCGGCCCTCGCCAAGTGGCGGGGCCTCTACGACGAGGAAAAGGAGGATGAGGAAGAGTGAGCGAGATTGAGTGGATTGAGGTCGGCGACTCCGAGCGGATCGTTGCCATGGCCTACGACGAGGAGTCCGAGGTGATCTACGTCCGCTTTCCGGATGGGGTGGAGTGGCTCTATGAAGCCTGTCCGCCGCCAGTCTGGAGCGAGTTCACCGCCGACGGGCAGAGTAAGGGTCGCTACATCTTCAGCGAGCTCAACCACAAGCCCAACCGCCGCCACGGCTAAGCGTGGCGGCAGCGAAGCCCCAAGGGCGACTACACGAGAAGGGTGACTCGATGGCTAGGGCAGCAGCTGGCGCCGGCGGCGCAGATAGCTCAGTCGCGGACGAGCTCCGCAGGCTTGGCGTGAAGGGTGTCCTCGTGCAGATGGCCGAGCGCGGCCAGCTCCTCGACCTGAAGTGCGAGATGCCGCGGTGCTACCACCACAAAGGCCGGGCCGCATTCGATCCGGTTGCGAAGACGCGCACCAAGTGGGCGCCCTCGCCCGACCACTACCCGACCCTCAAGTCGGCCGGCGGGCAGCTCTGCCCCGAGAACGTTCGGCTGTCCCACACGGAGTGCAACCAGCGGGATTACACCCGGCGGAAGCAGATCGGGACGCTGCTCGCGAAAGGCAAGTCCCTCGCCGAGATCGCCGAGACTCTGAACCGCAGGAATGTCCTGCCGGCCCACGGTACGAACCGATGGACGGCCGCGATGGTGCGCAAGGCCTACGTGTCCTAGGTCGGCCGTAGAAAGACTGCTGCTTCGCGCGCCCCGGCGCTTGCTGTCGATCGGATTCGTAGATCGCTTCGACCGACCGCTGCCCGCTGAGGGCAGAGGCCCCAAGCGAAGATCAGCTGTCGTCGGGGAACTGCTCATTTGCCTCGTCGATGATCTGGCCTACCGAGTCGAAGCGAGCGGCGAAGCCCTCCACATCGTCAAAGTCGAAGCCCTTGAGCCCATCCTCAACGGCTTCGGCGAGGCGCTTGAGATCGGCGGCGATGGCTCGGGCGGCCTCGTCCCACCTCGCCTCCGTCACCTCGCCCATTCCGATCAGTCCAGCGGAGGATGGAATCAGTCGGCTGGCGGTTGGGACGATGCCCATGATGAGGAACCAGAAGTCGGGAAACTCGTCCAGCATCGTCGGCCCGACCTGCACGAGGATTTTGACTTCGCCGGTCTCCGTGTGGCGTTTGCCGAACGTGCTCAGGCGAGACCCTGCAAAGCGAGGGTGCGCCAGCTCGGAGTAGTGGCCGTACATCTCATCGAAGCTCGGCTTGCCGATCCGCCGTCGGACTGCACCGGGGGCAAAGTCCTTGTGGCCCTGCTCGGTGTTGACCCACTTCGCCGCTTCCTCGGGGTGCGCGACGATCAGCTCGATCAGATCCTGCGTCTCGTAGGCGGTGCGAACCGCGTTGTAAGCCTGGCTGAGATAGCCATGGCGCGCAAGGTGCAGTGCCGCCATCAGGTCGCTGAGAGCGCGCGCGATCAGATGGCGAATGACGAAATGGGCCTCGCCGGTGCCCTTGCCGCCCGAGTCCGTCAGCAACTGCATCGGGTGTTCCAGTGCCGCGACCAGGGCGTCTTCAGCCGCTTTGTGATCGTTCCGGCCGACGATTGGGAAGGCAAGCTCGGTCTGCATCCGCCGAATCGGCCCAGGCTCTGGGAGTTGAGGCTCCACTGCGGGGCCATCGTGACAGCGAGGTCGGCGCCCTCGATGTTCGATTTCGAGCCGACCTGCTGGGGCAACAAATGGGGCAACATGCCCCACAGATTTCCACTGATCTCGGCCGATCTCGATCTTGCGAAAACCGCTTGAAACAGCGCCTCACAGTGCCCAGCCGAGTCAGCGGGCCGCGCTCATAACCCGAAGGTCGCAGGTTCGAATCCTGCCCCCGCTATAGAACGAAAGCCCCGCAAATGCGGGATTTTTGTTTGTCTCATCTGACAGACAATAGGGTGCAAAATCGGCCTTGGGGCAAGATGAGGTCCGGGAGAGGTCGATTCCAGCCTTGCGCAAGACTCCCGGTCCACCCGCGTTCGGCTGCGAGTGACAGGCCACCCGGGCTCGTTCGCCTCTGGACCCGCGACCCTCCTGGGGCATCCGGAGCCGCCAACTAATGGCCCCACAATCCGGGGTCTTTTGCCGAGACACAGACTTCACCGGCATAGCGCTGATAGATAGGAGGCATGCCCGGCAATAAGGCGGACACCACCGAGGGAGTCGCTTTTACGCTTCCCGATCTCGCCGCGCTGACCGGTGTAGATTCCCGCACTCTCCACAACTGGATGCGCCGCGACATTCTTTTCCCTAGCCGGCAGCGCGCCAGGGGGTCGGGTACCAGGAACCTCTTCGACCGGCGCGACGCCCTTTTCTTGGTGATGATTGCCGAGCTGCGCCACGGGGGTGCTGAGATGCCCGCCCTTGAAGGCGTCGCGGCTGAATTGCGCGATTTCGCTTCGAGCTGCACCGGGGAGGAGTTGCTGATGATCAACGGCGCCGTGAAAGCCGTGGAGGACACCGAGCAGCTAACCGCTGACCTCGATCACTCTGGCCCGGCATTCGTCTACGCGACCTCTCGTGCCCATCGAGTCGTTTCCGAGTTCTCAACCCGAGCCTCTAGGGCAATCTGAATGCCATGAGGTTCGTTTCCGTCCGGGGGTCCGTCTAGCGTTCGTCCTCCACGGTCCCGACAAGCGGGGCCCGCCAAAGGAGAGAAGCAAAATGGCTCTGACGCCGATCCTCAACCTTCCCGTCCGTCAGCAGGTCTTGGGGGTGGACGTTGAGTCCCTCGCGCCGACCCAAGGATTTGGCGCAAACGCTTATGACGTCGCAAACGTCAACGGCGTGCTGCTCGTTGATAATCCCGAGGAGCAGAAAGTCCGGCTCGTCTATCCGTTCCCGACCGAGGACGCGCACGCCGAGGTGCGTGTCGTTTCGACGGGGAAGCGGGAGTCGTTCAAAAAACCCAGCGGTAAAGACACGCAGTTCGTTCCGCTGCTACAGCACCTCGGCGAGATTGCTTCCGGCGAAGAGCCGCTACTGGAGGTCATCAAGGAGGAGACCAAAGACTTCCTTGTAGCCGATGTAGAGATCCCGGCAGGCCAGCAGGTGATCCGCGTGCATGCACGCCAGCAGCTACGTCCGCTGGACGAGGCCGGTCGTTCCTTCGAGGTCGTCTTCTTCGCGCCCCTCGCTGGCTTCATCCTTGCCCCCGATAACGACGCGAAGATGAGCGTTAGCGTCGCTTTCCCCCCACAGTGGGCAGCGGTGGGAATGAAGATCGGCCAGCCGACGATCACCGCAATTCCGGGCCAGCAGGCGCCAGAAACGACGATCGAAGGGCCACACGAAATCGGCGCACGGCCGATCTATGGAGCGCTATGGCGCAGAGATCCGAAGGTAACGATTCCCTATGTATACGAGTAGAGGGGGAGTTTCAGGGAATGCGGAGGCTACGATCCACTCATGACCAAGGCCGAGTTGCATGAACAGATCAACTCAATGACCGACGAGGAAGCGGCGGAGGTGAAGCTCATCTACGCGCCGGACTGGCCCTCCAAGGCAACCTCGATTGAGGAGATCCGCAAGCGGACGGGGACTAGGGCGATGACGCCGGATGAGTCCAAGGAGTTCTGGCGCGAGCACGGGTCGCTGATGCAGCCTCCGGACGGCGAGGGATAGTCGATCTCTGTCGGGGCGGGGAGCCTCCGCTTCGGGCTGCGCGTAGACGAGAAGGCCCTCGCCGAGGATCTGGGGCGCGCCAGCGAGGCGGCGCGGGCGGCAATCGAGTCGGCAGTTCGCAAGCTGGAGGCCGACGGCGTCGCGGTCGACTCCCTGCGCCCTTGCGAGGCCGAAGCGCACGACGGAACGCAGCTGGGCGGCTGCGTGAAGCACTACATTCCGCAGCCAGACGGTCGCTGGGGAGCCGTATTCAGCATCGACCGGGAAGCCTCGAAGCCGGCTCTCGTGCTACTTGCGGTTGGCGAGCGCCATCCGGAACGACCCTGGAAGAGGAGTGTCTACGAGATCGCCCATCGCCGGCTCCACAGGTAGGCGCCATGGGGCAAGAATGGGGCAAGAAATGGGGCAAGGTGCCCCACGGATTCCAGCCGATCCCAGCGTAATTCGATCTCGCGAAAACCGCCTGAAACCGTGCTCCACGTAGCTCAGCCGATCTCCAGGTTCGGGCTCATAACCCGAAGGTCGCGGGTTCGAATCCCGCCCCCGCCATAGGACGAAGGCCCCGGAAACGGGGCCTTTTTTGCTCCAACCGTCAAGCGCATATTGCTGGGCGGGTGCCAATTGGGTACTAGTTTCGATGCCTCTCGGGGGAGGTCGGGCTCGGCCGGCTGGGCAGCCTGTCAGGCGCGAAAACGACCCGTCGACCTCCATGCTTTCGTCGACCTTTGGTTCTCAAGAAGTGCTACATCGAGACCTACCCGCTTCTCCGAAGATCTCGACTTCACCGTCCCGCCCGACGGGCCAATCGAACCCGATGACGTCTTGCCGTTGATCGACGAAGTGCTGGGCGGCGTCAACGGCGCATCGGGCATCGACTTCTCGGTCGAGGTGCCACGGCTGAAGCTGCGACCCGGCGGGCGCACCGCGGAAAGGCAGGATCTACTACCGCGGCCCTGTGGGGCAATGTGCCACAGGGTCCAGGCCACCCGGAACCACGACGGCAGGGAGCAGGCAGGACGGCCAAGCAAATGTCGAACTGGCAGATGCCAGCCGTGGAATCACTACCCCCTTCCCGCTCTAAGTGGGTCGCCCGCACGATGCGGTGCGATCGATTGACCCACGTATACGGTGGCAAATCGATCGCACGTCACTGTGGGCTCCTCCAAGGTGCGGCTCAGGCGCCATAGGGCTCGCAACCTCGCTCGCCCTTTGCTCGTGGAGTTCCTGTTGAACTGGGCCACTATCCGAAATCTGCATCATTCTTGGCCAGGATTGAGTCGCCTCCCGTAGCCCGAGTCGCCACGAACGCGCCTGGGCAGGAATTCCGTTCTCATTCCATCGCCTCGCGGAGCGTCGCCGGCTCACGGCGCTCAGAGTCCGAGGCGCCGGTCGACCTCCGCCGCCACCCGCCTGTCGCTGATCCTGAGCACTGCCCGAAGCTCGGACCGCAGAAGCTCCAGGGCGCTGGTGTAGGCCTGGAGATCGCTGCCCGTCAGGTGTTTTCGCTGGTTCGCGTGGGCGAGGTCTCGAACCAGCCCAGCCACGGCAACCAGCTCACCCGAGCCGAGCGTTTCGGAGGCCTCGTTGTGGCGATTGCGCCAGTTCTCCGCCAGCTCTTGCGGCGGCGACTCCAAGGTAGACAGCGCCTCTTTCGCCACGCGCCGAGAGGAGATAGCCCGCAGCCGCCCGGCGCCCGGTGACTCGGTGGGAATCATTAGCCGCATGCCGCCCCGCGCCACCTCGATCGCCAGATACTCTCGCCGGGTCCCCGCGAGGCGGCGCACGCTGCGCTCTACCACGGTCCCGATTCCCTGGCGGGGTACGACGACCGTGTCGCCCACGGCAAACGTGCAAGGCCGACTCGCAATCACAGCTTCGGTGGCTGCGCGAGCATCTTCCATTCCACAAATCTTAACATTTTTTAAGATATGCTACCTTTGCGCGCGATGGCGAACGCACCAACCCTCGACGGGAATATCTGATGCCCGCCGCGGCGCGGAAATCGCAGGCAGGAGTCAAGTCAAAGGGGCCCCCCGGTCGCCCTGAGCCGATCCACCGGGTCAAGGCGGAATTCTTCCGCCTGCTGGGCCACCCGGCGCGAGTGCGCATCCTGGAGTTGCTGAGGGATGGGGAGCTGTCCGTCGGCAAGCTGCAGGCGGAGCTCGGGATCGATTCCAGCGGAGCCTCCCAGCATCTCGCGGCGATGCGGCGGCAGGGCTTGCTCGAGTCGCGGCGCGAAGGGACGAGCGTCTTCTACCGGGTGCGCGATCCGCGCGTCTTCCAGCTACTCGAGACGGCTCGGCAGCTGATCGGCTCCTACCTGGAGGAAACCCAGGCTCTGCTCGGTGAGCTGGGCGACCCACCGCCGACCCGTCGCAACGCTGGCGCCAAGCGGCGCTGAGGCAACGTGCAACTGCTCGTGCTGCTGGGCTTGGCCCTGCTCGTTGGCGGGACTCTGGCGCCGGTTTCCCACCGGGCCCTGACGACCGCCGCGATCGTCCTCCAGGCGGTGGGCATCGCGCTGCTTGGTGTCGGCGGTGCCCTCGTCCTGTTCGGAGCGCCCGCCTTCGGCGCCGCCTTCCGCAGCGGTCTCGATCCCGCGCTGGGGATCGATGGCCTCACCGGCTTCTTCCTCGCCACCCTCGCCGTGGTCGCGGCGCCGGCGACGATCTACGCCCGCGGCTACCTCGTAGGGGTGACTCACAGCCGCGCGCTGGTCGCTCTTGGCGGGTTGTTTCTGATCGCTCTCGTCGGGCTCGTCATGGCCCGGGACCCGTCCACGTTCCTGGCTTGCTGGGAGCTGATGACGCTCGCGCCGGCTGCGGCGATCCTGGTGCGACGCGACGATGCCGGCGTCCGCCATGCCGTCTTCGTTTACCTGGCGGTGACCCATCTGGGCGGGGCTGGTGTCTGGATCTGCGTGCTCGCCCTGGCTCACTACGGGGCGATCGGCGACCCGGGGGCGCTCGCGGCCCAGGGCGCCGGCGTGCAGGCGCTCATCATCCTGGCCGCGATCATCGGCTTCGGCACCAAGGCCGGCCTGATGCCGCTGCACTCCTGGCTGCCCCGCGCCCACCCGGTCGCGCCGAGCCACGTCTCGGCGCTGATGTCGGGGGTGATGATCAAGGTGGCCCTGTACGGCTTGATCCGCGTCCTCTTCGAGTGGGCCGCCCCGGCTCCCCTCTGGACGGGACTGGTGGTTCTCGGGCTGGGGCTGCTGTCCTCGCTGGGCGGCGTGCTCTACGCGCTAGTGCAGCACGACCTCAAGCGGCTGCTCGCCTTTCACTCGATCGAGAACGTCGGGATCATTGCCCTCGGCCTCGGCGCCTCGATCCTCTTCGCCTCCGAGGGGGATGAGACCTGGGCGGCGATCGCCTTCGCGGCGGCCCTCCTCCACATCCTCAACCACGCGGTGTTCAAGGCGCTGCTGTTCCTCGCGGCCGGCGCCTTCGAGCGCGTGCTGGGCACGCTCGAGCTGGACCGGATCGGGGGGCTGCTGCGACGCATGCCCTGGACGGGAGGGGCCTTCCTCATCGGTTCGATGGCGATCGCCGGCGTGCCGCCGCTGAACGGCTTCGCCTCGGAGTGGCTGACGCTGCAGGCGCTGATCCACGTCGCCTTCGGCCCCTCCCTCGGGCTTGGCTTGGGCGGCGCATTGGCAACCGCCGGCCTTGCCGCAACCGCGGTGCTCGCCGTCTTCTGCTTCGTCAAGGTGGTCGGGCTGGTGCTGCTTGGTGCACCGCGCCGGGCGGAGGCCGAGGAGGCGGTCGAGGCGGTGCCCAGCATGAGAGGCGCCCCGGTGTTCCTGGCCGGCTGCTGCGTTGTCCTTGGGGCGGTGCCCGGCCTGCTGATCCCCCCGTTGATGGAGCTTGCCCCTCATCCGCGGAGCCTGGCGGCCGAGCCGGGGCTCTCCATTCCGGGGACCGGCTCGCTTCCCTCGCCGTGGCTCCTGCTCGGGCTCCTCGCCATGACCGGCCTGCTCTGGCGCCTGCGCGGCTCCCGACGGAGCGCGCCTGTCCCTGCCTGGGCATGCGGCCAGCCGATCGAGCGCTCGCTCGCTTGGAGCTCGGCCGGCTTCACCAAGCCGCTGCGGCTGGTCCTGGAGGCGGTGCTCCGTCCCCGGCGCGAGATCGAGGCGGTGCGCGAGCGCGGCCAGCTCCAGTCGATTCGCTACCGCGGTGAGGTCCCGCACCTGTTCGACACGTTGCTGTACGGGCCGGTCCAGCGCGGGGCGCTGGCGGGCGCCCTGGTAGCCCGCCGCCTGCAGTCCGGCAGCGTTCGCGCCTACGCGGCGTACCTGCTTGCGCTGCTCTTGGGCCTGCTCCTCCTGGTGCGGATCGGGGCGATCGGATGACGGTCCTCGCCGGAGCGATCCAGATCCTCGGCGGGCTCGCCCTGGCCCCGCTGCTCCCCGGCGCGATCCAGGCCCTCAAGGCCCGCCTGCAGGGCCGGCGCGGCCCCTCGCCGTTGCAGCCCTACCGGGAGCTGCGCCGGCTCTGGGGCAAGACCCTCGCCGATCCGCAGCCGACCACGGTCCTCTACCGGCTGGCGCCGTGCATCGTGGCCGCCGCGACGATCCTCGCCCTGTTCCTGGTGCCGATCGCAGGGCTCTCCCCCGCTTGGCCGCTGGGCAACGACGCGATCGTCCTCCTCGGCCTGCTCGCCCTGGCGCGATTTGCCCTGGCGGCCGCGAGCTGGGACACCGGCTCGGGGTTCGCGCTGATGGGATCGAGCCGCGACCTGACCCTCTCGGTCTTCGCCGAGGCGCTGCTGGTCCTGGCGCTGACCCTTGCCGCGCTGCCCGCCGGAAGCACCGACCTGGTGGCGATGAGCGCCGCCGCGGGCGGCTCGGCGATCTGGAGCGAGCCGGCCCACTGGTGCGCCGCCGTCGCCTTCGCCCTCGTCGTCCTGGTCGAGACCGGGCGCCAGCCGATCGACAACCCCGACACCCACCTCGAGCTGACGATGATCCACGAGGGCCCGCTGCTCGAGTACGCCGGCCGCGACCTGGCGCTATTGGAGTGGAGCGCGGCGGCCAGGCACTGGATCTTCCTGGTCGTGGCGGCCGAGCTCTACCTGCCCCACTGGGGAGGGTTCGGCCTCCGGCTCGCCTGCCTGACCGCCGCGCTCGCCGCGCTCTGCGTTGCCCTTGCCTTCACCGAGACGGCGCAGGCGAAGATGAGGATCCTGCGCGCCCCGGCGCTCCTCGCCGGCGGCTGTCTGCTCGCCCTCGTCGGGCTGGTCAGCGGGCTGGTGGGCTGAAGTGAGCGACCCGGCGATCGCAGCTCTTGTCGGCCTCGGCTTCGGCGTGATGCTCGTGCGCCGTCGCAGCCAGGCGACGCTGCTGGTCGCCGTCCAGGCGCTGCTGCTCGGCGTGGCGGCGCTCTCGCTTGCCGGTGAGCACCCCGCTGGATTCGTGGTTGCGGCTGCCATCCTCCTGACCCGCGCCGCGGCTCTCCCCGCGTTGCTGGTCTTCACCCGGCGCCGCACTCCGGAGCCCTACCTGGTCGCCCCCGCCACGACGGTCTTGGTCCGGCTGCTCGTCGCCGCACTCGTTGCGCTGCTCGCCGTCGCCTCGACCCCGCCGCTGGGGTTTGGCGACGTGGGGGCCGAACATGGCGCCGTGGCGCTGCTCTCGCTCGGGATCGCGATCGTCGTCATGCGCCGGCCGGCGCTCCTGCAGGTGCTCGGGATCCTCGTCGCCGAGAACGGCATCTACCTGCTCGCGATCTCGGTGCCGGGTGGGCTGCCGTTCGCGATCGAGCTGGGCGCGCTGTTCGACCTGGTGCTGGTCGTAACCGTCGCCGCCGCCTTCACCCGCAAGATCCACGCCGAGGTCGGCACCGGCGACACCGACCTCCTGCGAGGGCTCCGTGACTGACGCAGCCCCCGCGCTGATTGTCGCCGTGCTCGCGGTCCCTCTGGGCGCCGCCCTGCTGTCGATCCTCATGCCCTCGCCCCGCGCCGCCGATCGCCTCAACCTGGCCACCTCGGCCCTGACGGCGACGCTCGCGCTGGTGCTGGCGGCGATCGCGCTGGCCACGGCGCCGGGCGTCGCGGCGAAGGGCAGCTGGTATGTCCTCGACACGGCCGCAGGGGTGTTCCTCGCCCTGATCGCCGTAGTCGGCTTCGCCAGCGCCGCGATCTCGCCGCTCTACCTGCGCCACGCGGGTCGTAGCTGGTTCACGGCGCGGCGCTCTCACGCCTGGTACTACGCCGCCTTCAACTTCTTCTGGGCTGCACTGCTCGCCCTGCCGCTGGCGGACAACCTCGCCCTCGCCTGGCTGTTGGTCGAGGCGACCACCGCCGCCTCGGCGCTGCTGGTCGCCTTCAGTGGCAAGCGCAGTGCGCTCGAGGCGGGCTGGAAGTACGTCGTGCTCACGACCCTCGGACTCGCCGTCGCCCTGCTTGGGATCCTGGTGCTCTACGTCGCCGCCGCCTCGGCCGGCTCCGGCCTCGGGCGCCTCGACTGGCAGGCGCTGGCACAGCAGGAGGGAGGGTTGCCGGTGCAGGCGACGCTGGTGGCGTTCGTGCTCGTGCTGGTC
Source organism: Solirubrobacterales bacterium (assembly GCA_035548675.1). Taxonomy (GTDB): domain Bacteria; phylum Actinomycetota; class Thermoleophilia; order Solirubrobacterales; family 70-9; genus VRUE01. Next base: position 22,660 of record DASZSJ010000026.1, read on the forward strand.
GGGCTGGCCAGCAAGATCGGCTGGGCTCCCGTGCACAACTGGCTTCCCGACGCCCACAGCGAGGCGCCGCCGCCGGTCAGCGCGATGCTCTCCGCGGCGCTGCTTCCAACCGTCCTCTTGATCGCCTGGCGGGCCAAGCTGGCGCTTGAGCCGGCGCTCGGGACGGGCACGGTGCAGGAGCTCTTCATCGGCTTCGGGCTCGCCTCGCTGCTGGTCGCCATCCCCTTCCTCTGGCGAGCGCTGCCCTGGAAGCGCCTGCTCGCCTACTCGAGCCTCGAGCACATGGGCGTCCTCGCCCTCGGCATCGGCTTCGCCACGCCGCTGGCGATCGCCGGCGTCCTCGTCCACCTTGCCGGCCACGGCCTCGCCAAGGCGCTCGGCTTCTACGCCGCGATTCCGCTACTGCGGCACGACCCGAGTGCCGGGGAAAGGGCGCCGCGGGGCATCGCCCGAGCCAGCGCGCCCACGGCCGCGGCGATGTCGGTGAGCCTCTTCTCGCTCGCCGGGCTGCCACCGTCGCCGCTCTTCGTCTCCGAGGTGATGGTCCTGCTGGGCGGGATGGATGCCGGTCTGATCGCGATCTCCTCGATTGCAACGGTGCTGTTCGCGCTTGGTTTCCTCGGGCTCGCTCACGCCCTGCTGGAGGGGTTGCTGGGAGCTGGGCGAGGATCGCGCCCCCGTCCTTCGCGCTCGGCGCGCGCAATCGGCGTGCTCTCCGGCGCAGTGGCCTTCGCCCTGATCGCGCTGGCGGGGGCCGCCTACGCCCTGCCGGGCTCCGACGTCGTCGCGGCGCTGACGGGGAGCGGCGCGTGATCCCCTCCACGCCGCCCGACCAGAGCATCGAGCGCGTCGACGTCGCGGCTTCGGATTGGCGCGACGCCTGCCAAGCCGCGCTCGAGCGCGGCGAGCGCTTCTGCGGGGCCTTCGCCGCCGGCTGGGGCTCCGCCCCACGGCGCTGGAGCGCCCTCTTCGCGGATGGCGCCAGCACGCGCGTCCTCAGCACCGTGCCCACCGGGGACGAGCTCCCCTCGATCGTCGACCTCGTCCCCGCCGCGAATTGGGACGAGCGTGAGGCGCACGACCTCTACGGCCTCGGGTTCGACGGCCACGCGCCGCTGCTGCCGCTGGTCTCGCACCCCTCGGATGCCTCGAGCTGGACCGTCCCGGTCGAGGGCGAGGGGGTCTTTGAGGTGGCGGTGGGGCCGATCCACGCCGGCGTCATCGAGTCCGGCCATTTCCGCTTCCACGTCGTCGGCGAGCGCATCCTCCACCTCGACCCCCGCCTCTTCTACAAGCACCGCGGCCTCGAGCGCGCCGCCGAGGGGCGGCAGCTAGCCGAGGGGCTGGCCTACGCCCAGCGGGCCTGCGGCGCCTGCGCGGTCGCCAACTCGGTCGCCTACGCGCTTGCCTGCGAGAGCGTCCTCGGCCTCGCGCCCGCGCGGGAGCTGCGGCGCGCGCGGACGCTGCTGCTCGAGCTGGAGCGCCTCTACAACCACCTCAACGACATCGCCGCGGTCTGCGCCGGGGTCGGCTTCGCCAGCGGGAACATGGCCTTCGCCGCGCTGAAGGAGCGCGCGCTGCGACTCAATCGGGACCTCTCCGGCCACCGCTTCCTGTTCGGCTCGGTCGAGGTCGGCGGCAGCTGCCTCGACCTGAGCGCCCAGGCGGTCGATCGGGCCCGTGGCGAGCTTCGCGAGCTGGGGCAGGACACGGCCAGGGTGTGGCGCGAGATCCAGTTCTCCCCGTCGGTCCAGGCCCGGCTCGAGGGTGTCGGCGTCCTCGGTCACGACGATGCCGCCCGGTTCGGCGCCGTCGGCCCCGCGGCGCGCGCGGCCGGGGTGAGCATGGACACCCGGGCGGTGAGTCCCGGGCTCTGGTACGGCTCGTCCTTCACCGCGGCCGTACCGCCGGGCGCCAGGGGGGACGTCGCCGCGCGGCTCGAGGTCCGGGCGCTCGAGCTGGTCGAGGTCTTCTCGATCCTGGAGGAGCTTCTCCGCGATCCGGTGCGTGCCGGCACGGCGAGCCCGGATGGTGCCCCGGCCCCGATCGGGGTGGCGCGAGTCGAGAGCCCGCGCGGGGAGACGGTCTGCGTGGTGGAGCCGGAGATGTCCCGCATCGGACGGCTGCACCTGCGCACCGGCTCATACGCCAACTGGCCGGCGCTCGCCTTCGCCACCGCCGACAACCTCCTGCCGGACTTCCCGCTGATCAACAAGAGCTTCGAGCTCTGCTACGCCTGCTCCGACCGCTAAGGAGGCCGCGATCTTCGTCCTGCTCCGAGAGCTGCAGCGCATCCGCCGGCAGGCCGCACTGCCGAAGACCGGCGTGCGCGGATCGCTGGCGCTGCGCCTCGTCGACGCCGGCTCCTGCAACGGCTGCGAGCACGAGCTCACCGCCACGGCCGGACCGCACTACGACCTGCAGCAGTACGGTCTCTCGATCGTCGCCTCGCCACGACATGCGGACGTTCTCCTCGTCACCGGAGCGGTGACGACGCGCATGCTCGAGTCGCTTCGCACCGCCTACGAGGCGATGCCCGAGCCGCGGCTGGTCGCCGCGCTCGGCGACTGCGCGCTCGGCTGCAACCTGCTCGGCCGGCACGAGGAGCTCGCCGGGCCGCTCGAGGCCGTCCTGCCCGTGGACATCCGCATCCCCGGCTGCCCGCCGAGCCCGGGCCGGATTGCGGCAGCGCTGCTCGAGCAACTACAACAACGGACGTGAGAAACGCACAGAGAGGGAGGAGCCAATGTCGACCCCGCCACGGCCGCCGCTGCCGTACGACTTCCTACCGCAGGTCGCACGCTTCGAGCTGAGCAGCAACGACATCGAGGACGGCGCGCAGCTCCCGCCGCCGCAGCGCAGCGGGCTGATGGACGCCGGCGGCGAGGACGTCTCCCCGCACCTTGCGTGGTCGGGCGCGCCGGCCGGGACGCGCGGATTCGCCGTCACCGTCTTCGATCCCGACGCGCCGACGGGCAGCGGCTTCTGGCACTGGGCCGTCTACAACATCCCCGCCGGCGTGACCGAGCTGCCGACCGGCGCGGGGTCGCCGGCAGGCGACGGGCTCCCGGCCGGAGCGATGACGCTGCGCAACGACGCGGGTCTGCGTCAGTACGTCGGCGCCGCACCGCCCGAAGGGCACGGCGACCACCGCTACGTCTTCGCCGTCCATGCCCTCGACGTCGAGACGCTCGAGCTCGGCGACGATGCGTCACCGGCGCTGCTGGGCTTCAACCTGTTCGGCCACACGCTCGGCCGCGCGCTGCTCGTCGCCCTCTACGGCCGCTGAGCGGGTCGTCGCGCTCGCGCGCACACGCACCGCCGCCACCCCGGCGTTGCGAGCAGCGGCCCCTTCGGGCGGGAGAGACGCGGTGATGGCCACGCCGGTCGCGCCGCCGTCCTCGACCGAGGGGCTCGCAGCGATCCACTCGGGCGACGCCGATCGCGACTCCGACGGGCAGCGTTCCGCCACCGAGGCGGGCGGGCAGCGGCAGGCGCCTGCGTCCAACGCGTGTCCCGCAGGGCTCTGAGCGGCCCGAGGCGGGCCGAGCAGCGCTGGAGCGGGACGAACGCGATCTCGAGCGAGGCGGCAGGCTCGGCGTCGCGTCGCGGTCCCGATCGAGCCGCGCGGCCCCGGCGAGGGGTCGCGAGCGGGCCTTGACTCGGCCGCAGACGTCGGACTACGATCGCCCGACATGTATCCCAAGCTGTGGCAGGGATACATCCAACCCCGCGCGGTAAGGAGGAGACACATGAAGAGGCTCGCTGTCCTCGCGGCGGCGTCTCTGTCGGCCATCGCGGTGGCCGCGGTCGTGGTCGCGACCGCCTCTGGCGGAGCGCAGACTCAGAGGACGCCGGCGAAGACGAAGAAGACGATCAACATCGCGGTCTTCCTCGCATCGGCTGCCAACACGTACGCGGAGGCGACTCGGCTCGGCGCGCAGGACGCCGCGAAGAAGGCGGGCAACGTCAAGCTGACGATCTTCGACGGGCAGTTCAACACGAACAAGCAGCTCGGCGAGCTGCGCGACGCGCTCGTCTCGAAGAAGTACGACGCCTGGCTCGTCTACCCGAACGACGGGGGGCCGCTGACCCAGACGATCAAGAAGGCGATCTCGCAGGGCGTGAAGGTCGGCTGCGTCCTCGTCCCGTGCGGACCCGACGTGCGGCAGACGAAGGTCCAGATCCCGGGCCAGGTCGTCTTCGACGGCGTCGGCTTCTTCAGGAACGGCCAGCTTCTCGGCAAGCTCGTCGAGCAGGGCTGCAAGGGCATCAGCTCGTGCGAGGTGTTCTGGATGCCCGGCCTCCCGACGCTGCCGCTCGAGCAGGCCCGCACGGCCGGCCTCAAGTCGGTGATCAGCAAGGACAAGAACATCAAGATCGTGGCGACCCAGGCGGGCGGCTACCTCGCGGCGCCCGCGCTCACCGCGACCCAGAACGTCCTGCAGGCGCACCCGAACCTGAACGTGATCGTCTCGTCGGGCGACCAGATGATCGCGGGCGCTGTCCGCGCCGAGGCGGCCGCCGGCAAGTCAGGGATCAAGATGTACGGCAACGGGTGCACCTTCGAGGCCAAGCAGCTGATCCTCCAGGGCAAGCAGACCGGCTGCATGGTGTACCTCCCGCGGACCGAGGGCCGTACGGTCACGAGCCTCCTGATCAAGGCCGTGAACGGCAGCAAGCGCACCGGCATCTCGCTCGATCCGCTGTCGGAGAGCCCCATCGGCCCTCTCGGGACCAAGGCGAACATCGCGAAGTTCAATCCGGAGTTCCACTCGTAGGCAGGTAACGGACGGGGCGGGCGGTGCGCGCCCGCCCCGTCGCCGACTCACGTGAACCGTCCGACCGTCAACAGCCTCCTTCGCCGGGCGATCCTCGCCGCAGCCGCCAGCCCGGCGATCCGCCGGCTCGTGAACCGCTACGGGATGCGCCTGGGCGGCGCGCGCTTCGTGGCCGGCGAGACCTTCGACGAGGCGGTCCCGGTGCTCCGCAGCCTGAACGACGCGGGCCTGCTCACGAACACCACGCTGCTCGGGGAGCACGTCGACGACGCCGCGGCGGCCGAACGGGTGGTCGCGACCTACGAGGAGGTCATGGCGCGGATCGCCGACGAGGGACTGCGGACGAACATCGCGCTCAAGCTGACCCACCTCGGGCTCGACCGCGGCGAGGAGGTCGCGTGTGCGGCGGTCGAACGGCTCGTCCGCCGCGCGGCCGAGCTCGGGAACTTCGTCCGGATCGACATGGAGGAGTCGGCGCGGGTCGATGCGACCCTGCGCATCTATCGCCGGCTGCGCGAGGCCGGCCACGAGAACGTCGGCACGGTGCTCCAAGCGTACCTCTACCGCACCGAGGCCGACCTCGAGTCGCTGCTCGACCTGCGGCCGAACCTGCGGCTCGTCAAGGGCGCGTACCTGGAGCCGGCAGACCGCGCCTATCCGGCGAAGGCCGACGTCGACCGCGCCTACGCGCGCCTGCTCGACAAGATGCTCGGCGCCTGCTCGTTCGTCGCCGTCGCGACCCACGACGAGGCGCTGATCGGGCACGCGCTCCAGACGGTCGAGCGGATCGGTCTGGCTCGCGATCGGTTCCAGCTCCAGATGCTGTACGGCGTCCGCCCGCAGCTGCAGCGCGAGCTGGCGGGGCGCGGCCTCTCCGTCCTCGTGGCGACGCCGTACGGCCCCGACTGGTACCCGTATCTCATGCGGAGGCTGGCCGAGCGGCCTGCGAACGTGCTCTTCCTCATGAGGAACCTGCTCGCACGATGACCCGCACGACGACGAGCACGCGCGCCGCGCGCTTGCCGCGCTCCGGCATCCGCGCCGTGGCCGACGCCGCGCGGTCCACGCCCGGCGCGATCCGCCTCGATATCGGCGATCCCGACTTCCCGACGCCGGATCACGTCGCCGACGCCGTCCGCGCGGCCGCGGCCGCCGGCCACACCCACTACGGCCCGGCTGCGGGCCTTCCCTCGCTCCGGTCCGCGATCGCGGAGCGCCTCTCGCTGGAACGCGGCTGCGTGTGCGCCCCTGACGAGGTGGTCGTGAGCGTCGGCGCGGCCGGCGGCATCTTCTGCACCCTGCTCGCGCTGCTCGACGACGGAGACGAGGTGCTGCTGCCCGACCCCGGCTGGTCGAACCTGGTCGGGATGTGCGCCGCCGCCGGAGTGTCGCCGCGGCACTATGCGCTCGACCGCTCTCGCGGGTTCGAGCCGAACCTCGATTCCGTCTCGGCGGCGGTCGGGCCGCGGACACGCGCAATCGTCGTCAACACTCCCGCAAACCCGACAGGTGCGGTCTGGCCGGGCGAGTCGCTCGCCGCGCTCGCCGCGCTTGCCGCCGAACGCGGGCTGTGGCTGATCGCCGACGAGTGCTACGACGCGTTCGCCTACGACAGGCCCCACGTTCCGGCCGCGGTCGTCTCGCCCGACCCGGACCGCGTCGTCACCGTCCGCTCCTTCTCGAAGACCTACGCCATGACGGGCTGGCGCGTCGGATTCGTCGTCGCGGCCCCGGCTGCGGCGGGCCAGGTGGCGCGAGCGCAGGAGGCGATCCTCTCGTGCCCGGCGACGCCCGTCCAGCTCGGCGCCGAGGCCGCCCTCACCGGCCCTCAGGACGCAGTGGTGGCGATGCGCGGCGCGTACCGGCGCCGACGCGACCTCGCGCTCGCCGCACTGGACGGTGCCGGGATCTCGTACGTGCGGCCACGCGGCGCGTTCTACGTGATGGTCGACGTCTCGACGTCGGGCGAGCGTTCGACCGACGTCGCTGCGGGGCTGCTGCGCCTGCACGGCGTGGCGGTGG
>DASZSJ010000027.1:0-7984 GCA_035548675.1 Solirubrobacterales bacterium
CTTTTTTGCGGGGGCGGGGCGCTGCGGGCCGCGCCTACTTCGCGCAAAAAAGTACAAGACGTTCCCACCCCTGCCGGGGCGGGTCCGAATACCCTGTGCCGCCATGGGTGACGAGCTGGCATTTGCCGGAGCTTTCAAGCAGGCGGAGATGGTGCGGGCGGGGGAGGTCTCGCCGAGGGAGCTGGTGCAGCTCTGCCTCGATCGGATCGCCCGGCTCGACCCGCAGCTGAACTCCTTTCGCAAGGTATTCGCCGAGAAGGCACTGCTCGAAGCCGAGCAGGCGGAAGCGCGGCTGAGGGCGGGGGAGGAGCGGCCGCTGCTCGGCGTGCCGATCGCGATCAAGGACGAAGTCGACGTCGCCGGCGAGGTCAACACGCACGGCACCGACGCCTTCGACGAGCCCGCCCGCGAGGACTCCGAGATGGTGCGCCGCCTGCGCGAGGCGGGCGCGATCGTCGTCGGCCTGACCCTGCTGCCGGAGCTGGCGATCTGCGGCTTCACCGAGTCGGCCACCTACGGCGTCACCCGCAATCCCTGGAACCCCCAGCGCACACCGGCCGGCTCCAGCGGCGGCTCGGGCGCCGCCGTCGCGGCCGGGCTCGTCCCGATCGCCTCAGCCGGCGACGGGGCCGGCTCGATCCGCCTGCCGGCCGCCTCCTGCGGCCTCTTCGGCCTCAAGCCCTCGCGCGGGCGCGCCTCGCTGGCGCCGGAGCTGGAAGGCTGGGGCGGCCTCGCGGTGCTCGGTTGCCTCAGCCGCAACGTGCTCGACACGGCGCTCTGGCTCGACGTCATCTCCGGTGGCTCGCGCGAGCCCGAGGCACCGGCCCCGCCCGAGCGCCCCTTCGTCGAGGCGGCGAAGACGCCGCCGGGCAAGCTGCGCGTCGCCCACTCGACGCTGCCGCCGCGCGCCGCAGCGCCGCCGATCGTCGACCAGGTGGTCGAGGACGCCGTCGCCGACGCCGCCGAGCTGCTCGGCTCGCTCGGCCACGAAATTACTCAGCGCGATCCCGACTGGGGAATGATCGGCAACAACATCACCGCCCGCTTCCTCGGCGGCGTCGCCGAGACCGTGCGCGAAGTGCCGCACCCTGAGCGGCTCGAACGGCGCACCCGCGGCTTCGGCAGGCTCGGCGGCGCGCTGCCCAGGGGCCTCTACGAGCGGGCCCGGACCAGCGGCCGCGCCGCCGACTTCGCCCGCGTCAACGCGATCTTCGACTCGGTCGACGTCCTGGTCACCCCGGTCATGGGCGGCACGGCGCTGCCGATCCGCCGCTGGCAGGGCCGGGGCGCCCTGCGCACCGTGCTCGGGATGAGTCGCTTCTATCCCTACTGCGTGCCCTGGAACCACCTCGGCAACCCGGCGATGTCCGTCCCGATGGGCTTCGCCGCCGACGGCATGCCCCTCGCCGTCCAGGTCGTCGGCCGCCCCGGCGCGGAGTCCACGCTGCTCTCCCTCGCCGCCCAGATCGAGGCCGAGCGCCCCTGGGCCGACGCCCGCCCTCCGATCGGCTGAAGCCCCGCGCGCCGGGGGAAGGTTGCCTACCCGTCTCTAGCCGAAGACCTTGCGCATCCGCGCGATCTCGCGGATCGAGCCGCGCGGGCGCATGCGGCGGGTGAGGATCATCCTGACCGGGTTCGCGTGCGGCTTGCTCATGCCGACGAAGTCGCGCCAGCTCGTCTCCATCGTCACCGTGGGGTTGGGGGCCTCGCCCGGTTCCGCCCGGGTCGAGCCATTGTCGATCACCAGGTGCCAGGGCTCGGCGTCGGTGAAGCGCCACTGGTAGACGAGCGGCGTGCCGTTCGCGGCCTTCGTGTTGGCGGCCCGCTTGACGATGTCGAAGTAGAGCTTCTGCAGCTCCGGCGTCGCCTCCGGCACCGACTCGGGCGGGCCGAGGATGCCGCCCATCATCAGCTTCACCTGGTTCTCGGCGACCTGCTCGGGGGTCGCGTCGGCGTCGAAGGGGAAGACGCCCGGGGGCATCTCCTCGGTCGGGTAGCCGATCGTGCGCCAGCGCTGGCGGATCAGTTTGAGCCCGAAGGCGAAGATGTCCTCGAGCGAGAAGCCGTAGCACTCGGTGTAGGAGCGGTCCATGTTGGGCGGGATGAAGACGGCGGGGCCGTAGGGCAGCACTTCGCGCAGCAGCTCGACCACGGCGGCGCGGTTCTCCTGCCAGCCCGGCGTCTCTTCGGCGAGCAGCTCGGAGAGCACCTTGACGCCGAAGCCGATGTGGCGCTGCTCGTCGCGGGAGACGTTGGCGATGCCGTCGCTGAAGCCGGGCATCGTTTCCTCGGAGGCGAAGAAGTCCTCGATGAAGTGCTGGCCGGGCTGGGCCAGGGAGCCCTCGACGATCAGGTGGTAGAGCGTGATCGCCTGCGCGTACTTGGGGATCGAGCGGTCCCTGCTCAGTTCCTCGGCCATCAGGTCGAGGCGGTCGAAGATGCCGCGGTAGCCCCAGTTGAGCTGGGGCAGGGTGGAGGAGAGTGTCTGCTGCACGGTCTCGCCGCCGACGCCGATCACCTCCTTGAAGAAGCGGTGGAAGAAGACCGAGTGGCGCACCTCGTCGACCTGCTGGGTGGCGAGGAAGTAGGACTGCTCCTCGGTCGGGGCGGCGGTGACGTAGGGGGCGAGGGTGTCGGCGACGCGGTCCTCGCCGTAGAAGAACATCGAGTAGATCCACATCGCCGAGCGCCGCTGGATGTCGCTGAGCGCGTCCCAGCCCGCTTTGTCCTTGGAGAAGTCGAGGTCGTAGGCGCTCCAGTTCCCCTGCTCCCAACGGTGGTAGAGGTCCTCGTAGGTGACGTTGGACATCAGGCTCTGCGATGCGACGCTCATCTCTCTCCTTTTTCCGCGCTAGTGCTGCGCCGCAGGTTACCGCGAGACTGGCTGGGCAGCCAGTCTCGGCCAATGTGAGTTCGTCACGGACCGGACTCGAGCGAAAGGCGCCGGCTCGCGATCGATTGACCCACGGATCCGGTGGTCAATCGATCGCGGGGCCCCAAAGCTGCGGATCCGGTGGTCAATCGATCGACGGCGTTAGCGGAGGCGAGCGCGGGCGGCGGTCTTGCCCAGAACCCGCACGACGTAGGGGGCTTCGAAGGCGATCTGCCAGTGGGAGAAGCGCAGGGGACGAAGGCCGGACGCGGTGTGGGCCTGGTCGCGCTCGAGTCCCCGGCGTTGCTGCAGGGGAGTCCGGTGGTAGCGCAGGCCGTCGGCCTCCACGACGATGCCCAGCTCGGGCCAGAAGAAGTCGACCTCGTATCCGTTCACCCGGGCTTTCGTCGCCGGCGTTGGCAGTCCGGCGGCATCGGAGCGCTCTCGCATCGCCAGCTCCAGCTCGGAGTCGCTGAGGCGGAAGGCGAGGGGGTCGAGCAGCTGGAGCAGCGCTCTGGCTCCCGGTACCCCTCGATAGCGGGGGAGCGCCCCGTGCAGCTCGTCCACCTTCACTCGGTCGAGCTTGTCGGCCTCGTTGACGGCGCGCTCGAGCGCCCGCGGGGACAGCTTCGTCGCCTCGTCGATCAAGGTTCGCACGGGCGAGGTGACGCGGACGCCCTCATGGGTCGTCAGGTCATCCGGCTGGAGCGTCGTGCGCCGGTAAACGCGGATACCGGAATGGCGCCGCGGAGAGGCGCTGGGCACGGTGACGTCGATTGCTCCACGCCGTTCGCTGCCAAAGCCCCAGAGCGCCGCCGCGCTGTCATGGCTGAGCGCCGCAGTCGGGCCACAGGCGAGCGTGGCCGCGGTCCAGAGCCCGTGCCGGCTCAGCTGGGGCCGTCCCACGGCGTAGACCCCGCGCCACACCGGATACAGCCGGCCCGTTGCAATGCGCCGCTCGATCGCCCTCGCTCCAAAGCCCAGCTCGAGCAGCTGCCAGCGTGCTATCGCTCCGTGCTGCCGCTCCACCAGCCCCCAAATCGCTGCGTCGCGCGACCGTTCACGGGACTGCGATCGATCGATTGACCCACGCATGCGGTGGTAAAGGGATCGGCCGCGGTTTCTCTCCCCCGGTTGAGCCTCAGACGGAGGCCGGCGTCTCGATCTCGCGCTTGAGGATCTTGCCGGTGGGGCCCTTGGGTAGGTCGTCTACGAACCAGACCAGGCGCGGGTACTTGTAGGCGGCGATGCGCTCCTTGACGTAGGCGCTGACCTCCTCGGGGGTGAGCTCCTCGCCCTCGTGGAGGACGACCGCGGCGCCGATCTCCTCGCCCCACTCGTCGTGGGGGACGCCGACGACGGCAGCTTCGCGGATCTTCGGATGCTCGAAGAGCACCTCCTCGACCTCGCGCGGGTAGACGTTGTAGCCGCCGCGGATGATCATGTCCTTCTTGCGGTCGACGATGTAGAAGTAGCCCTCCTCGTCGGTGCGGGCCATGTCGCCGCTGTGGAACCAGCCGCCGCGCATCGCCTCCGCCGTCGCGTCGGGCCGCTGCCAGTAGCCCTTCATGATGTTGTGGCCGCGGATCACGATCTCGCCGACCTCGCCCTGGGCCACCTCCTCGTCGTTCTCGTCGACGACCTTCATCTCCACTCCCTCGATCGGGGTGCCGATCGAGCCCGCCTTGCGCTCCCTGTCCGGGTGGTTGGAGCAGGCGACCGGCGAGGTCTCCGAGAGTCCGTAGCCCTCGAGCACGACTGCGCCGAAGGCCTCTTCGAAGCCGCGCAGGACCTCGACCGGCATCGAGGCGCCGCCGGTGATGCAGGTGCGCAGCTTCGAGGTGTCATAGCCCTCGCGCTCGGGGTGATGCAGCAGCGCCCCGTACATCGTCGGCACGCCGTAGAAGTGGGTGACGCCGTCGCGCTGCATCGTCGCCAGCGCCTCGCCGGGGTCGAATTTCGGCACCAGGGTGAGGCAGGCGCCGACCTTGAGCGAGGCGTTCATGCCGACCGTCTGGCCGAAGGAGTGGAAGAGGGGAAGGGCGCCGAGGACGACGTTGCCGCTGGCGATCTCACAGGTGGTGCGGCTGGAGACGTCGGCGTTGCGGAAGAGATTGAGGTGGGTGAGCTCGGCTCCCTTCGGCTTGCCGGTCGTGCCGGAGGTGTAGAGGATCACCGCCGTCTCGTCCTCGGCGGTGTCGTGGGGGCCGGGTGCCGGCTCGTGGGCAGCGAGCAGCTCGGCGAAGGAAGCCGGCTCGACCTCGATCAGCTCGGCGCCGGCGTCGGCGGCGCCCTCGCGGGCCTCGGCGGCGAAGCCGTGCCAGGCGAGCAGCAGCTTGGCGCCGGAGTCCTCCAGGTAGAAGGCGATCTCGCGCCGCTTCAGCAGCACGTTCATCGGCACGACCACGGCGCCGGCGCGCAGCACGCCGTAGTAGGCGACCGGAAACTCGGGGACGTTGGGCAGCATCACGCCGACCCGGTCGCCGGGTTCGACCCCCTTCTCAGCCAGCAGGCTGGCGAGGCGGGCGCTGCGCTCGTCGAGCTCGCCGTAGCTCAGCTCGGTGTCGCCGAGGCGGATCGCGGGCAGCTCGGCCGCCCGCTCGGCGCTCTCGGTCAGCAGCGATGCGAGGTTCAGTCCCATCTCCCTGCGGGGAGTGTAGGGCCGCGGCGAAAAACCGGTCCGCTAGGGTCGCCGCGTGGAGGACCTGGGACCGCAGATCTCCTACATGGTGCTCGGCCGCGGGGTGCCGGTCTTCTCCAGCGACGGCGTGCGCCTGGGCAAGGTCGTGCGCACCCAGCGCGACTCCCACACCCATATGTTCGACGGGATCGTGATCGACACCAAGCCGGGCCCCGGCGGGCGCCGCTTCGTCGACGCGCCCGAGGTCGACACGATCCACGAGGGCGGCGTGGTGCTCGCGATCGACGCGACGCAGGCGGCCGCGCTGCCGAAGCCGTGAGCGTCGCGTAGGATCTGCCGCCGTGAAGCGCCTGGCCCTGATCCTCGTCGCCTGCCTCGCCCTCCTTGCGGCGGGCTGTGGCGGCAGCGACGACGACTCCACCGGCACCGGCGAAACCGCCGCCGCGACCGAAGCGACGACGGAATCGAGCGCGCCGCAGGAAGAATCGAAGTCCGGCAGCGGTGAAGGGAAGTCCGCTGGCGGCGAAAAGACGAAGCCGACGGTCACCGTTCCCAGCGGTCCGCCGCCGAAGAAGCTCGAGATCGAGGAAATCGAAAAGGGGACGGGCGCGACCGCCAAGGCGGGCGACGAAGTGACCGTCCAGTACGTCGGCGTCGGCTACGACAGCGAAGAAGAATTCGACTCCTCCTGGAGCCGCAACGAACCGTTCAGCTTCCAGCTCGGCGCCGGCATGGTGATCAAAGGCTGGGACCAGGGTGTCGCCGGCATGAAGGTGGGCGGCCGGCGTGAGCTGATAATCCCGGCGAACCTCGCCTATGGGCCGGCCGGCTCGCCGCCCGCGATCGGCCCCAACGAAACGCTGATCTTCGTCATCGACCTGCTCGCGGTCCAGTAGCGAGCGCCTCGCCGGCACTTGGGCTGAGCGCGCCCGCGGCTAGCTCGCGCGATTATCTGCAGCCGTGCCGACCGCAGCGATCTTCGCCGAGCGCTTTTACGCCCAGGGGCTTGCCGGGCCGCCCGCGCGCGACGCGGTGGCCGTCGCCGAGCGCCTATTGGCGGTGCAGGGCCAGGATCCCCGTGGGGCGCGCTTGGCCGTGCGGGCGCGCAGCGAGGGCCTGACCGCCGCCGACGTCGACCGGGCACTGAGCGAGGAGCGCTCGCTGCTGATCACCTGGCTCAACCGCGGCACGCTGCACCTGGTGCGCAGCGAGGACTACCCCTGGCTGCAGGCACTGACCACACCGCCGCTGCGCACCTCGTGCGCGCGGCGCCTGCGCCAGGAGGGCGTGCCGGCGGAGCAGGGGGAGCGCGCCGTGGAGACGATCGAGCGCGCCCTCGCCGGGGAGGGGCCGCTGACGCGGCACCAGCTGCGCGAGCGCCTCGATGCCGCCGGCGTGCCAACCGCCGGCCAGGCGCTGATCCATCTCCTCTTCCTCGCCGCGGTCGAGGGCGCGATCGTGCGCGGGCCGATGGCCGGCAGGGATCATGCCTACGTGTTCGCCCATGACTGGCTCGGGCCGCAGCCGAAGGTCGACCGCGAGGCGGCGCTGGCCGAGCTCGCCCGGCGCTACCTGGTCGGCCACGCGCCGGCCGACGAGCGCGATCTCGCCCGCTGGGCGGGCCTGCCGCTGCGCGACGCGCGCGCCGGCCTCGCCGCGATCGCCTCCGAGCTGGTCGAGCGCGACGACGGCCTCGTCCACCTCGCCAAGGCGCCGCCCGAGCCACAGGTGCCCGCCCCGCGCCTGCTCGGTGCCTTCGACCCGCTGCTGCTCGGCTGGACCTCGCGCGAGCCGATCCTCGGCCCCCATACCCACCTGGTGACGATGAACGGCATCTTCAGGCCCTTCGCGCTGGTCAAGGGCCGCGCCGCGGGTACATGGAAGCTGAACCGGGGTAAGGTCGGGATCGAGCCGCTCGGCAAGGTCTCGAAGGCTGCCGCCGCTGCGCTCGAGGCCGACGCCGCCGATGTGGAACGGTTCATGGCGGGCGTCTGAGCGCGCATCGCCGAGTACGGCCTCGTCGACCGCCAGGCCAACAGCAACGCCGAAGGCATCGGCCTCGGCGGGCGGCATCGGCCTGGTGCCCGAAGGTTACGAGGGGCCATTCGCCCTCCACGTCCGAAGTCCCGGACGTGGAGGGCTGCTCTCGGGCGCGCCGAGAGCCTTGGTGGAACCCGTGTGATGGGTCCCGAGCAGGTCCCGGTGGTCCCGGAGCTGGGGTAGCTCCGGGACCCCGAGGCCACCTGATCCGCTTGGTCAAGAACACTTGACGGAGAGCGTGCGAAGCCCTCGACGGACTGAGGATGCCCTTCTATGTGGATGTCCCAGCCCTAGATGACTGATTCCAAGGCGGCAGCCGTGGAATCACGACCTCTTCCGGCTCCAGGTGGGCCCGCACGCACGCTGTTTGGTGCCGAGTGTCTGGTTTGCCACCGTATACGTGGGTCAACTCAACACTCGGCACCGCGGGC
>DASZSJ010000028.1:0-21720 GCA_035548675.1 Solirubrobacterales bacterium
GGCCCGTCGGCGGCGCTTTGGCGCTTTTAGCAGCGGCGGTAGAGGGCCCAGGAGGCGTTGGCGGCGACGCGTTCGAAGCCGCCGGGCACGTCGAGCTTGAAGCGGGTGGGGTCGTTGGGGTCGAGGATGAAGTTGTGGATGACGAAGGGGCTGGCGGGGTGGAGGAAGTAACCGCGCCGGGGGACTCCCTCCTCGCTGGCGCTGACCACCGCGGTCGGCTTGACGTCGAGGCTGAAGGCGAGGCGGGGGACGGCGCGGTGGTTGGGTACGGCGATCGGGCCGCAGAGGGGCTTGGCGAAGGCGCCGGAGTCGGCGAGGTCGCCGAGGTCGCGCTCGATCTTCCCCTGGTCGGCGAGGTCCTCGTGCACGGTCGAGTCGAGGTCCCACTGATTGGGCAGCCAGAGGACGAACATGAGGGCGACGACGCCGGCGAAGGCCTGCCAGGCGCGGCGCCACGGGTGGCCGGCGTCGAGCAGGCGCCAGCCGAGCAGGCCGACGGCGACGAAGATCGCCAGGATCGCGCCGCCGAGCATCGTGTAGCGGGCGATGATCGCCAGGCCGGCCGCGGCGAGCAGGGCGAAGGCGCCGAGGGCGAGGACGATGGCGACGAGGCCGAGCGCGGCGCGCCTGCGCAGGAAGGCGAAGGCGAGGACGATGCCGCCGGCCGCGCCGACCATCCCCGGCCACTGCATCACTTCGCCGAGCGCCCGCGGTCCCCAGAGGACGAGGTCGACCGGGCCGGTGTGGCGCTTCAGCGTCTCGACGGTTTCCTGGGTGCCGGTGAGCGAGTAGGTCGGGCTGCCAGCGGTGATCCAGTCGAATAGCGCCCAGAGGATGGGGGCGGCGAGGGCAAGGCCTGCCAGGCCGGCTCCGTGGGGGGAGAGAAGGGCACCCCTCGCCCGGACAAATGCCGGCCTAATGAGGCCGGCATTTTGAGTATCCGCCCGTTCGAGGGGTGCCCTGCTCTCCCTCTCGGGGAGGTCCTGGCGGGACGCGCTTGCGCCCCCATCCGATGCAGCGGGAGCTTGTGAGGGACCAACCAATAGGTAGACCAGGTATGCGACCGAGAACAGCCACGCCTCGGGCCGGAGCAGGCCGGCGAGGGCGAGCAGGCTCAACACCGGCCAGCCGGCGCGCGGGCGCTTGCCCTCGATCACCAGCGCGCCGAGGACGAGGGCGATGTAGGGGACGTCGATGTAGGCGCGCAGGCCGTTGGAGAGGAAGGGGGCGCGGGTGAGGACGATCGCGGCGGCGACGGCGCCGATCTGGCGGTCGAACCAGAGCGAGCCGAGCCGGTAGACCAGGTAGCCGATAAGGGCCAGGGAGGCGTAGGCGACGATCATCGTTACCGCGATCGCGCCGTCGCCGAGCGGCGTCGTCACCGCCCCGAGCAGGTCGGCCAGCGGATGCGGAGTCGGGGGAAGGGCGGCGCCGTAGTCCGGGCTGACCCCATGGGCCAGTTCGCGTCCCCAGACCAGGGCGTAGATCGTGTCGTAGTTGGGGAAGCCGAGCGGGAAGATCAGCAGCAGCGCGGCGCAGATGCCGGCCACCCAGGCGAGGGGAATCAGCCAGTTGCGGGCCCGCTGCGGCACCGGCGCAACCTACCGTTGGCCACGGCCGCAGGGCATTGGCGACTTATCCGCCTATTTCACGGAAAAGTCGCCAATGCGCCGTGGATACACTGGCCGCAGTGCCGTCCGCGAGCGATTCGATCTCCCTCTACCGCCGCCACCGGCCCGGGTCCTTCGACCAGGTCGTGGGGCAGCAGCACGTCGTGCGCACGCTGCGCAACGCGGTCGAGCAGGGCAAGGTCCACCACGCCTACCTCTTCGTCGGCTCGCGCGGCACCGGCAAGACCTCGATGGCGAAGATCCTCGCCCGCTCCCTCAACTGCGAACGCGGCGGCCCCACCGTCACCCCCTGCGGGGAGTGCGAATCGTGCCTGACGATCGCCGCCGGCAGCTCGATCGACGTGATCGAGATGGACGCCGCCTCCAACCGCTCGGTCGACGACGTGCGCGACCTGCGCGAGCGGGTCGCCTACGCGCCGACCGGCGGACGCTGGAAGGTCTACATCCTCGACGAGGCGCACATGCTGACCAAGGAGGCCTGGAACGCCTTCCTCAAGACGCTCGAGGAGCCGCCGCCCAACACCGTCTTCGTCCTCGCCACCACCGAGGCGCACAAGGTGATGCCGACGATCGCCGACCGCTGCCAGCGCTTCGACTTCCAGCGCCCCTCGCTGGAGCAGATCGCCGAGGTGCTGCAGCGGGTTGCCGCGGCCGAGGGGATCGGGGTCGAGGACGCCGCCGTGGCGATGATCGCCCGCTCCGCCTCGGGCAGCTTCCGCGACGCGCTCGGCACGCTCGACCAGCTGGTCGCCTTCGGCGGCGACGAGGTCAAGCTCGACGACGTGCTCGAGCTGCTCGGCGCGGCCGACGCCGAGCTGCTCTTCGAGGCGGTCGACGCGGTCGTCGCCGAGGACCCGAAGGGCGTCCTGCTCGGGGTCGAGAAGATGGCCCGCTCCGGTCGCGACCCGGCCCAGTTCGCCCGCGACCTGCTGGCTCACCTGCGGCACCTGCTGGTGACGCAGACGGTGGGGGAGGTGCCGAACACGTTTGTAGTGACGGCGACCGACTCCGAGCGCCTCGCGGCGCAGGCGGCCGCGATCGGGCCAGCGACGCTCGTGCGCACGATCGACGAGCTGGCGAACGCCCTCACCAACGTGCGCGAGGGCGACGACGCCCGCATGGCGGTCGAGATCGCGCTGCTCAAGGCGGCGCGGCCGGATCTGGATCCCTCGACCGAGGGATTGCTGCGGCGAATCGAGAGACTGGAGCAGGGTGGGACGAATGCATCTCGGGCCGCGGGTCCTGTCGCCGCCGAGGACCCCCCACCCCCTGCGGTCGCTGAAGCGTCCTCGGGGGTGGGCCCCCCTACGGCGCCACCCGCGGCAGAGACGCCTCCGCCACCCGCGGCAGAGGCGCCTCCGTCTCACGCGGCAGGGCCCGACGCCGAAGCCGCAGTTCCCGAGCCCACCGAGCCCGAACCGCCCGTCGAAGCTTCGGCGCCCGACGCTGAGTCGTCTGCCGAGGACGCGGCTCCCGCGGGTGGCGCGGACTCGGAGGGGGCGAGAACGGAGGGCCCCCCGCCCGCAGGACCCCCCGAGGCCGTGGCAGGACCCGCGGGCCAACTCGACCTCGAGCAGGTCGTCAACACCTGGCCCGCCGTGCTCGACAAGCTGCGGGAGACGAGCCCGGCTCTGGCGGCCACGTTCGACGGCGCCAGGCCGGTGCGCCTCGACGCGGAGGGCCTCGAGGTCGGCTTCCCGGCCGAACTCACCTTCAACAAGAAGAAGGCGGAGACGCCGGAGAAGCGGGAGCTGATGGCGGATGCGATCGAGGACGTGCTGGGGGAGCGGCTGCGGCCGACGTACGTGATGCTCGACGCCGAGGAGGCCGCCACCCCGCCGGCGCAGGAGGAGACCGCCCCCGGGGCGAAGATGGATCACGATGCGCTGGTGGAGAAGCTGAAGAGCGAGTTCGACGCGGAGGAGGTCGGTTAGGTGGCCAGAGGCGGTCCGGGAGGTTTCGACGTCAATGCGCTGATGAAGCAGGCGCAGAAGATGCAGGACGAGATGCTGCAGGCGCAGGAGTCGCTCAAGGACGAGCTGGTCGAGGCAAGCGCCGGCGGCGGCATGGTCAAGGTCAAGATGGGGGGAGACCTGACCCTGCGCGAGATCGTCATCGACCCCGAGGCGGTCGACCCCGAGGACGTCGAGATGCTCGCCGAGATGGTCCAGGCCGCCGTCAACGAGGGACTGCGCGCCGCCCAGCAGTTGGCCGAGTCGAAGATGGGCGGGATCACGGGCGGGCTTGGCGGCCTCCCGGGCCTCTGAGCCAGTGCTGAGGGAGCGTGCATATCTGACTCTTCGCGACCGCAGCGCTGGCGAAGGCTGGCCGCCTTGAGCGAGGGTCCCGCACCGCTCGCCCGGCTCGTCGCCGAGCTCGGGCGCCTGCCCGGCATCGGCCAGCGCACGGCGCAGCGGCTCGCCTTCCACATCCTGCGCGCCCCCGACGAAGAGGCGGCCGCCCTGGCGGCGGCGATCCGCGAGGTGAAGGAGAAGGTCGGGCTCTGCGAAGAGTGCTTCAACCTCGCCGAGGGGCCGCGCTGCCGGATCTGCACCGACCCCCAGCGCGACCGCTCGACGATCTGCGTGGTCGAGGAGCCCGCCGACGTGATCCCGATCGAGCGCACGCACGAGTACCGCGGCCTCTACCACGTGCTCGGCGGCGCGCTCTCGCCGATCGACGGGGTCGACGCCGACGACCTCAAGATCGCCGAGCTGCTGCGCCGGGTCGAGGCGGGGGAGGCGCGCGAGGTCGTCCTCGCCACCAACCCGACCACGACCGGCGAGGCGACCGCGCTGCACATAGCCGAGCTGCTGCGCGGCAAGGTCGCCGTTACCCGCCTCGCCAGCGGCCTGCCGGTCGGCGCCGACCTCGAGCACGCCGACGAGGTGACGCTGGGCAAGGCCTTCGCCGGCCGCCGCAGCCTCGACTGAAGGTCGGCGAGGCGCTGGGCCGCGCTCCAGGCGCGCCGATGCCTTGTAGACAAGACATTACATCTCAGCGGACGTCTCTCCTAGACATCTATCGGTTCGCTAATAGCGAACTTTTGGCACCCTGCCGTCCGTTCCGTTCGAGAAGGTCTTCGCGTGGTGACGCAAGCTCCGACAAGGAATACGGCCAAGGGCGAGTCGGCGATCGAGCGGGCCGCGCGCGAGGTCTTCGCCGACGCCGCACAGCGCTTTGCGGACGAGTTCAGCGCTGTCGCCGCCACGGCGGTTGCGGCGCTCCGCGAGCAGGGGGCGGTCGGGGCCCCGGCGGGTGGGCCGGCCCCGGTGGCAACGCCAGTGCCGGGGGCCGAGCCGGCGACCGAGGCCGGCCCCCATGCCAGCCTCTTCCAGCCCGGACACATGCGCCGTCGCCTCGTCCAGCTGGTCGAGATGAACCAGCGCTACGGCCATACCGTCGGCCGGGTCGTCTTTGACGTCGAGGGGCCCGGCGCCCGCGACGACGCCGGCGCCCGCGAGACGATGCTGACCGTGGTGGGCGCCGCCCTGCGCGACGCGGTCCGCCTGGTCGACGAGACCTTCCTGCTCGAGGAGGACGCGCTCTGCGTTCTCGCGCCCAACCAGTCGACGGTCGCGGGGGTGCAGATGACCGAGCGCCTGCTGCGCCTGCTCGACGAGCTGGAGGCGGCGGGGGGGCTGCGCATCACGGTCTCCGCCGGCGTGGTCGCTTGCCCCGAGCACGGCAACGACGCCGACGAGCTGCTGCGCAAGGCCGACGAGGCGATGTGGCGAGCCCGTGCCCTGGGCCAGCCGGTCGGTGTCGGCGCCTTGCAAGACCGCTGACAGATCCGTCGGTGGCCGGCGCAAAATCCGTCAGCTACTGACGGGTTTGACATCACGCTCGTGCGAGAGCCGATCGCCGGGGAGCTTCTGATGTCGTCGTGACGATCTTCGCCGGTCGCTCCCCGAAGATCTCGGGTAAGGGTGCCCGCAATGCTGGCCCTGATCGATTGGCCCCGTATACGGTGGCCAATCGATCGCACGGAACTGAGCATCGCGCGGGCGACCCACTTGGAGCCGGAAGGGGTCGTGATTCCACGGCCGCCGCCGTGGAGTTGCAGAGCATCGGGACGGGTGCTGGTGATCTCCCCTGCGGGGAGTTGTCAAAGCCGACCCACCACCCCGATTGCCCTTGCAAGATCGCTGACAGATTTCGCAAATCTGTCCATAACTTGCGTAAACCTGGATTTTGGCTGGGAAGATGCCGATGCAAGGCGAACAACGCCGAGCGCCGCCTGAGACGAACCGCCCGAGACCCAGATGCCTGGAATCCGCACAAACGCCGCCGCCGAAGTGCTTGGGGTCAGCCCCAACACCCTGCGCAGCTGGGAGCGCCGCTACGGCTATCCGACGCCCAAGCGCACCCAGGGCAACCACCGCAACTACGAGCTGGTCGAGCTGCAGACCCTGCGCGACGCGCTCGCCCAGACCGGCAACATCTCCTCGGCGATCGCGCTGGCGCGCCAGCGCCAGGCGGCGCCGGCGAGCGATGACGGGCTGCTGGCGGCGCTGCAGAGCTTCGACGAGGACGCGGCCGACCGGGCGATGGAGGAGAGCCTGGCGCTGCGGCCGCTGGAGCGCACGGTGGAGGAGCTGCTGCTGCCGGCGATCGACCGCCTCGCCGTCGACCCCGACCGCGAGGCCGAGCTCGAGTTCGCCTCGCGCTGGGCGAGCGGCTGGCTGCACGGTGCCCGCCGCCTCGCCTCGGCCGCCTCGCGCCCGGCCGGCATCCTGCTGCTCGACTCCAGCCGCGGCTCCGATGCCGAGGCGGTGCACAGCCAGGCCCTTGACCTGACCCTGCGCCGCGCCGGCTTCCGCGTGCTGATGCTCTCCAACGAGCTCGGCGACGAGCGCCTCGAGCGCGCCCTGCGCGCCCTGGAGCCGACCGCGATCGTGCTCTGCGGCCCCCGCGCCGACACCGCCAGCGCGGTCAAGCTGGTGCGCCAGATCCGCGAGCTCGGCGTCGACGCCCCGCTCTTCGGCTTCCGCGCCAGCGGCCTGATCGGCGACGCGATCCCCGCCGCCGGCAGCACCCCGAGCGAGGTGACGGGGATGCTCAACGCGGACCTGCGCCGCCGCGCCGCCCAGGCCTTCGCCTAAGAGACTGTCTCAAACCCGCGCACGCCTGGCGGCACCGGACACACTTCGCGGGACGTCGTCCTCGGTCGGTCAAATGGCGCTGCCATTCGACCTCTCCGCGTCCTACCCCGCTCGGCCCGGCACTCCCCAGCCGCACACGCGGGTTTGAGACAGCCTCTTAGCACCCCCGATTGCTCGCCGGGCAAGGCCGCTGCAGCTCGATGGGCGGGGCGAGGGCGCTTTGCCTTGGGTGACAGCCTCAGACCAAAACCTGCATCTATTGATATATATCTATTGAAATCATGTTGGTCAATGCATCGGTCATGGGCGACCTGAGCGGGAAGCCCGTCGACAAGCGCAACAACAGAAGACACATGAGGCGACTCGCGAGCGTGCTCCCCCAGTTGATGGAGGAGTTCCATGCCAGCCGGGACTCGAAGGAAGTCCTCGATTGCGCAGATGCAGTGCTCGCCTATTACGAGAAGACAGTGTTTCTCTGGCCGAGCCTGAGGAACGTTCGCTGCCGCACGAGCGAGTGCCTCCGAGCCGGCGTGTGCGAGGGAATCGTGAGCACGTGACGTCTTCAAGTGTCTTGAGAGGGGGTTGGCGATGAGGTACGTGTTGTTCGTTTGCAACCACAATGCCGGGCGCTCGCAGATTGCGCAGGCGTTTTTCGAACGCGATGGCCCGGATGATGTGAGGGCCGAGTCTGCCGGCTCCCAACCTGCCGCTCAGCTCTGGCCGGGCGTGGTGGGGGCGATGCAGGAGATCGGGATCGATCTCGGCGATCGCAAGCCACGCAAGCTGGTGCGCGAGACCCAGCTGCACGCGGACTGGGCGGTGACGATGGGCTGCGGCGACGCCTGCCCCTACGTGCCGACCACTGTGGAAGATTGGGATATTCCCGATGCTGCGGGCCTCTCCCTCGAGCAGGTGCGTCCCATTCGCGACGAGATCGAGGCTCGCGTACGCGACCTGATCGATACTCGGCTCGACGCGATCCGAACCGACCCGACCGTGCACCGGCTCCGGCTCGTGCAGATGCTGCCGCCGCTGATAGATGAGTTCTCCGTAGAGAGGTCGGACGAGGAGATCCGCGCCTGTGCGGACGCGGTGCTTTCTCGCTACGACGACGCGCCGGTTCGCGGTCACATCCTCACTCTTGCCCGGCGCCGCACTCGGGAGTGCCTGCGGGCCGAGACCTGTCACGAGCTGGCCGGACTCGGCTAGCGGAGACATTCTTCTCGGGCGTGGTCGTCCGCTTCCTTCTATGAGGATGGCGGGGTCTCGCTACCGCCGTACATAGCGCCCTCGTCATCAATCTGTGATCGATTGGTGACGATCTGGATACCTCACTGATAACGACTTGTAAATAGGTCGTAGAAGTTCAGTGAACCCGCTTGACAGCGCCATTTGCGCCCACAACGCTGGCGCCGCAAATGGTTCCGTCAAGGAAAGGAACGACTCGAATGAGCCAGATTAAGAGTGCGCCCCGGAGGCGTGGGCGTACCCGCGCGGCAGGGCTGCTTGCTGTTGCAGCCACCGCGCTAGCGGCGTTTGGACCGGCATCCCCGGCCAGCGCCGATTTCACCACCGGCAAGTGCGCAGGGCCGAACATCCAGGGCAACGGCGCCAGCTTCGCCAAAGGCGCCCAGGAAGTCTTCAACCTGAACTTCAAGAACGGCTACTGCCTGGGAACACCGCGGCAGGGTTCGATCAACGTCACCTACACCGCGGACGGCAGCGGCGCCGGCATCGCGACCATGCAGCTGCGGAACAACGAATCGCGCTTTGCCGGCAGCGACGATCCTCCCACTCCAGCCCAGGTCAACCTGATGAACTCGGGCGGGAAAAAAGTAGGCGAAGTCGTCGAACCCGACGGCGTGAGCGGCAACGAGGGCAAAGTCCACGTCTTCCCGATCGCGGCGGGCGCGGTGGCTCCTCTGGTGAATTTCCCCAACGGCTGTAATCCGGAACTGCTCAGCGACGAAAACAGCACCGTGCCGGATGCCGAAATGGCGACGAAGAAAGCGCTGCTGCGCGTGCGCTTTCCGAAGGCCAAGTTCGAGCGGATTTGGGCAGGAGCGGAAAACGACAAGTGGAGTGACGTATTCCCCGAACTCGCGGGTGACTCCGATTGCGAAGTGCCGATCATCCGCGTCGTCCGCTTTGACAAGTCGGGCACGACGTTCTCCTTCAAGGACTACCTGCGGACGATCGACGGAGCCGAAGGCTGGACCACGACCTACGAGAACGGTCCGGCGGGGATTGGCAACCGTCAGTGGCCGGGTGCGACGTTCGGCCCCCGCGACGATTGCGGCAACAAAAACGGCGTCAACGAACAGGACGTGGATCCGAATGGACCCGGTTCGGGCCTCGCCGACAATTCCGATGACCACCTGACCTCAGGCTGTGGAAACGGGAATGGCGAGCTGGTCAAAAAGCTGATCGCCACCGACGGCGCCATCGGCTACTCCGACATCGCCACGGCGCGCAATTCGAGCCCCACGCTCGCCGTCGACCCGAACGAAAGCTCGGCGCCGACGACGCCGTACTGGACGCAGGTACAGAACGGAAAAACAGAAACCAATACGCCGGGACCCTCCAACAACTGGGACTTCACCGAGCCGACCGCCGACGAAGTCAACGGGTTCAAGACGACAGCGGCATCCAATCCATCCCAGAAGGGTGCGAACTGTCTCGAAACCGAATTCAAAAATACGCCGGCGTCGAGCTTCGGCGACTGGTCCAAAGCCAGCGGCGCGAACGCGGTCAAAGGCTTCGGCATCTGCACGATGACCTATGGCCTCGCGTTCGATGACAACGCGACGGTCTTCGGCAACACGCCGGAAGAGGAGAGCAAGGCCCGCACCGTCAAGGACTACATGGAAAGCATCGTCAGCGAAGCGGGACAGGCGACGCTGTTCGGCGCCGACTACGCTCCGCTGCCGCCGGCGCTGATCGCGATTTCGCGCTCTGGCGTCGCCGAAATCGGCTGGAACAAGGCCGGCTCCGGTGGCGGTGGCGGTGGCGGCGGCGGTACGACCGGTGGTGGCAGCACGACCACTGGCGGCAGCACCGACAAGGGCACCACTCCGGTCAGCAACCTGTTTACGTTGACCCGCAAGACGGTCTCCTCCAAGGCCGGCTCGGCGACGCTCGCGGTGAAGCTGCCGGGGGCCGGCAAGCTCGACGTTCTGGGCACCGCCAAGCTCGGCAAGAAGAAGGTCACCGTCGGCCACGTCGTCGTCAACGCGGCGAAGGGCGGCACCTACAACGTGACGCTGAAGCCGACCGGCGCGGCGAAGACCGCCCTGAAGAAGAAGGGCAAGCTGAAGGTCAGCCTCAAGCTCACCTTCTCGCCCAAGGGCGGCACGGCAAAGAGCTCGACCAGCTCGCTGACGCTGAAGCTGGCCAAAAAGAAGTGACGGACACCCGCAGCAGGGGTCCGGGGCGCAAGCGCCCCCAGGTGGACTTCCGCGACGTCGCCCGCAGTGTGGGCGACGTCGCGGCGTCTGTTGGGCGCTGGTTCGCAAAGGACCCGATCAACACGGTGTTGATCCTCGCCTCGATCGCGCTGACGATCGCCTTCTTCGTCCTCCTGGACGACATCCAGCCGAGCTCGAGCGGCGAACGGGTGCCGCTGAGCAAGGTCGAAAAGCTCGCCAAGCAGAAACAGATCCAGGCGGCGACGTTGCTCGACAACGACGCCCGCGTCGTCGTCGACACCAGGGAAGGCTTCGAACTGTACGCCGCCTACCCGAAGTCCGACGCGGAGACCTCCAACCTGCTCAAACAGCTGACCGCGGGCGGCGCGGTGGTCGAGATCGACCAGCAGGCCGACAAGCCCTCGAAGCAGATCATGGTCCAGTTCCTGATCCCGATCCTGCTCCTGGTCTGCCTCTTCGTCCTCTTCACCAGGCTCGGCCAGGACGGCGGCGCCGGTGCCTTCGCCGGCTTCTCCAAGTTCACCGGCAAGGGGCGCAAGAAGGGCGAAGGCTCCCCTGACCGCACCAGCTTCGACGACGTCGCCGGCGCCGGCGAAGCGGTGGCCGAGCTGCGCGAGATCCGCGATTACCTCGCCAATCCCGGGCGCTACGCCTCCGTGGGCGCGCGGGCGCCGAAGGGCGTGCTGCTGGTCGGCCCTCCCGGAACCGGCAAGACGCTGCTGGCGAAGGCGACGGCGGGGGAGGCCGAGGCGGCCTTCTTCTCGCTCTCGGGCTCGGACTTCGTCGAGTCGCTGGTCGGCGTCGGCGCCGCCCGCGTGCGCGACCTCTTCGCCAAGGCGCGCAAGATGGCGCCGGCGCTGATCTTCATCGACGAGCTCGACGCCGCCGGGCGCTAGCGCGGCGCCGGCGTCGGCCAGGGCAACGACGAGCGCGAGCAGACCCTGAACGCGCTGCTGGTCGAGATGGACGGCTTCGGCGGCGACGCCGGCATCGTCGTCCTTGGCGCGACCAACCGCCCCGACATCCTCGACCCGGCGCTGCTGCGGCCCGGCCGCTTCGACCGCCAGGTCACGGTCGACGTGCCCGACGTGCACGGCCGCCTCGACATCCTCACCCTGCACTGCGCTGGCCGGGCGCTGGCGCCGGGCACCTCGCTGGAGGAGATCGCCAAGCTGACCTCCGGTTTCAGCGGTGCCGAGCTGGCCAACGTGATCAACGAGGCGGCGCTCCTGACCGTGCGCGAAGGGCGCACCGAGATGGACCAGCCGACGCTGGAGGAGGCGATCGACCGCGTCGTCGCCGGGCCGGCGCGCAAGACCCACGCGCTGACCGACGAGGAGCGCTGGGTGATCGCGATCCACGAGTCCGCCCACGCGGTCGTGGTCCGGGCGACCGGCCAGAAGATCTCGGCCCAGAAGCTCTCGATCGTCGCCCGCGGCCGCCAGCTCGGCACCGCCGCGCACATGCTCACCGACCGCGACGCGGTGGTGATGCAGGAACCGGACATGCGGCTGCACCTGATCGCGATCGTCGCCGGCTACACGGCGGAGAAGATCGAGTTCGGCGTCGCCTCAACCGGCGTCCACGACGACCTCCACTCGGCGACCGGGATCGCGCGGGAAATGGTCACCTCCTACGGGATGTCGCCGGCGCTGGGCCCGGTGACGATCGGCGAAAAGGCGGGCGAGGTCTTCCTCGGCGCCTCGCTGCAGGAGCTCGGCTCGGTCGGCCCGGCGACGCTGGAGCTGATCGACCGCGAGGTCGAGCGCATCGTCGGCGACGCGGTCGCGACCGCCGAGGAGATCCTCAGGACCAACTGGAGCGCCGTCTACGAGACGGCCAACGCCCTGGTCGAACAGGAGACGCTCTCCGGCGTCGCCCTCGACGCGGTGCTCTCGACGGTGAAGCCGGCCCTGCTCGACCTCGGCGGCGGCGGCGGAGCGGGCGGCGACGATCGCGGTGAGGACGAGGAGTCCGAGGCCCGCACGCACGAGTGGGACGCGCACGCCGACGGTGACTAGGAGGGATCGGCGAAACCCGCGCGCGCGGCCCGGTCAGCGGGCGAGGACTGCACTGGCGGCGCTTGCCGCGGCGCTTGCCCTGCTCGTCGTCCCGGCTCCGACGCCGGCCCCGGCCGAACCGCCGATCTGGCGCCTCGAGCAGCCGCCACCGCCCGCGGGCCTGCCCTTCAAGGTCCCGCTGGGGGAACCCGGCGACCTCAGCTTCTGGGCGCCGAATCGAGGCTTGCTCACCGTCGGCGGCAACGACACGATCCCCCCCGGCATCTTCAGCTGGAACGGCCAGAGCTGGCACCAGCTCGCCACCGTCTGCGGCGGTGGGGGCGACACCTCGCGGATCGCCTGGGCGGGTCCGGACGAGTTCTGGGTCCTCACCGCGCCGAGCCTGCCGCGACTCGGCGCGGGCCTGTCGCTGTGTCACTTCCTGAACGGTCAGGTGGTCGCCTCCTACAGCACCCCGCCGGAATCCTCCGATCCCTTCCGCCAGATGCTCTCCGCCGCCTGCAACGGGCCCGGCGATTGCTGGTTCGGCGGCGTCGGCTCCCAGGACGCCGTCGGCGAGCGGGTTGGCGCCTTCCACCTCCACTGGGACGGCAGCTCGCTCGTCAGCGTCTACGGCCCGCAGGGGCGCGGCGTCAGCGACATGGAGTTCCACGGCGGGAAGCTGTACGAGAGCACGCTCGTGGGCCGCTCGCCCGAGGACCGAGACGAAACGGTCGATCTGGCCGAACCCGAGCCCCTGCCCAGGCTGATCCACACGATCTCAGGGCACACGTTCGGCAACGACCCCTTCACGCCCAGCGCCTTCGCCGCGGGCGGCACGGAGCTCCTGGCCCTCGACGGCGCCGGCTCGAGCCTCTGGGCGGTCGGCGGTGGCGCCGCCTCGGGGCCGTCCGCCCCGAGCGGTGGCTCCGTCCCCAGGCCGCCGTTGGCGGCGCGCCTGGTTGGCGCCAAATTCGAAGAGCTGACCCTGAGTGGAGGCGCCGTCGACACCAGCGACCGCTTCGGTGACGTCGCGGCGCTGCCGGGGACGAACGCGGCGATGGCGACGCAGGTTCCGTTCGCCGACCGGCACAGCACCAACTCCAAGGCGAAGGTGGCCACGATCGCAGGCGACGGCACCGTGACCACGACCGTCCTGCCCGCCGCCGGCGCGGGGCGGGGCAGCGCCGCCCGCATCGCCTGTCCCGCGGCCGACGACTGCTGGATGGTGACCTGGGGAGGCTGGCTCTTTCACTACGGCGACGGGAGCCCGGAGGCAGTCGACACCGACCCCAACTTCCAGGGCACGATCGTCTTCCGGCCAAACGAGGCCGCCGAACAGTTCATCCCCGATGCGCTGCCCGAAGACGACTCGCAGCTCTTCGCTCCGCCGCCGCTGGAAACCGGCAAAGAAGAAGGCCGCAAGGCGAAGGTGCGCCGATTGCCACCGCTGCTGCGCAACATTCACTCCGAGCTGCACGGGCTGCGGCTCGTCGTCACCTTCGTCGTCACCAGGCGCGCCCGCGTGCAACTCCTCGCCAAGCGGCGCGGGCGGGTGGTGGCGCGCACGCCAAGGCGCGTCCTCTCACCCGGTCACCGCGCACTGAGCCTGCAGCTCTCGCGCCGGGAGTACCCGACCGGTCTCGCCTTCAGGACGAAGGAAGTGAAGCGATGAGTTCCGGTGCGCCTTTGCACCGCCATAGGGGGATAGAGCGCACCGGAACGGGGGTGGGGGTGTGAGTCGCGGGCGCTCGCGGCGTGCGGGGCAGCGGCGGCTGGCGCTTGCCGTGCTCTCGCTCGGCCTCGCGGTCCTGATCGCCCTCATCGCCGCGACCCGCGGCAGCGGTGCGGCGGCGGGTGAGGGTGAGCCGGCGCCGCTGCCGCTGCTCGGGGTGGCCGATCCGGAAGCCCTCCTGATCGGCTCCTCCTCGGGCGGTGAAGCCTGGGCCTACAGGCAGCTGCCGCTCGCGGTCGGCACGGTCGACGCCGGCTCTGGGCGGCTCGCCTTCGGGCCGCAACCCAGCTCCCCGAGTCCGACCAAGCAGCTCGCCTTCCTGCGCTACGCCGGCGCCGGCGGCTGGCAGGTCTTCCAGACGCCGCTCGATGAGAACGGCAACCCGTACCGCGGGCCCGTGCCGAACCGGCTTTCGGCGCGGATCACCCCGGCCGGCGGGGGGGTGCTGGTCGGCCGCGACCTGCAGAAGCAGGCCGGCGAGCAGGTCGTGGTCCTCGACCACGATCCCGGCGGCCCCTGGCGGGCGCTGCCGGCGCCGCCCCCCGGCGTGTTGCTGCCGCCGGAAGGGGAAGCGCCGGGCGAGGCGCTCGCCGCCGAAAACGGGATCGGCGCGGTCGCCGACGCCGCCTTCGACGAAAGCGGGCACACGGCCATCTTCCTCGCCCCCAAGGGGCGCTCCGTCGAGGGTGCGGTCATCCACTGGGACGGCAGCGACTGGACGCGCGAGCCGGTGGAGGTCCCGGCCGGCTCGGAAGCCAAGTTCCACATCCTGGCGATCGCCGCCAGCGGCGCCGCGAACGCCTGGGCGATCGCCGAAGCGGCTGAAGCGCTCGGCCGCTCCTTCGTCCTCCTGCAGCGGACCGGCAGCGGCGCGAGCGCGAAATGGGTCGAGCGCGGCCTCGGCGCCGCCCAGTTCGCCGACGCCAGCACCCCGGCGGAGGGGATCGAAGGCCTGGCGCCGCTCAGCGGCGCGGCGCAGCCGCTGAGCGTCACCCAGGACGGCGTTTGGGTCGACCTCAGCGGCACGATCGAAGGCGCCCAGCGCGACCTGACGATCTATTACGACATCTCCGCCGGGAGGGTCACCGGCGCCTGGTGCGATGCCTCGCTCTGCGAAAGCGGGGGTGGGCTTGCGGGGGGGCAGCTCGGGGTCAGGCTCTCCCGCCAGCTCGGCTATCGCAGCTTTGCCTGGCCCGGCGGCGAATTCGGAACCCGCATCGTCACCAACCCCCTCGACCCCGGCGGCAGCGAGGAATCCAACCGCGGCACCTACCTTCGCTTCGCCGAAGGACAGTTCACGCGCATGCCCGGGGGCGGCGGCAACTTTCGCGCCACCGGCGCCTTCTCCAGCGTCGACGAGGGGTGGCTGCAGGGACCGGTCGAGATCTCGGCCAAGCGCGCGCCGAGCCTGCTGCGCCCCTGGCCGATTCCGCTGCGGGCGCCGCTCACCGCGATCGCCGGCGCGCCGGGGTCGCCGCTTGGCGCGCTCGGGTCGGCCGCGCTCGCCGTCGGCGCCGACGGGGCGGTCGCCCGTTATGCGCCGGGCCGCGGCTGGCAGAGGGAGTACCTGACCAGCTCCAGCGGCGCCGTCAACAAGGCGACGCTGCGCGGGGTCGCCTGGCCCGAACCGGGCCACGCCTACGCCGTCGGCGACCGTGGCGCGATGTGGCAGTGGAACGCCAACGACGACCTCTGGATCGCCGATCCCGGCGTGCCGATCGGTTTCGAAGGCAACCTGATGGGCATAGCCTTCGACCCGGCCGATCCCAGCCGCGGCTACGCGGTGGGCAAGGGCGGCGTGCTGCTCGGCTACGGCAAGAGCTGGGAACAGGAAGCTCTGCCGCCGGGCTTTGCCGGCGCCAACCTGACCTCGATCGCCTTCGCCGGCAGCGCGGCGATCGTCGCCGCGGGCGGCGACCTGCTCGTCAACGAAGGCGGCGGCTGGCACGTGGACGCCTCCGCCCACGCCCTGCTCGACAGCGTGCGCAGCGGCAACCCGCAGCTCTACGCGGTGGCCGGTTTGGCGGACGGGGGCGCCGTCGCCGCTGGGCGGGACATCGTGATCGAGCGCGACAGCGCCACCTCGCCCTGGCGTTTCTCCAGGCAGCCGATCCTCGGCTCGACCGCGATCGCTGCCGCGGCGGTGCGGGACGGGGGGAGCGTGCGCGCCGTGCTCTCGGTGGTGCCGCAGGTCGCCTACCCCACCGCCGACGACCTGCCGCCGCCGGACCCCAACGTGCCGCCGCCGATCGTCCCGCCCTTCGGCCTGCCCGGCGACGGTTACCTGCTGCGCGAGACCGCGAGCGGCTGGGAGGACGAGGAGCGCACGGCGTTCGCCGGCGCCGGCCCCGACCGCCCGGTGAAGACCGACCCAACCCTGGCGCTGCTGCTCGAACCGTCGGGCGAAGGCTGGGCGGTGGGCGGCTGGAGCGGCAGCTCCGACGCCGCCGGCCGCGGCGTCTCGGCGAGTGGGGGCGGCGCCAACGCGGTGAGGGCGCGGGTGCGCACGGCGACAATCTCGCGCTTCGGGCCAAACGCGGCCGCGGCGCCGATCGGGGCGACGCCGCAGCCGCTGCCGATGCCCGCCGGCCCGGTCCGCTTCGCGGTGGCCGGCAACGCCCAGTGCGAGGAAGCCTGCGCCGACCTGGCGCCGGAGTCGCTCGGCCCCGACCGCACGCTGAGCGCCGCGCTCGGCCTCATCGCCAGGACGCGGGGCGGCTGGGGGCCGCGGGCGCTGCTCTACACCGGCAACCGGGTCGGCACCGGGCTCGGGCCCACGGACGGCGCCCGCTACGCGGCGCTGCTCGGCTCGGCGCCCGGCCTGCCGGTGTTCCCGGCGCTTGGCTCCAACGACCTCGGCGACGGTTCCGGGGCCGGCGCCTTCGAGCAGTCCTTCGCCGGCTTCCCGGCGCCGCTCGGCGCCGGCGCCGCCCCGGCCGGGATCTCGACCACCGGGATCCCGGGGGCCGCGCCGGGCCCCGGCGCCCGCACCCACTACGCCTTCGACAGCAGCGGCGCCGGGGGGACCGTGCGCGTCGTCGCGATCGACAACTCGGCCGGCTCGCTCGCCGCCAGCGACCCCTTCCAGAACCCGCCCGAGGCCCAGTTGCCCTGGCTCGAAGCGGTGCTCGCCGACGCCCGCGCCAAGGGCATCCCGGCGATCGTGATGGGCAACCGCAGCCTCAACACCAGCTTCACGCCGAAGCTGAACGTGGCCAGCGACGGCGGCGAGGTCGCCCGGGCGCTGGTCGCGGGCGGGGCCTCCGCCTACGTCTTCGACCGCCCGGAAGAGAACCGGGCGATGCGCATCCCCGCCGGCGCCGCCGAGACGATCCCGAGCTTCGGCAGCGGCACGCTCGGCTATCGCTCGCAGCTCTCGGGAGTGGTCGGCGGCGAAGCCGCCGACTCGCTCTTCGGCGACGCGGGCGTGATGGTGCTCGAACTGGCGGCGAACGAACGCGACCCGGCGACCAACCGGGCGCCGGTCCGGGTGCGGTTGATCCCGGTGATCCAGGACCTCTCCCTGGAAGCGATCGACGGCACGCTGCTGCGGCGCTCGATCCCCGCCCTCTTCAGCGGCTTGGGGCGGCGACCGCTGGGCGGCGACCGCTGGGGGACCAGCTCGGCCGGGGGCATCCCCAACCCCTCCGGCGGCGACCCCTACACCCAGTTCCCGCCGGGGCAGTGCCTCATTGCCGGCTGCGCCAGCCGAATGGCGCCCGAATACAGCTTCACCTCCTCGGACCCCGACATCGCCGATTTCGTCAAGCAGGACCCCAACTCGACCAACTTGCGCAAGCCCTTCCTCGACGCGAAGGGGAAGGCGGTCACCGACAACTCCTCGGCCCTGCTCTGCCCCTTCAACGCCGGCACGACGACGGTCACGGTCAGCGCCGGCGGCTACTCCTACTCGCTGCCACTCACCGTGCAGGACGGCAGCGTGCAGCGTCCCTGCGGCACCCGCCCGCTGCGGCCGGACCGCTTCAAGCGCAACACCGCGGCGGCATCGCCGCCCCCGCCACCCCCACCGCCGGCCTCGCCCGGGCCGGCCCCGGCCGGCTTCCCGCCACCATCGCCACCGCCCGCTCCACCGCCCCCGCCGCCGCTGCCCAACCCGGTCCAGATCGTGCCGCCGCCGGTGCTCCCGGCCGCCTTCATCCCCCTGGCGGCGGGGGCGATCGCGGCCGTGCCGGCGGCGATCCTGCCCCCGCCGCCCCCGGTGGTGCGCCCGCTGCCCCCCGGCGGCGCCCCGGCCCGCACCTACCAGGTCGAGGAAAGGCGCGAAGAGGAGGCGGCGATCGAGGAGTCGCAGGCCTTCTCTCGCCACCGACCCGGCGGCGAGGGCTCGACCGTCCCGCCCTACCTGCTCGCCCTGGTCCTGCTGGCGGCTCTCGGCGGCGCCTCGCTGCGGGGCGGCCCCGGCGCCCGTCGCCGCCCCCGCCCGTCGCCGGCCCAGATCCGCCGGTAGTGGCTCAGTTCGAATCGCCCCCAGCCGGTCGACTCAACAAACCCCACGAGCACAACGGAACCCCACGAGCAAAGGGCGAGCGAGCTTGCGAGCCCTATGGCCCCTGAGCCGCACCTCGGAGGAGCCCGCGCTGCCCTGCGATCGATTTGCCACCGTATACGTGGGTCAATCGATCGCTGGGCAGCGTGCGGGCGACCCGCTTCGAGCGGGAAGCTCTGAGCGGCACGGCCAAGAACACGATCGCGAAGCTGCTGGCCGATCTCCCTGCGGGGGTTGTCAACCTGGCCCGCTACCGATCCGCCGCCGCTAGCCACCATCCCCCGACTGAGATGTCGCCCCTGCTCCCAGCGCACGGGAGGAAGTGCGAGGTCGCTTTGGGTCAGCGGAGGGCTTCGGGGGTGAAGCGGTAGCCGATGCCGAAATGGGTGTGGATGTAGCGCCAGTCCGGGGCGGCGATCTCGAGCTTGCCGCGGACCTTGCGCACCAGGACGTCGACCGAGCGGTCGCGGCGGGGCATCTCGCCGCCCCACATCAGCTCGTAGATCTCCGGCCTTTGGACAACGCTGTCGAGGCGCTTGGCGAGCAGGAAGAAGAGCTCGAACTCGCGCACGGTGAGGCCGGTGCGGACGCCGTCGATCAGGACCTGCAGCTCGCCCGGGCGGATCTCCACGTTGCCGATCTGCAGGCTGCCTTCGGGAGAGGCCGCGGCCGGAGGAGGGACGAGCATGGTCCCACGAGCCTCTTCAACGGCGGCGTCGGAGCGGTGAACTATTTGTGTCGGAGTTGAGAAGATTTGGAGAAGAAGGTCAACTTCAGCGAGGTACGCAGCTTGCGCCCACCACCCGCGGGGACGTACGTGACCTTGACCCTCGCCGTTACCCGCTCACCGGCTCGCAGGGCGCTCAGCAACGCCGGCCGCGGGCGCAGGGTGAGCGATACGGTCCCTTTTCTGGCCGCCCGCGCCCGGCCGGCTGCGACGACGCTCGACCTTCGGTCGACTGGGGCGCTCTTTGCCAGCGCCTCGATCCGTCCCGCCGCGGGGACCGAGACACCAAGCACGGCGACACCGCGGCGCAGGCGGCGAAGGCGCGCCGAGATGTGCGGGTGGCGCCGCGTTTCGATCGAGCTCTCGCCGCTGCCCCCGTTTTCGCCGCCGCCTTCCGGCGTCGGTTCGGGCTCACGAGTGACGACGAAGGCATCGGCGCGCTGGTTGGCGTCGCCGCGGAACAGGTTGCCCGCGAACGACGAGAAGGCGATTCGATCGGCGTTGGCCGAGAGGCTCACCCCATCGAGCACTTCGCCATCGGCGTCACCACCGGTGTCCGAGCGCACCGTCCGTTCGATCGTGTGCTGCCCGAGGTCGATCAGGTAAAGCTCGTGCGGTCCCGGCACCGCCCGTGGTTCGCCCACCTGCTGCAGGACCGGCAGCGAGAACTGGGTGCGGCTGCTGGTGACGGCGATGAACCGCCCATCGAGTGAGAGGGTTGCGCTGGTCACCGGCGCGCTCAGCGCCGTGCCGCCGTTGATCGCGTCCCGGGTCAGCTCCGTGGTCGCCTGCTTGCGATTGAGGCCGGCGTCCATGCGGGTGATGAAGAGGTCGAGTGCCAGACCGACGATCGGGTCGGGGCGTGCGCCCGCGGCGGTGAGGAAGGCGACGGTGTTGCCGTCACCGCTCAGCGAGGGGAGCTGGCCCGTGATGTCGGTGGCCGACTCGCGGTTCGTCAGCGGGCCGTAGCAGGGCCCGGTTGAGGTCGAGTCGAAGACGGTCGTCATGCCGGGATTGGCTTCTTCGAGTTGGCGGCAGGCCAGATCGTCGGGGTCCGACAGGCCGGAGATCCTGCGAGTCGGTTGCGTCGCCCCGAACGGGGCGCGGCGCCATAGGTAGTAGTAGAAGCTCGGATCGGTGTTCTCGCCGCCGAGGAAGCGCGTCTGCGCGGCGGCGTTGGCACCGGTCCAGGCGACGGTCGAGCCGTCGGCGCTGAGCGCCGCGCCGAGCGCCCCGCCGGCGGGTTGGGGGGTCATCTGCCCGCTGCCGGCGTCGCGGCCGGCCGTGACCAGGGTCGTGCTCCGGCTGTCGATGTCACGCAGGAAGATCTGGCCGGCGGGAGTTTCGGTGGCCGGCCGGTCGGGCAGGTTCGACGCGGCTTCGGTGACGAAGGCCACGCGGCGGCCGTCGGCGCTGAGGGCAACGCCCCGCGAGGGGCTGGCGCCGGGATTACCGCCGGTCGTGGGCAGCCCCGGCACCGCGTAGCCGGCCGGCTGCTCGCCACCGTCGCGGGCGGAGACGAGCACGAACGGGCAGGGTGGGGGCGTGGCGCCGGTGCAGGCGCCCCCGACCGGCAGCGGCGCGTCCATGTCGCGGCGGTAGACGTCGACGTTGTCGTTGCCGTCGGCCGGCACCAGTCGCTGGGCGGTGGCGAAGGCGAGGTAGCGCCCGTTGGCGCTGATCGAGGGGCTGAAGGCGCCGCGGCGCAGGAACGCGTTGGTCCCCTCTGCGAAGAGGTTGCCGTCGGCGACCTTGGCCAGCGCCCGGGTCTGCAGGTCGAAGCGGAAGATCCCGCCGGCCCGGTACTCGCCCGGCGGGTCGGGGTCGTCGTCGGCGAAGAAGTTGCGCGAGAAGGTTTCGATCGCGACGTAACGCCCGTCGGCCGAGATCGTCGCGTACAGGGTCGTGTCGTCCCCCTGCTCGAGCCGGGCGTAGTCGGCGGAGACGAGGAAGGCGCCCGGCACGCCGTCGAGGCCGTTGTCGTAGAAGGCCGGGGCGGGGGGCGGCGCGAAGAGGCTGCCGAGCGCCGCCGCGGCGCAGGTGAGGATGAGCGCGCGCGCGGCCCTCACCGGACCCTCACCCGCCGGCTGTAACTCGCCTTGTTGCCGGCGCGGTCCCGGGCGGTGACCGTGACCCGGTAGCGGCCGGCCACCCTGTAGGTGTGGCGGATGACCCGCGGCCGCTTCTTCCTGCGCCCGGCGCGGTGGCCCGCTGCCCGGCGGTCGCCGAAGTCGACCCTCACCGTGCGGCCCTCGAGCCCGCTGGTGCGATCGGCGACGACCACCGCGACCCGCCTGCCGCGCCGCCGCAGCCGGACCCGCGGCGGCTTGCGATCGACCAGCAGGGTCGCCCTGCGGCTGCCGGTTTCCTGGCCGCTGCCGTCGATCGCGAAGACCTGCAGCTTGTGACGTCCTTCGCCGACGCGCCTGCTCTTCAGCACCGCGTGCAGGCGCGTCGTCTTCTTGCCGATCGGCTCGTCGTCGACGCTGACCGAGTAGCGCAGGGTGCCGACCGCGTTTTCGGCGGCGTTCCATTTGACCCGCAGCGTCGACTTGCGCTGCCAGCCGTCCGGGACTTCGACCAGGAA
>DASZSJ010000029.1:0-1941 GCA_035548675.1 Solirubrobacterales bacterium
AGGCGGAGGCTGGGTCGGGCGCGCGGGGCCGCGCCGCTCTGCTCGAGCGTGCCGCAGCTGCGCCTGCGGCCGGGCCGCCGCGCCGCGGTGCCGCTGCCGGCCTGCACGACCGGGCGGCGCTGGAGCATCGGCGAGCGACCCGAGCACGGGACGGCGCGGATCCGCGGCGGCAAGCTGGTCTACACGCCCGCCAAGGGCTTCCGCGGCACCGACTCGCTGCAGCTGGTCGGGGCGCCGCCGCGCGGCGCCCGCTTGCGCGGCAAGATGGCGCTGACCCCGGCGCCGGTGGTCTTCGAGGTGGGCGCGGCGCCGAAGGTCGTGGCGCGGGCGATGGGCGACTCGGTCACCGCCGGCTTCGGCTACTACTCGAACGGCAAGCTGATGCCGCTGCTCAGCCTGCCCGAATGCAGACCGGGCTCGGTCACCCTGGTCGACGCCTGCTCGTCGAACTCGAAGACGCTCAACAACGAAGCCAAGCAGGTCGAATACGCGACCGATTACGGCCTCGCCAACAACGTCTCCTGGGCGGCGCAGTGGGCCAACGAATATGGCGTCACCAACTACGAGAACCTGGCGATCAGCGGCTCCGAACCCGTCAACTGGGCGCCCGGCGGCTCGCTCTACGCGACGACGAAGCGGATCGAGTCCGAAGACCCCGACTACGTCCTGATGACGCTGGGCGCCAACCCGCTGCTCTCGGAAATGCTGTTCGGCACCGACAGGATGGGCTGCGCGATCTGGTCGGACCTGTTCGGCAAGTACGAAGAATGCATCGAGGAAGCGTTCGAAGGCGTGCACCTGCGACGTGAACTGGAAAGCGTCTACCGCGACCTGGTGAAGAAGACCGGCGCGACGATCTACCTGATGCAGTACCACCTCTCGATTCCCGCGACCGCGCTCGCCTACACGACCTTCCAGATCGCGCAGATGGGCGACCTGCTGAACCGCGAAATCGCCCGCGCCGCGACCGCGGTCGGCTCGCCGCGGCTGCGGGTGGTGACGCCGCCGCACTTCAACGTCGGCATCGACCTCGAACCGCTCTACCGGTCGAGCTACTCGTGCTCGCGCTTCGGCTACGAGGTGGACGGGCCGAGCGTCCAGATCGACGCCACCCAGGACGAGCTGCTGGTCAGCCACCCGCTCTCGTTCTGCTCCGGGCCGGCGCAGGGACCGCCGTGGGTGATCAGCGGCGACACCGGGATCCACCCCAGCGCCGCCGGCTACACGCAGATGGCCTCGCAGGTGCCGGCGCCGAAGTAGGCGCCGGCGACCCGCGGTGACCGGGCGGCGGCTGGGGCGCCGCCGCCGGCCTCATTCGCCCAGTTCTTCGAGCTGCTTCTGCGCTTCTTCGAGGCCCTTCTTGGCCTTTTCTTTGCCTTCCTTCAGGCCCTTTTCGGCCGATTCGACGCCCTTTTCGATCCCTTCCTTGGCGCTGCCCTTGGCCTTTTCAGCCTGTTCCTTGGCTTCTTCGAGGCCCTTTTCGGCTCCTTCGGTGGCTTCTTCGAGGGCCTTTTCGCCTTCTTCGGTTCCCTTTTCGATTTCTTCCTTCGCCTTTTCCGTGCCGGAGCTGGCGTTGTCGCTGCCGCAGGCCGAGAGCACGACGCCACCGCCGATGAGCGCGATGACGGCCAGCAAGGCGCCGAGCGCTCGCAGCCTGGTGGTTGGCGACTGATCGTCTCTCATCATCTGTCTCCCCGCTAGTTGGATTCGGTACCGGCTGGCGCCGGCCCCCGACGGTATTGCATGCTGTGGACCCGATGGACCCCGAACGGCAGATGGACGAGTTCGAAGCGCTGGTCGCCGACGCGATCGACGCCCTGCCCGAGCAGTTCCAGCAGGTGCTGGCGAGCGTGCCGGTGGTCGTCTCCGAGCTCGGCGCCGAGCAGAGGGCCTACGGCGAGTACTTCGGCGACGGCGTCGCCCGCGAGGGCTGGGAAGACC
>DASZSJ010000030.1:0-25195 GCA_035548675.1 Solirubrobacterales bacterium
CATTGGCGACTTATCCGTGTATATGACGGATAAGTCGCCAATGCCGGTCGACGCCGCCGTTCTCTTGCCCCTATACGGCTGGCCCGACGATGAGCCCGGGCTGATCTTCACCGAGCGGCGCGCCGACCTGCGCCGTCACGCCGGCGAGATCTCATTTCCGGGTGGCCGCCGCGACCCCGGCGACGCCGACCTCGGCGCCACGGCGCTGCGCGAGGCCGAGGAGGAGATCGGCCTCGACCCGGACCGGGTCGAGCTGGGCGAGGCGCTGCCGATGACCAGGACCTTCGCCACCGGCTACCGCATCCACCCCTTCGTCGGCCGCATCCCTCACCCGCGCGAGCTGGCGCTGCGGCCCAACCCGAGCGAGGTCGAGACGGTCCTCACCTTTTCACTGGGGGTGCTGCGCGAGAGCTATGACATGCGCCGCCTGGTCCGCCGCGGCGTCCCCATCCACACGCCGACCTACGAGATCGAAGGCCAGCTGATCTGGGGAGCGACCGCGCGGATTTTGGGGGATCTATTGGATCGGCTTGAGGCGGCGTAGCCAAGCCTGGCAAGGACGCAGGGAGCGTGGCGTGCTCTGCACGCGAGCGACCGAGGACACCGCCAGGCACCGGCTACGGCGCCTCAAGCCTTCTCGGCCGCCGACTGCGGGACGATGCGGATGTAGGGGCGCGGCTCCTCCCAGCCATCGGGGTAGATCTCCTTCGCCTGGTCGTTGGAGACCGAGCCGGCGATGATCACATCGTCGCCCTGGTTCCACTGCGCCGGCGTCGCGACCTTGTGGTTTGCCGTCAGCTGCAGCGAGTCGACCACCCGCAGCACCTCGTCGAAGTTGCGCCCGGTGGTCATCGGGTAGACCAGGATCAGTTTGATCTTCTTGTCGGGGCCGATGACGAAGACGTTGCGCACGGTCTGGTTGTCGACCGGGGTGCGGTCCTCGACGGAGCCGGAGACGTCGGCCGGCAGCATCCCGTAGAGACGGGCGACGTTGAAGTCGTGGTCGCTGATGATCGGGTAGTTGGGGGCCGTGCCCTGGGTCTCCTCGATGTCCTTGGCCCACTCCTCGTGGCGGTCGAGCGGGTCGATCGAGAGGCCGATGATCTTCACGCCCCGCTTGGCGAACTCGGGCTCGATGCTCGCCATGTAGCCGAGCTCGGTCGTGCAGACCGGCGTGAAGTCCTTCGGGTGCGAAAACAGGACCGCCCACGAATCGCCGATCCAGTCGTGGAACTTGATCCGACCCTCGGTCGTCTCCGCCTCGAAGTCGGGTGCTACGTCACCAAGCTGCAGAGCCATCAGGCTGCTCCTTCTACTCGCTGTTACCTATTACCTAAATCCCTATCCGAGTTTAGCTATATGGCGGCGTCGCCCCGCAATCGCCCCGCTGCAACGCGAGCCGGCCCTACGGATTGGCAACGCGCTGCGCCCCGGGTGAGCGCACGATCTCGACCGGGACGCGCCACCTGCGCGCCGCCGCTTCCGCCAGGACCGCCCCACCCGCGAGGACCTCGGCGTCAACCGAACCGAAGGCCTCATAGACGAAGCGGCGCACCGGCGTTTCGACCAGATGTTCGAGGAATCGCTCGAGGCGCGGCCCGTGGATCGCCGCGACGCTCTCCGGGTCGCCGACCGCGGAGCCCAGCAGCCAGTGGACGACGGCGACGTCCCCGACCAGCTCCAGGAGCGTCGCTGGGCGCTCCGGGTCGGCCAGAGCCGCCTCGATCCCGGCCGCCTCGATCCCGGCCAGGCCCTCCTCGCGCCGGCTCGTCCCCCGCACCGCCCAGCCCTGCTCAAGCAGGGCCCCGCCGAGCTCTCGGCCGCGGCAGCCGCAGCCGACGATC
The DNA here is from genome assembly GCA_035548675.1 of Solirubrobacterales bacterium. Classification (GTDB taxonomy): domain Bacteria; phylum Actinomycetota; class Thermoleophilia; order Solirubrobacterales; family 70-9; genus VRUE01. Next base: position 1,845 of record DASZSJ010000030.1, read on the forward strand.
AGCGCCCGCGCCAACTCAGGTCGCCTCGAAGCGCCGGCGCCGGCGCAGCTTCTCCAGCTCCTCGGCCGCGACCTCGTCGCGCAGCTCCTGCTCCTCGCGCGGCGCGACCCCGCGGCGCCGGCGCATCTCGTTCTGCGCCTCGAGCATCTGCTGCACGTCGTCGACTTCGTTCCGCGCCTCGAGTTCGGGCGAGCGGGTCGGCTTCCAGTCGAGCAGTTCGGCATTGTTGCCGGTGTAGAAGTGCTCGATCAGGAAGAGGATGCCGACGACGAGCAGCACCATCGCGACGGTTCCGAGGACGAAGTACACCGGGCAAGGATACGCCCGCTCCGGCGGTTCCCTTTAATCCCGGACGTGAGCGAGGCTTTCCTGATCGACGCGGTGCGGACGCCGATGGGCGCCTACCGCGGCGCGCTCTCCAGCGTGCGCCCCGACGATATGGCCGCGCACACGATCGCCGCCGTCCTCGAGCGCAGCGGCGTCGACCCCGAGCGGATCGCCGACGTCTACCTCGGCGCCGCCAACCAGTCGGGCGAGGACAACCGCGACGTGGCGCGGATGGCGGCGCTGCTCGCCGGCCTGCCCCAATCGGTCCCCGGCGCCACCGTCAACCGGCTCTGCGCCTCCGGCCTGGAGGCGATCAACTGCGCCGCCCGCGCGGTGAAGCTCGGCGAGGGCGACTTCTACCTCGGCGGCGGGGTCGAGTCGATGAGCCGGGCGCCCTGGGTGGTCGGCAAGCCCGAGCGCGGCCTGCCGCGCGGCCCGCAGACGATGCACGACACGACGCTGGGCTGGCGCTTCGTCAACCCGCGGATGGCCGAGCTCGGCGTCTCGACCGAGTCGATGGGCGAGACCGGCGAGAACGTCGCCGAGCGCTACGGGATCAGCCGCGAGGACCAGGACGCCTGGGGCCTGCGCAGCCACCAACGCGCGGTCGCCGCCCAAGAGGCGGGACTCTTCGCCGAGGAGATCGTGCCGATCGAGGCGCCGGCGGGGCGCCGCGAGACGGTCACGGTCGAGGTCGACGAGGGCCCGCGCGCCGACGCCTCGCTGGAGAAGATGGCGAAGCTGCGACCCGCCTTCCGCGAGGACGGCACGGTCACCGCCGGCAACGCCTCGACCCTCAACGACGGCGCCGCCTGCACGCTCATCGCCTCCGAGAAGGGCGCCGAGGAGCTCGGCGCCGAGCCGCTCGCCCGCGTCGTCGCTTTCGGCGTCGCCGGTGTCGACCCCGCCTACATGGGCATCGGCCCGGCCCTGGCGATCCCGCGCGCGCTCGACGCCGCCGGCCTCTCGCTCGGGGAGATCGACCTGATCGAGCTCAACGAGGCCTTCGCCTCGCAGGTCCTCGCCTGCGCCCGCGAGCTCGGCATCGAGGAGGAGAAGCTCAACGTCAACGGCGGCGCGATCGCCCTCGGCCACCCGCTCGGCTGCTCCGGCGCCCGCCTCGCCACCACCCTCGTCCGCGAGCTGCGCCGTCGCGGCGGCAAATACGGCATCGCCACCATGTGCGTCGGCGTCGGCCAGGGCCTGGCCACCGTCTTCGAAGCGGTCTGACCGAACTGCATCAAATTCTCACCCCGGCAGGTAGAAAATTTGATGCAGTTCGCCAAGGGCGGGTCTGAGGTAGCCTCGCGCGTCGAATGGCGGCCCCGCTGAGAGAGCTGGCTAGTGTGGACGGGCGGATCACGCCGACCGCGGAGGCGGTCGTACCGCTCAAGGACGACGGGCTCTACCGCGGCGACGGGGCCTTCGAGGTGATCCGTCTCTACGCGGGGACGCCGTTTGCGCTCGGCGACCACCTCGACCGGCTGGGGCGCTCCGCGACCGCGATCGAGCTCTCCTTCGACCGCCCCGCACTGGAGGCCGAGATCGCGGCGCTGCTCGCCGAGCTCGGCGACGCCGACGGGCAGCTGCGGCTGATCGTCACTCGCGGCGGCCGCCGCCTGGCGATGACGGAGCCGATCCCGGCCCACGCCGAGACCGTCGCCGTCGCCACCGTCACCTACTGCCCGAGCGTCATCCTCAACGGGGTCAAGTCGCTCTCCTACGCGGCCAACATGCAGGCGACCCGCCTCGCCAGGGCGCAGGGCGCCGACGAGGCCGTGCTGGTTCAGCCCGACGGCGTCGTGCTCGAGCCGCCCACCTCCTCGATCTTCTGGGTCTCGCCGCAGGGCGAGCTGCGCACGCCGGCGCTTGACAACGGCGTGCTCGAGTCGATCACCCGCGATCGCCTGGTGAAGGCGCTGCACGTCGAGACCGGCGCCTGGCCGGTCGCCGACCTGCGCGCCGCCCACGAGGCTTTCCTCGCCTCGACCACGCGCGAGATCCAGGCGGTCTCCACGATCGACGGCACCGCGCTGGCCGAAGCGCCGGGACCCCGCACCCGCGAGGCCCAAGAGGCCTTCGCAGCCACTCTCGGCCGCGAACTTCCATGACCAATTCGAACTGCATCAAATTCTCTACCTGCCAGGGTGAAAACTTGATGCAGTTCGGCCGGACCAGAGAAAGCAAGGGGTGAGATGGACTTCCAGTTGACCGACGAGCAGAAGCTGATCTCCGAAACGGCGCGCGAATTCGCCGACAAGGAGATCGCGCCGCGGGTCAAGGAGAACGACCGCGCCGGCCGCTTCGACCGCGAGCTGGCGAGCAAGCTGGGCGAGGTCGGCTACCTCGGCGCGCCCGTTTCGGAGACCTACGGCGGCCGCGGGCTCGACTACATCGGCTACGGGCTGATCGTCGAACAGGTCGGCCGCGCCGACTCCTCCGCCCGCACCGTCGTCTCCGTGCAGACCTCGCTCGTCGCCGGCTCGATCGAGCGCTGGGGCAGCGAGGAGCAGAAGCAGCGCTGGCTCCCCCGCCTCTGCTCGGGCGAGGCGCTCGGCTGCTTCGGCCTGACCGAGCCCGACACCGGCTCGGACGCCGCCAACCTGCGCACCCGCGCGACCAAGACCGACTCGGGCTGGTCGATCAGCGGCCAGAAGATGTGGATCAGCCTCGCCAACTTCTCCGAGGTGGCGCTGATCTTCGCCCAGACCGACCCCGAGAAGAAGCACAAGGGCCTCGCCTGCTTTCTCGTCCCCACCGCCAGCGAGGGCTTCTCCACGCAGGAGATCCACGGCAAGCTCGGGCTGCGCTCCTCCGACACCGGCGAAATCTCGCTCGACAACGTCGAGGTGCCAGACGAGGCGATGCTCGGCGAGATCGGCGACGGCTTCAAGGTCGCGATGAGCGCCCTCGACAACGGCCGCTACAGCGTCGCCGCCGGCTGCGTCGGCATCTGCGAAGGCTGCGTCGAAGCCTCGGTTGCATACGCCAAGGAGCGCAAGCAGTTCGGCGTCCCCCTCGCCCGCTTCCAGCTGGTCCAGGAGATGATCGCCGACATGATCCTCAAGCGCGACGCGGCGCGGATGCTGGTCTACCGCGCCGGCGTGCTCAAGGACGAAAAGAAGCCGAACACGACCGAGACCTCGGTGGCGAAGCTCTACGCGACCGAGTCGGCGGTCGAATGCGCCAACCTGGCGATCCAGGTGCACGGCGGCTCGGGCTACGTCGACGACTACCCGGTCGAGCGCTACCTGCGCGACGCCCGCGTGACGACGCTCTACGAGGGCACCTCGCAGATCCAGAAGCTGATCATCGGCCGGGCGGCGACGGGGATCAACGCGCTCTTGCCGCTGGAGGCCGAATGAACCGGCCGGAGGAGGGCTGAGCCAGATGGCGGACCTGGTCGAGAGCTCGCGCGACGGCCACGTCGCCCTGCTGCGCCTCAACCGGCCGGAGGCGCGCAACGCGCTCTCGCCGGAGGTGATGGAGGAGCTGGCCGCGCTGCTCGAGCAGCTCGACCCCGACCCCGAGGTGCGCTGCGCCGTGATCGCCGGCTCCGAGAAGGTCTTCGCCGCCGGCGCCGACATCAGGGCGCTGAGCGAACGCAGCTTCGGCGACGCCCTGCGCCACCCGGCGGCCGGCTTCTGGAAGCGGGTCGCGGCGATCAAGACGCCGCTCGTCGCCGCCGTCTCCGGCTACGCGCTCGGCGGCGGCTGCGAGCTCGCCCTCTCCTGCGACATGATCGTCGCCTCCGAGACGGCCCTCTTCGGCCAGCCGGAGATCACCCTGGGGATCATTCCCGGCGGCGGCGGTAGCCAGCGCCTCGCGCGCGTGCTCGGCAAGCAGCTGGCGATGGAGTACGTCCTCACCGGCCGCCGCTTCGACGCCGAGACCGCCCGCGCGATGGGCCTGGTCAACAAGGTCGCGAAGAAGGGCAGGTGGCTGGAGGAGGCGATGGCGCTCGCCCAGACCGTCGCCGAGCGGCCGCCGATCGCCACCCGCCTCGCCAAGCAGGCGGTGCTCGCCGCCGAGGAGACGGCACTCAGCGCCGGCCTCGAGAACGAGCGCCGCCTCTACGAGCTGGCGATGGCGACCGAGGACCGGGTCGAGGGCATGCAGGCTTTCCTGGAGAAGCGCGAGCCGAAATTCGAGGGCAGATGACCGCCGACGGGACGAAATCCGCCCCAATGGGTCACGATTTCGGCCCGTCGACAGTGCAGCACGTCGGGGTGGTCGGGGCGGGGACGATGGGGGCCGGGATCGCCCAGATCGCCGCGCTGGGTGGTTATGAGACGCGCCTGCACGACCCGCTCCCGGCCGCGCTGGAGAAGGGGATCGAGCGGCTGCACGGCTCATTGGCCAAGGGCGCGACCAAGGGCCTCTGGGGCGAGGCGGAGGCGGACGCCGCAAGCGGCCGGGTCGGCGCCGCCAGGAGCCTCGCCGACCTGGGCGAATGCGACCTGGTGATCGAGGCCGCCCCGGAGGAACTCGGCCTGAAGCGCCAGCTCTTCGCCTCGCTCGCCGCGACCTGCGGCGAGAGTGCGATCCTCGCCAGCAACACCTCCTCGCTGCCGATCGCGGCGATCGCCACCGAGGTGCCGCGCCGCGAGCGCGTCGTCGGCATGCACTTCTTCAACCCGCCGGCGCTGATGAAGCTGGTCGAGGTCGTCGCCACCGCCGACTCCTCGGCGGGCGCGCTCGAGGCGACGGCGGAGGTCGGCCGGCGCATGGGCCGCACGCCGATCCGCGCCAAGGACAGCCCCGGCTTCATCGCCAACCGCCTCGCCCGCCCCTTCACCCTCGAGTCGCTGCGCATGCTCGCCGACGGCGTCGCCGACGCGGCGAGGATCGACCGCGTCGTCCGCCTCGGCGGCGGCTTCCGCATGGGCCCCTTCGAGCTGATCGACCTGATCGGGCTCGACGTCAACCTCAGCGTCGCCCGCTCCTTCTACGCCCAGGGCGGCGAGCCCGAGCGCTGGCGCCCCAGCCCGATTCAGGAAGAGCTGGTCGACGCCGGCCAGCTCGGACGCAAGAGCGGCCGCGGCTTCTACGACTACGCCGACCCGTCCGACCCGGCGTCAGCGGTCCCCTCGCACAAGCTCTCCCGCCAAGGGGCGGAGGGCCCCGGAGAGCTGACGCTCGACCCGGCGGAGCTGGCGGCAATCGATCCGGCCGCGCCCGCCGTCCTCCCCCGCCTCTTCGCCCAGATCGCCAACGAGGCGGCCTTCGCGCTGGAAGAGCAGGTCGGCTCGCCCGAGGACATGGACACGGCGATGCGGCTCGGCTTCAACTGGCCGCGCGGCCCGCTCGAGCTGACCGAGCTGCTCGGCGCCGGCCGCGCCGTCGAGCTGCTCGAGGCGCTGCGCGCCGAGCACGGCGACGCCTACCGCCCCGCCCCGGGCCTGATCGCCGCCGCGAAGGGGTAGAGGCCCGATGGCGAAACCGACCGAGGAGTTCGAGGAAGCGCGCCGCGGCCTCCTCGCCCCCTTCGACCCGCCCCGGGTGGAGGACGCCGACGGCCGGGTCGTCTGGGAGCTCGAGTCCTACGACTTCCTCGACGCCGAGCCGCCGGCCACGGCCAATCCCAACCTCTGGCACCAGGCCCAGCTCGGTTGCATTGCCGGGCTCTTCGAGCTGGCGCCGGGCTTCTACCAGCTGCGCGGCTTCGACCTCTCCAACATGCACGTGGTCGAGGGGCGCGAGGGCATCGTCGTCATCGACCCGCTGGTCTCGGCCGAGACCGCGGCGGCGGCACTCGCCCTCTACCGCGCCCACCGCGGCGAGCGCCCCGTCACCGGCCTCCTCTACACCCACAGCCACGTCGACCACTTCGGCGGCGCCAGGGGGGTGCTCGCGACCGCGGGGGACGAGGGGCGCGAGGTGCCGATCCTCGCCCCCGAGGGCTTCCTCCACCACGCCGTCTCCGAGAACGTCTTCGCCGGCACCGCGATGGGCCGCCGCGCCGCCTACATGTACGGGGCGCTGCTCGAGCGCGGCCCACGGGGACAGCTCGGCGCCGGCCTCGGCCAGACCACCTCACTGGGCACGATCACGCTGCTCCCGCCCAACCTCGACGTCACCGCAACGGGCCAGGAGGAGGTCGTCGACGGGGTCCGCATGCGCTTCCAGCTCACCCCGGGGGCGGAGGCGCCGGCGGCGATGAACGTCCACTTCCCCGATGCCGGCCTGCTCTGCGTGGCCGACAACGCCGTCTGCTCGATGCACAACGTCCTCACCCTGCGCGGCGCCCTGGTCCGCGACCCGCGCGTCTGGGCCTCGCACCTCGACCGCACGATCGAGCTCTTCGGCGCCGGGACCGAGGTGCTCTGCGCCGGCCACAACTGGCCGCGCTGGGGCGGCGGGCGGATCGTCGAGTACCTCGAGAAGCAGCGCGACCTCTACACCTATCTGCACGACCAGACCCTGCGCCTGCTCAACCGGGGCCTGACCGGCCCGGAGATCGCCGAGCGGATCGAGCTGCCGCCGAGCCTCGCCGGCGAGTGGCACTGCCGCGAGTTCTACGGCTCGGCCAGCCACAACACCAAGGCGATCTACCAGCGCTACATGGGCTGGTTCGACGGCAACCCCGCCCACCTCTGGGAGCACCCCCCGGTCGCGCAGGCGCAGCGCTACGTCGAGCTCGCCGGCGGCGCCGAGGCGCTGCTGGAGCGGGCGCGCGCCAGCCTCGAGGCCGGCGATCACCGCTGGGTCGCCGAGGTCGTCAACCACCTCGTCTTCGCCGAGCCGGAGAACCGCGAGGCGCGCGAGCTGCAGGCCAAAGCGCTCGAGCAGCTCGGCTTCGGCGCCGAAAACGCGACCTGGCGCAACTTCTTCCTGATGGGGGCGAAGGAGCTGCGCGAGGGCGTCGCCGGCACGCCGACCAGCACCGCCCCGCCCGACGTGCTCGCCCAGCTCACGGTCAGCCAGCTGCTCGACGCGATGGCGATCCGCCTCGACGGCCCGCGCGCCGCCGGGCAGCACCTGCGCATCGATTGGCGCGTCACCGACCCCGACGAGCGGCACGCGATCACGGTCCGCAACGGCGTCCTGCGCCACCGTCCCGGCGACCACGGAGAGGCGGCCGACGCGGCGCTCGTGATCGCGCGCGAGGCGCTCAACCAGCTGCTGCTCAAAACCGCCGACGTCGCCACGCTGACCGAGAGCGGCCGCCTCCGCGTCGAGGGCGACGGCGCCAAGCTCGGCGAGCTGCTGGGCCTGCTCGACGAACCGGACCCCAGCTTCGCCATCGTTACCCCGGAGTAGGTGCAACCGCCCAGCGACGACGTCGCCCGCGGAGCGCCTTCGCCAGCCCCGCTCCACACCGCTCAGGATTGCTCAAGCGAGAGTTGACCCCCCTGTAGGTGGGTCAACTCTCGCTCCACGCTTCTTGAGCATTTCCACCCGCCCAAGTCACCGAGCCAGCCGGAACATCAGCTCGTCCTCGTAGCACCAACTCCAGTCCTCGCCGGGCTCGACCGAGCGGATGACCGGGTGGCCGGTCTCGGCGTGGTGGGCGGTCGCGTGCTTGCCCTCGGAGTTGTCGCAGCAGCCGACGTGGCCACAGTGCTGGCACATGCGCAGGTGGACCCAGCTCATCCCCAGCGTCAGGCACTCCTCACAGCCAGCGACCTCGGCCGGCGGGTCGAAGTAGCTGATCTCGCGAATGTGGGAGCAGGAAGCCGTGCGCCCACGATAGCGTCCGGCCGCCCACCGGAACGGGCGCGGATGCCCCATCTGCAAGGCTGATGCGATGAACGACGCCGAAACAAACGGAGAGCCGATCACCGAGGAGGGCCTGGCCGCCCTGCGCGAGGAAATCGAGCAGCTCGAAGGCGAGGGCCGGACCAAGATGGCGGCGCGGATCAAAGTCGCGCGCGAGGAAGGCGACCTCAAGGAGAACGCCGAGTATCACATCGCCAAGGAGGACCAGGCGCACCTCGAGACCAAGATCAAGCGGCTGCGCGAGCGGCTGCGCACCGCCGTCGTGGTCGAGGTCGACTCCTCCGCGGACACCTTCGCCTTCGGTCGCACCGCCGAGGTCCTCGACGAGGCCAAGGGGGAGACCAACACCTGGACCCTCGTCGGCTCGACCGAAGCCGACCTCGCCGCGGGCCGCCTCTCCAACGAGTCGCCGATCGGCCGCGCCCTGCTCGACGCGAAGGTCGGCGAACCAATCGAGATCGAGACCCCGAAAGGCTCGCGCACCTTCGTCGTTCAGAAGCTGGTCGGGTGAGCCCGCCCGCCCTGGCTCAGCGGGCGTTGATACAGGGATGGAGGGGGAAGCCCTGCTGGGTCGCGCGGCAGGACCCCACCGGCTTGCGCTCGACCAGGCGGCCGACGCGGAAGTGGAAGCTCGCCGGCGGGCTCCTGCGGCCGCTGGCCGAGACCGCTCTGACGCGGAACACGTACCTGCCCCTGCCCAACCTGTAGCGGGCTGGGGATGCACAGCGCCTGAAGCGGAGGCGCTTCGGGTGGCGGCCACGGCTCCGCTGACCGCCCGCCAGCTTGCAGACGAGGCGGGCCGGGCGGCCCCCGACCGCGTGGAAGCGGAAGCCGACCCTGGCACCCCGTTTGCGCGGCTCGATCCGCTTGGCGGGATGCCTCGTGATCACCACCCGCAGGCGCTTCGACTTGCGACGGGAGACGGGCCCGACGTCGGGCGCGAAGGGATTGGTCGAGGCGATGACGTTTTCGGACGCTCCGACCCCGACGCAGAGCGTCGTCACCGGACAGGAGATCGCGAACATGCCGTTCTGGACGCCAAGCGAGTTCTTTTCCGTCTGCGGCGCCGGGAGCACGTTGGTCGACGACCAATCCGAGGCGCCCCCGAGCGGGTTGGTCGAGACGATCGCGTCGGCGTTGTTGTCGACCGCCGCGCAGGCCGAGGTCGTCGGACAGGAGATCCCCTTCACGGGCAGTCCCGAGCCCGCCGTCACCGCGCGCCAGGCCGCCGGGCCGCCGCTGGGATTGGTCGAGGTGAGGATCTGCCCGGCGTTGCCGGTCACGCAGAGCGCCGGCGAGGGGCAGGAGATGCCGTTGAGGCTGCCTTCGCCGGCGGGCGAGCCGACGAGGCTCCACGTTCCCGCACCCGCGGCCGGGCTGCCCGAGGTGACGATCCGACCCGCGTTGTCGACCGCGGCGCAGAGGGATGCGCCCGGGCAGGACACCCCGCGCAGGTCGACTGGAAACGGCAGCTCGCCGACCGACCAGGCGGACGCGCCCCCGGTGGGGTCGGTCGAGGTGATCACCTTGCTGCCGTAGGCGACCGCGACGCAGAGCTGCGGCGAGGGGCAGGAGACGCCGGTCATGTGCAGGCGCGGTTCTTTCTAACCGGTCAGCGAAGCGACCTTCCAGGCCGCCGCGCCGCCGGTGGGATTGGTCGAGCTGAAGATGCGGCTGTCGAAAGTGACGCCGACGCAAAGGGTCGTCGAGGGGCAGGAGACGCCCCTCACCTGGGCGCCGGGGAAGAGCGATTCCGCCCCTTCGGGAGGCGCCGGTCCCCCCGGGGGCGTCGTGGGGACTTCCACCCTGCCACCGGGATGGGCAACGGACCAGGCCCTGCTCCCAGCCGCCGGATTCGTCGAGGTCGCGATCAGGCTGTCGCTGCCGCCGGCGACACAGAGGTTCGTCGCCGGGCAGGAGACGCCGAAGAGGTCTCCGGCCACCCGGTCGTCCTCGAGGCTGAAGGCGGTCCAACTCCCGGCCGAAGCGGGCGCTGCCCAGATCGCCGCGACGACCAGCAGAGACCCGAGGAGACGCGCCGTGGAGCCCATGCCCTTGAAAACAAGCAAGCGGGAGAAAGTTGTCCGCTCAGGCCTGCGGAGTCGGCGCGACCTCGACCGGCTCCCCGCCGGGAAGCCAGTGGGCCTCCGGCGAGGGGGGCGTGTCGCGCAGGTACCACTCGGCGTCGAGGGCGCCCTTGCAGCCGCTGCCGGCGGCGGTGACCGCCTGGCGGTAGGTGTGGTCGACGACGTCGCCGACGGCGAAGACGCCGGCCAGGTTGGTGCGGGTCGAGCTGCCCTCGGTGACGATGTAGCCGTTCTCGTCGGTGTCGACCTGGTCCACCACGACCTCGGAGCGCGGGATGTGGCCGATCGCGATGAAGGCGCCGTCGGTCTTGAAGTCCTCCACCTCGTCGGTCTCGACGTTGCGCAGGCGCACGTGGTCGAGCCGGCCGGCCTCGCCGGCGACGAACTCCTCCGCGACGAAGGGGGTCTTGAAGCTGATGTTGCCCTGCTCGCGCGCGCGCTCCTGCATGATCTTCGAGGCGCGGAACTCCTCGCGCCGGTTGACCATGGTCAGCTCGCTGGCGTACTTGGAGATGAAGATCGCGTCCTCCATCGCCGAGTCGCCGCCGCCGATCACGATCACCTTCTGGCCTTTGAAGAAGGCGCCGTCGCAGACGCCGCAGGTGGAGACGCCGCAGCCGCTCAGCTCGATCTCGCCGGGGACGCCGAGCCGGCGCGGCTCCGCCCCCATCGCCAGGATCACGGCCTTGGCCAAGTGCTCCTCGTCGCCGAGGTAGACCTTCTGCACGCCGCCGTCTGAGAGCTCGACCCGATCGACGTCGTCGGTGACGAAACGGGTGCCGAAGCGCTCCGCCTGCGCCCGGAACTGGGTCATCATCTCCGGCCCCATGACCCCCTCGGGGTAGCCGGGGTAGTTCTCGACATCAGTGGTGTTCTGCAGCTGCCCACCCCACTGGAAGCCCTCGAAGACGAGCGGCTCGAGGTTTGCGCGCGCGGCGTAGAGCGCGGCCGTGTAGCCGGCGGGCCCGCCGCCGACGATGATCAGGTTCTCGACCTTCTTTGCCTCAGTCATGTCTGCCGCCCAAGTCTACTTTCAGGTCGATGGGCCGAAGAGGTATAGACCGCTTTGAGGCCCATCGGCGGGGAGTTGTGCCAATACTTTACTTTTTATAGTACCCCTCCAGATGAACTGCATCAAATTTTCACCCTGCCAGGTAAAGAATTTGATGCAGTTCATCCGGGGGTCACCTCGGCGGCCAGATCCCCGCCGGGGCGCCGGTCGATCGGCAGCCCCTCCGCTTCCCAGTGCTGGACGCGGGTGCGGAGCTGGAAGAAGGCGGCGACGCCGAAGGGGATCGGCATCCAGAAGGCGATCAGGCGGTAGACGAGGATCGCCGGGAAGACGGCGGTCTCGGGGATGCCGAAGAGGACGAAGGCGCCGATCATGCCGGCGTCGACCGCGCCCACCCCGGCCGGGGCGAAGGGGAAGAGGTTGGCGACCATGCCGAGGAAGAAGCCCTGGACGACGACGGCGAGCGGCACGTGCACGCCGAAGGCGTGGAAGGCAGCCCAGAGGATGCCGATGTTGGCGGCCCAGTAGCCGGCCGCGCCGAGCACCGCCAGGCCACCCTGCGAGGGGTGGGCGAAGAGGCTGAGCGCGAAGCGGAAGCCCTCGGCGAAGGTCGCCGGCACGCGGGCGATGCTGCGCGCGATCGAGCGGCCGCGCTCGCCGTGCACGAAGCGGGCGACGCGGGGCCCGAGGTCGGGCGGGATCAGCGCCAGCAACAGGCCGAGGGCGAGCATCACGCCGGCGATGCCGGCTGGCACGATCGTCAGCTCGACCGAGCTCTTGCCGTTGAGCACGCCGGTGCGCAGCAGCACCCCGAAGAGGATGATCGCCAGCGGGTAGAAGGCGTAGTGGAGGGTGAGGAAGGCGACCATGCGCTTGGCGACGTCGTGACGGCGCATGCCGGCCTTGAGCAGCGCCCAGAAGGTGAGCACGATCCCCCCCGCCCCGGCCGCCGAGAAAATCAGCGTCGCCGCCAGCCCCGCCATGTTGATCTCGTAGGTCTCGAGCCAGGTGAGGCGCAACGCGTCACCGCCGACGACCGCCTTGAAGAGGGCGATGTAGGTGATGAAGGCGAGGACGTTGAAGGCAATCGCGACGGCGATCCAAACGGGATCGGCGTCGTCGAGCCGGCCGAGCGCGTTGCCCAAGCCGACCAGCTTCGGAAACAGGAAGTAGATACCGACCAGCAGCGCGACGACGACGACCCCGGTTTGGATCAGGCGCCGGCGCGTGAAGATCGGTAGTTCAGCGGCGCCGTCACCGCCGTTCACCGAACCCTCTGGAGACACCCTCTAGAAACTACCCACTGGCGAGGCGCTCCAAGCGCCGCAGGCCCCGATTCACCGCCAGCACGGCCGGTTCCGCCAGTGGCTCGCCGCGCCGCACCGCCGCCACCAGGCCGGCGCCGGCGAGCAGGTCGGTGACGTAGTGCTCGCCCAGGTAGACCAGGGCGAAGCCAAGCGTGGCCGCGTAGGACCAGCCCACGGCACCCTCGGCCCGCCCCGCTTCGGAGAGCGAGATCGCCGCCATCGTCGAGGTGGCGAAGTGCAGCGAGGGCATCGCCGCCCAGGGGTTGCCGCCGAGGGCGGCGTACATCTTCGGCCAGGCCGAGCCCCAGGTCTCTTCGCCAACCGTGACCATGATTCGCTCGACCTCCTCCCTGGTCTGCCCCTGCTCGGAGGCCCACCAGGGCGGCGCCGTCGGCACCGCGAAGTAGCCGACGCAGCCGAGGTCGAAGACGGCGGCCATCTGGCGCGCGGCGCGGGGAAAGCGCTCAGGGTGGCGCAGCAGGATCCAGAGCAGGGCGAAGTAGGGCTCGAGGAACCAGAGCCAGTGCACCCAGGTGAGGGTGCGGTCGAGCGGACCGCCGCGGAAGCGCACGAGCGCCCGCTGCAGGCGGACGTTGGGCAGGCGGCCGAGGCCGAGCACGCGGTCGACCGCGATCGGATAGCGGCTGCGCAGGCGGCGGCGCAGGCCGTCGGGGTCGTCGTAGGGAAGCTCGTGCACCATCGTGAAGGCCCACATCTGCATCGCGAAGAGCACCACGTCGCGCTTGCGCGAGCGCGGTGAGAGGACCGCCACGGCGAGCGGTCCGGCAGCGCAGGCCCCGATCGTGACCGGCCCGGGCACGCGTAGGCGCTTGCGCAGCAGCGGCACGGCGAAGGCGGCGGCAACGGCACCCGCGGCCCCGGTCCGCAGGGCGAGGCGAAGCGCCGGGGATTGCCGGGATCGGCTCCGCATCAGGCCGGCGAGTATAGGTGTGCCGCTGCCATCGACCAGCACCCACTCGCTGACTTCGCCTTTATGGGGGCATGCGGATCCACAAAGGCGAAGTCAGCGAGTGGGTGCGCTGCGCGTCTCCGTCACTTGCGTGATTAGAATGGCCGCGCTTTGAGTCCCAGCTCCCCTGGCACGGACCAGATCGACACCCTGCTTTGGATCGGCTTCGTCGTCGGCGCGATCGTCGTCGTCGCGATCAACGGCGCGCTGATCTACGCCCTGCGCCGCTATCGCGGCGAGCGCGGCGCCGAGCCGCGCCAGGTCCGCGGCGGCCGCGGCGTGCAGCTGCGAGTCGGCGCCGTCCTCACTGCCCTCGCCGCGATCGTGCTCGTGCTCAGCCTCATCTACACCGGCAAGGCGCGCGAGACGCCGAGCACCGGCCCGGCTGGCCTCGCCAGCGCCAAGTCCGAGCCACTGACGATCAAGGCGACCGGCCAGCAGTGGCTGTGGCGCTACGACTACCCGAACGAAGCCTTCTCCTATTACAAGCTGGTGGTGCCGGTCGACACGACGGTCGAGCTGGACCTCGTCTCCACCGACGTGATCCACACCTGGAGCGTGCCCGAGCTGGCCGCCAAGCACGACGCGGTGCCGGGCAAGGTCAGCCACGTGGTCTTCCGCGCCGACGAGGAAGGCAACTTCGAGGGCGATTCCTCGACCTTCTCCGGCCAGGCCTACGCGGCGATGCGAACCGAGGTCGAAGTCGTCTCACCGCAGGAATACGAAGACTTCGTCGAACGCCAGCGCGATGACATCCAGGCCGCCCAGGACCGCGTCGTGGGCCTGATCGAAAAGGGAGAAGTGCCTTGATCGCCGAGCGACCCAAGCAGCGGCCCGAGATCGCCATCGACGGCTTCCCCCGCCGCCGCCCGCGCTGGATCGAGATGGTCACCAGCGCCGACCACAAGGACGTCGGCCGGATCATGATCGGCGCCGCTCTTGGATTCCTCTTCATCGCCCTGGTCGAGTTCGTGCTGATGCGGCTGCAGCTGGCCGTGCCGGAGAACACGATGCTGACCCCGGTCACCTTCAACCGCATGCTCTCGCTCTACGGCGCGACGGCAATCTTCTTCTTCGCAATTCCGCTCTGCATCGGGCTTTTCTACTACCTGGCGCCGCTGCAGATCGGCGCTCGCGGCACGGCGCTGCCGCGGCTCGGCCAGGTCGGTCTCTGGCTCTACCTGGCCGGGGCAACGGTGCTCTACAGCGGCTTCCTCTTCACCCCGTCCGAGGCCGGCGTCAACCCGCTCGCGCCGCTCTCCGAGCTGGCCTTCCTGCCCAACAACGGGGTCGACGCCTGGGCCGCGGCCTGTGGCCTGGCGACGCTCGGCTTCGTCCTGATCGCGATCAACCTGATCGCCACCCTGAGCCGCCTGCGCGCCCCGGGCATGGCCTGGCGGCGGGTCCCCGTCTTCGCCTGGGCGGCCACGGTCGGCTCCTGGCTGATCCTGGTCACCGGCGCCGTGATGCTGGCCGCGATCACGATGTTGACGATCGACCGCAACTTCGACGGCGTCTTCTTCGCCGACGGATCGGGCGGCGCGCCGCTGCTCTGGGCGCACCTGAGCTGGATCTTCTTCACCGGCGCCTACATGCTGATCCTGATCACCGCCCTGGCGGCGATCGCCGAGATCGTCCCCGTCTTCGCCCGCAAGCCGCTCTTCAACCGCGGCGCGGTCACCGGCTCGCTGCTGGCGATAGCGGTGATTGGCACGCTCGCCTGGATGCAGAACATGCTCACCGCACCGATCGGCATCGGCTGGATGTACTTCGCGATGATCATGTCGCTGGCGCTGATCGTCCCCTTCGGGCTGATCGTCTTCAACCTGATCGCGACGCTGATCGGCGGCACGCTGGAGATGCGGGCGCCGCTGCTCTTCGCCGCCGGCGCGATCTCGATGATCTCGATCGGCCTCGCCGCCGAGATCTCGCACTCGATGGTCGCCGTCGCCTGGCGCCTGCACAACACCGTCGACGCCACCGCCTCCACCCACTTCGCCCTCGTCGGCGGCGCCGTCTTCGGCGGCTTCGCCGCCCTCCATTACTGGTTCCCGAAGATGACCGGGCGCACGATGGGAGAGACCCTCGCCCGCTTCTCCTTCTGGACGCTTTTGGCCGGGACGCTGATCACCTTCGTGCCGCTCTTCCTCGCCGGCGGCGAACACGGCCAGGTCGTCGACGCCTACAAGTTCTTCAGTGGCACCGGGGTCAGCGCCGACAACCTGATCGCGACGATCGGGTCATTCGTGCTCGCGCTGGGGATCGTCCTGACGCTGGCCAACGCGATCGTCAGCCGCAGCGGCGGCGCCCGCGCCGGCCACGACCACTGGGGCGGCGACTCGCTCGAGTGGTTCACGCTCTCGCCGCCCGAGCCGCACAACTTCGACGTGCTGCCCGACGTGCGCAGCGACCGGCCGATGCGGGACATCCGCGCAGCGCTTGCCCACCGCAGCCGCCGCGCCAGCGAGAGCCCGGCCAGCGAGACGCAGCCGGTAGCCTGACAATCGTGAGCGGCGCCGAAACGGCTGTCGTCGCCCAGCGCCCTGCGGTCCTCGGGGTCCTGCGCGACTACTGGACCCTGACCAAGCCCAAGGTCCAGTCGCTGCTGCTGCTGACGACGATCACGACGATGTACGTCGCCGGCGACCCCTCGCTCGGCCTCGTCTTCCTCACCTGCCTCGGCGGCGCGCTCTCCGCCGGCGGCGCCGGCGCGATCAACCACGCGGTCGATCGCGACATCGACCGGCTGATGGCCCGCACCGCCGATCGTCCCGTCGCCAGCGGCCGCGTCTCGGCGCGCGCCGCGATCGCCTTCGGCACCCTGCTCGGCTGCGCCTCCTTCACCCTGCTGGCGCTGACCGTCAACCCGCTGGCGGCGGCACTCTCGATCTCGGGACTCTTCGGCTACGTCTTCGTCTACACGCTCTGGCTCAAGCGCTCGACGCCGCAGAACATCGTCATCGGGGGCGCGGCGGGCGCGGTGCCGCCCCTGGTCGCCTGGGCGGCCGTCACCGGCGGCCTCAGCGGCACCGCCTTCTACCTCTTCGCGATCGTCTTCTTCTGGACCCCACCCCACTTCTGGGCGCTCTCGCTGCTGATGAAGGACGAGTACGCGAAGGTGAACGTCCCGATGCTGCCGGTGGTGCGGGGCGAGGACGAGACGCGGCGCCAGATCCTGCTGTACACGGTGCTCCTCTACGCGGTCACCCAGCTGCCCTTCTGCGCCGGCGGCTTCGGCATCGAGTACCTCGTCGCCTCGATGACGCTCGGGGCGGGGTTCATCTACTGCGCTGTGCGCCTGCTGCGCAGCGCCGACCGCCGCTGGGCACTGCGAACCTACCTCTACTCGCTGGCCTACCTGGCGCTGCTCTTCGTCTCGATGCCGCTCGACCGGTTGATCGGGTAGAACTCCGGGCGTGGATCGCGAGACCGCAAGAGGAAACATGGCCACCGGCCTGATGACCGGCGGCGTCGCCGTGGCGATATTCGCGCTCTGCTTCGTGGCCGCAATGCTGTACATCGCCTCCTGATGGCCGAGCATCGGCACGTCCCCGAGCCCGGCGAGGTGGTCTACCGGCCGCGTTCATCCTGGGCACCGGCGGTCTTCGCCCTCGCCCTCGCCCTGACCGTCTGCGGCATCTTTGCCGAGGGTTTCATGGTGCGCGGCTGGATCTACTCGATCATCGGCGGCGTCGTCGCCATCTTCGCTTTCCGCACGCTGGTCAGAGATGCGATCCGCAGCTATTACGAGCTGCCGCGCAAGCAGCACGTCCGCGGAGCCGTCCTGCCGGTCGAACAGATCAGCAGCCCATCCCAGCGCTGATCAGCCGGGCGTCATCCCCGAGGTAGCACCGTCGCTCGTCCAGACCCGGACGATGTCGCGCATCGAGAGCACGCCGACCAGCTCGGGGCCGTCGTAGACGACGAGGTGGCGGATGCCGCGACGCGACATCTCGGCCGCAGCGCGCTCGAGGCTCCAGTCGGGCGAGGCGGCGATGACGCTGTCGCTCATGTGGTCGCCGACGCGCTCTGAGTCGGGGTCCTCGCCCGCACCGAGGGAGAGCAGGATGTCGCGCTCGGTGACGATGCAGGGCACTGGCGTCTCGTCGTCGGAGACCAACGCGGCACCGATCCGTTTCTCCGCCATCCTCACGGCCGCCTCGCGCAGCGTGTGCCCCGGACCGACCGTGAGCACGACCTCAGACATCCCATCCCGTACCTGCATCTGTCGTCTCCCCTCGGCCTCGCGAGTAAGTGATGATCGCCTCAAGCCTACCCCACACCAGGCGGTGGCAAGCACGCTTCCAGCCGGGCGGGACATATAGACTCCGGCGCGCTTCGCGCCGTATGTCAAATCTCGCCAGCCCAATCCGCCTGCTGCTCCTGCTCGCCGCCCTGGTGGCAGTTGCGCTGCCCGCTTCGGGTTGCGGCACGACCAGCGCGGACCCGGAGCGGGGCCGCGTTCTCTTCGTCCAGAAGTGCGGCACCTGCCATACGCTGGCCCAGGCGGGCACGACGGCCCAGATCGGCCCCGACCTCGATGACGCCTTCGCCGCCGCCCGCGAAGCCGGCGAGACCGGCAGTACAGTCGAAGGGGTGGTCAAGGCCCAGGTCGAGAACCCGCGGCCAAGCAACGACAACCCCGCCGTCTCGATGCCGGCCGAGATCGTCACCGGACAGGACCTCGAGGACGTCGCCGCCTACGTCGGCCTTTACGCCGGCGTCCCCGGCGCGGCGCCGCCGAAGGTCCCCGGCGGCCCCGGCGCCCAGGTCTTCGCCAATAACGGCTGCGGCGGCTGTCACACGCTCGCGGCGGCCAAAACCGGCGGTGTGACCGGGCCCAACCTCGACGAAGTCCTTCCCGGCCAGGACGCCGCCAAGATCGAAGAGGACATCGTCGATCCCAACGCGGTCATCGCCCACGGCTACCCAGCCAACGTGATGCCCGCCAACTTCGGCCAGACGCTGTCGAAGAAAGAAATCGAAGACCTGGTCGAATACCTGATCGACTCGACGTCGGGAGGCAAAGGGGCCTCCGGCTCCAAAGGCAAAGGCTGAGCCCCAGCGGCCGCCCGGCGGCCGCTGCCATCATCACGAGGCCAATCCATGCGCGACCGCCTCCGCATCTCGCCGCAGCTCTACGCCAAGGTCACCCTGGTCGCCCTCGGGGCGCTGGCGTTGATCGTCCTCACCGGCGCCGGCGTGCGCCTGACCGGCTCCGGGCTCGGCTGCCCGGACTGGCCCAAGTGCTACGGCGGCACGGTGCCGCCACTCGACACCCACGCCGTGATCGAGTACGGCAACCGGCTCCTGACCGGCTTCGTCGGCTTCGCGGTCATCGCCGCCAGCGTGCTGGCCTGGTTCCGCGTTCCCTTCCGCGGCCACCTGGCGCTCTTCGGCGCCCTGCTGCCGCTGGGCGTCATCGGCCAGGCCGTGCTGGGCGGACTGGTCGTCAAGTACCACCTCGCCCCCGGGCTGGTGATGGGCCACTTCATCCTCTCGATGCTGCTGCTCGACGCGGCCTTCGCGCTCGCCTGGTGCGCGCGTTACGAGCCCTGGGAGCGGCGCCGCTCGAGCGATTGGCTCGGCGTCTGGGCGGTGCGGGGTCTGATTCCGCTCGGCCAGCTGACGATCCTGGCGGGAACGATCGCGACCGCCTCGGGCCCGCACGCCGGGTCGAACGGCAACCAGCTCGTCCATCGCTTCGACTTCGAGGGCAGCGGAACGCTGGAGTGGGTCGTGCAGAGGCACTCCGCAATCGCCGCCGTCTTCGGTCTCGCGGCGATCGCCGTCTGGATGCTCCTGCGTCGCCCAGGAGGCGACAGGAGGGCGTTGAGGCCCCTGGCGGTGGTCATTGGGTTGCTTGGCCTCCAGGGAGTCGTGGGCGGCCTTCAATGGGCGCTGGAGCTGCCCGGTGAGCTCGTCTGGATACACATAGCGCTGGCGACCGCGACCTGGCTGGCAATGCTCTGGACCGTCGCCACGGCGGGGCGCCTGGAGCCACGCGCCTCGGATCGTGCGGTCGATGATCCCAACCGCTCCGCCGACGATGCCGAGTCGCCCGCGGCCGCGCTGTCTCGAAGCTGAGCGAGCCTCAGGAAGCCATCAGGGCGGCGATGACGGCGACAATCACTGCGCCGGCTAGCCACAGCGAGAAGCGCGTGAGGGTCGCGTGCAGGCCGAGGATCGTCTCCTGGGTGCGAGCGATCTGATCGTGCATCGCTTCGAATTTCGCGTCTGCCTTCTCGAACCGCCCGTTGATCGCTTCGAGACGCGCATCGGCCCTGCTTTCGGCCGTTTCGAAACGGGCGTCGATCTTGCCGTCGATGGCTTCGAAGCGTTCGTCCACCCTTTCGAAGCGTTCGTCCATCCTTTCGAACCGCTCGTCGACCTTCTCAAAGCGCTCATCGACTTTCTCGAACCGCTCGTCGACTTTCTCAAAGCGCCTGTCGAGGCTCTTTTCCAGGCGGTCGAAGCGGATGTTCATTTCCCGGCGCTGCTCGGCGAAGCCCTGCTCCATCCGCAGCCCGAGGTCGTCGACCTGGTGTTTGAGGTCGTCCATGCGGTCGTCGGTCCAGCGCGAGGTCATCAACTCCATGATGCCAGGCTAGACGACAAAACGTCTCACGTGGTGCGCGGAAATGCGCGGAATCGAAACTTCTCCGCTACGAAATCGCGCGGGCGGACTCGAGGTCGACGACCACGTGGGTGATCGGCAGGTCGATCCGCTCCCTCGCCTTCTCGACCACACCGCGCTCGAGCCAGCGCGAGCGCTCCGGGGGGTGGGTCGAGATCACGATCTCATCGGCGGGAAAGACGCGCAGCGCGTCCTCGATCGCCATGTTCGGATCGGAGTCGCCGATCTCACCCCGCGCCCTCAGGCCGAGGCGGCGGAGCTCGATCAGCGAGAGCTCCATGCGTTGGCGCGCCAGCTCGATCGCCTCGTCGATGTCCGAAGCCCAGTGCGAGGCCCGCGAGGCAGCGAGCGCCGGCGTGATCACGAGAATCTCCGCCCGCCGATCGCGACAGCGCTCTCGGATCGCGCTCAGCAGCTCCTCCCCCTGCACCGTCTCGTTGGCGACGACGAGCAGCCGGAACTTGCCGTCGCCGCCGCGGGTGACCGCGACGTCGCGCGGCAGCGACCCCCGCGCGCTCCGGTAACCGAACCCGACCCCGAACCCAATCAGCAACGCCATCCACACCGCCCCAACCGCCGGCCGCGTCAGCAGCGTCAGCACAATCACCGAGGCCGCGGCAATCCCAATCACCACCACCCACCGAAACGCATCGGCCTCCGACCTCAGCGGATTGTGCATATACGGATTTTTACCCTGAGACGGCGAAAATCAAGCCTGACAAGGACGCAGGGAGCGAAGCGTGCTCCGCACGAGAGCGACCGAGGACGCTGTCAGGCGCCGATTTGCAGCCGTCTCAGGTGTGACCCGCAGGCGGCCGACCGAGGACCCCGAGATGCGCCGGTTTGCAGCGGCCGCCTTAAAGGATGTACACGGTGAGGAAGACGATGATCCACATGATGTCGACAAAGTGCCAGTAGATGCCCGGCACCTCGACACCGAGGTGTTCCTCGGCCTCCGGGCCGAAGTGGCCGCGGAAGGCGCGGATGCTGGCGAAGGTGAGCAGGCAGAGGCCGACGAAGACGTGGGCGCCGTGCAGGCCGGTGAGGCTGTAGAAGATCGAGCCGAAGCCGAGGTCACGGGCGCTGAAGCCGAGGTGCACGTACTCGTTGAGCTGGATGAAGAGGAAGGTGGCACCGAGCAGCCAGGTCAGGACCAGGCCCAACTTGAGGCCGGTCTTGTTGCCGCGACGGATCGCCTCCAGCGCGTAGTGGATGGTGAAGCTCGAGGAGACCAGGATCGCCGTGTTGACTCCGGCCACGGCAACCGGCAGCTCGTAGGGGTGCGGCGGCCAGCTCGGCGGGTCGACGACGACGCGGAGGAAGAAGTAGGAGGCGAAGAAGGCGCCGAAGAGCATCACCTCGGAGACGATGAAGAGCAGGATGCCGAGCGTCTGACGGTCGATCCGCGAGCTCTGGTTGGCCTCGGGCGGCCCGTGGTGCTCCTCGTGCGCGTGCCCCAGTGCGACCGTTGCGCTCTCCATCAGGCGGTCTCCTCTCCCTCGGCAACGGCAGCGGCCACTGCGGTCGCGGGCCGGCCAACCTCGAGGTGCTCGACCGGCTTGTCGGTGATCTCGCGCACGCGGCCGATCAAGTCGTCCTCGAGCCAGCGCGACGTCTCGCCGGCGAAGGTCGAGATCAGCACCTCGTCGACGCTGTAGTGCTCGATCGCGTTCTGCACGGCGTGAAAGGGGTCGGGGCTCATCGGCTGACCGGTGGCGTCGATGTCGGCCTTGTAGAGCTCGGCCAGGGTGGAAGCAAGGTCGCGAACGATCTCCGGCTCGGTCACGTCCTCGGTGCGGGGACAGACGATCGTGTAGCGGTGGGGATGACCGGCGGCCCGCTCCTTGAGCCTGCTGACCAGGTCCGGCGCGGCAACCGTCTGGCTGGCGACGACCAGCGTGTGGTTCTTCTCCCAGCTGATCGAGTCATCGGTGATCCGCACCGGGATGTGGGTGACCGCGACCTCGGGCTCGAAGCGAGATTCGGCCCAGGCGACGAGGTCCTTGCGAGTGAGGCCGAAGCGGGTCCCGGCGGCGCAGGAGAGCAGCACCTCGCCCGGTTCGTGGGCGCGCACCGCGTCGTCGAGGGCAAGCGAAGGCTCGGGGTCCATCACCTCTCCAACCGATTCGACCCCGTACTCGGAGAGGATCGACATCGTCACCTCGACCCGGGCCCGGGCGGCGTCGCGCAACTCGCCGGCGTCGATCAGCTGGCCGACGGCCGGTTGGTTCTGCGGCGCGGCGACGGCGACGAAGGGAACCCCCTCGGCCCGCTCCCGCACCGCCTGCAGCAGCTTGCGCCCGCCAGCAACCTCGTTGAGGAAGACGAGCAACGGCCTTGCCTCCGTCGACTCGCTCATGTCGAGCCCACCGTGGTGGTGGCCTGAGCCGGCGCGGGTGCCTCGACGCTTTCACCGGCCATGATCGCGTGGCGAGCGCCGGGGATGCCGAACTCGTAGGGGCCGCCGACGACGCGCGGGATCTCGTCGAAGTTGAAGATCGGCGGCGGCGAGGAGACCTGCCACTCGATCGAGTTGGCGCGCCAGGGGTTGGCCTCGGCCCGCGGCCCGAAGCGCCAGCTGACGATCATGTTGTAGAGGAAGACGAGCTGGACGGCGCCGAGGACGAAGGCCCCGCAGCTGATCAGCAGGTTCCACTCGCCGAACTGCGCCGCGTAGTCGGCGACGCGGCGGGGCATCCCGTCCATGCCGACCCAGTGCATCGGGATGAAGGTGACCCAGGTGCCGAAGAGCGTGCCCCAGAAGTGGACGCGACCGAGCTTCTCGTCGTACATCCGCCCGGTCATCTTCGGGAACCAGTGGTAGACGCCGGCGAAGATCGTGAAGACCGATCCGCCGAAGAGCACGAAGTGGATGTGGGCGACGATGAAGTAGGTGTCGGAGACGTGGATGTCGATCGGCACCATGCCCAACATGACGCCGCTGATGCCGCCGATCGTGAAGGTGACGATGAAGGCGAGCGCGAACAGCATCGCGGTCGAGTAGGGGTGGATCTTGCCGAAATAGAGCGTGCCCAGCCAGGAGAAGATCTTGATCCCGGTCGGCACCGCGATCAGCAGGGTGGTGATCATCATCGGCACCCGCAGCCAGCTGAACATGCCGGCGACGAACATGTGGTGGGCCCAGACGGAGTAGCTGAGGACGACGATCCCGATCAGCGCCAGGGCCATCAGCCGGTAGCCGAAGATCGGCTTGCGCGCATGGGTCGAGATGACCTCGCTGATGATCCCGAAGCCGGGCAGCATCATGATGTAGACGGCCGGGTGCGAG
>DASZSJ010000031.1:0-12152 GCA_035548675.1 Solirubrobacterales bacterium
GCCGCGGCGAGCAGGGCCCGCTGGCGCGGCGCCTCCTCCCGCCAAGGAGGACGAGCCAGGAGCTCGTCGACCCTGGCGGCGAGCTCGACGCCCCCGGCGCGGGGCTCGAGCAGGCCCCACTCGGCGAGCAGGCCCAGTGCCCGCGGCGCGGTCGGTTCAGCGGCCAGTCGCAGCAGCTCCGCCTGGCGGCGATCGGCGGAGACCGTCTCCAGATCGGTCGCCCGCAGCAGCTCCGCCGTCTCAGCCTCCAGCTCAAAGCCGAAGCGGGCGGCGTAGCGGGCGGCCCGAATCGCCCGCGTCGGGTCGTCGGCGAAGGAGCGCTCGTGCAGGACGCGCAGCCGGCGCGCGGCGAGGTCGGCCCGGCCGCCGAAGGGATCGAGCAGGCGCGGCTCGCCGCGCAGCGGGATCGCCATCGCGTTGATCGTGAAGTCGCGACGAGCGAGGTCGGCGGCCAGGTCGGCGCCGGGCTCGACCACCGGCAGCGCCCCCGGCGCCGGGTAACTCTCGGCGCGGGCGCTGGCGATATCGACCTCGTGCCCCTCGAGCTCCGCCTTCGCGGTGGCGAAGCGCTCGTGCGAGGCGACCGCGGCGCCGAGGCGCTCGGCCAGCGCGGCGGCATTGCCCTCGACGACCAGGTCAACGTCCACGCGCCCACGGCCGAGCAGCAGGTCGCGCACGGCGCCGCCGACCAGGTAGACCGGGTCGCTCGCCAGCGCGCGCACCCGCGCCAGCTCCGGGTGCATGTGCTCGAGCGCCTCGGCGAGGCTCTCGCTGTGGTCCTGCGAAGGGCTCATCGCTGTTGCCTACCATGATCGCGTGCGCCGGAGACGAGCAGCGGCCCTCGCCGCCCTGGTGGTCGTCGCCGCCGCAACCGGGGTCCTCGTCGCGGTGGTGACGGAAGGCTCCAGCGACGAGGCGTCGCAGTCACCCGGCAATGGGAAATCGGCCGCCTCGAATTCCGATCAGAGGTCGACCGCCTCCGGCGACGGCGGCGGCGCGGCCAGCGCGAGCGACGCCGGCAGGGTCCGCAACGCGACCCCACAGCCCGACTGGCGCCCGCACACCGGGCCGGTGCCGATCCTCGAGTACCACGTGCTCGGCGCCGCCCCTGCCGATGCGCCCTATCCCGAGCTGTACGTCACCCGTCCCGACTTCCACCGTCAGATGGACTGGCTCGCGGACCACGGTTACCAGGCGGTGACGCTGGAAGCGGTCGAGGACGCCTGGTACCGCGGCGGCACCCTGCCCGCCAAGCCGGTCGTGATCTCCTTCGACGACGGCTACCGGCCGCAGTTCACCTACGCGCTGCCGGAGCTGCGTCGCCACGGCTGGCCCGGCGTGCTCGACCTCAAGGCCGAAGGCTCGGACCTCTACGCCAGCAACGTCGAAGCGATGATCGCCGCCGGCTGGGAGCTCGCTTCGCACACGATCCACCACTCGGACCTGACCACGCTTGACGCCGCTCAGCTGAAGGAAGAACTGAGTGACTCGCGAGCGCTGCTGCGGCGCGAGTACGGCGTCCCGGTCAAGGACTTCTGCTACCCCGCGGGTCGCTTCGACGAGACCGTGATCGCCGCGGTCAAGGCTGCCGGCTACACCGGTGCCACCACCGAGATCCCGGGCGACGCAACGCGTGAGCACCCCTACGAACTGGCCCGCTTCGAGATCCTCGGCTCGACCGGCGTCGCCGGCCTGGCCGCCGACCTCACCTCCGGCTAGATGATCGATTCCACGGCGCAGCCGTGGAATCACGACCCCTTTCGGACTCCAAAGTGGGCCGCCCCGCGGCGCTCGGTGCCGAATGTTCGCTTTGCCACCGTATGTCGGGGTCAATCGAACATTCGGCCTCTCGAGCTCGCCCAAGTGGCTGGCGGTTTCGACCTCTTCCCTAGATCCGCACCGGGATGCCGTCCGCCGCGAGCTTCTCCTTCGCCTCGCGGACGCGATGCTCGCCGTAGTGGAAGATCGAAGCGCAGAGGACCGCGTCAGCCTTGCCCTCCGCGATCGCCTCGCTCAGGTGCGCCAGGTTGCCGGCGCCGCCCGACGCGATTACCGGCACCGACACCGCCTCGGCCACGGTCCTGGTTAGCTCGATGTCGTAGCCGTCGTTGGTGCCGTCGCGGTCCATGCTGGTCAGCAGCACCTCCCCGGCGCCGCGCTCGACCGCCTCGCGCGCCCAGGAGACGGCATCGCGCCCCTCGACCCGCTTGCGGCCGCCGTTGACGTAGACGCCCCAGCCGCCATCCTCTCGCTTCGCGTCTATGGCGATGACGACGCACTGGGCGCCGAAGACGTCGGCCAGCTCGGTCAACAGCTGCGGTCGGGCCAGCGCCGAGGAGTTGACCGAGACCTTGTCGGCGCCGGCATCGAGCACGGCCTGCGCGTCCTCGACCGAGCGGATGCCGCCGCCGATCGTGAAGGGGATGAAGACGTTGTCGGCCGTGCGGCGGGCCAACTCGACGATCGTGTCCCGCTTTTCGTGCGAGGCGGTGATGTCGAGGAAGACCAGCTCATCGGCACCCTCGGCGTCGTAGCGCTCGGCCAGCTCGACCGGGTCGCCCGCGTCGCGCAGGCCGACGAAGTTGGTGCCCTTGACGACGCGACCCGAATCGACGTCAAGGCAGGGAATGACCCGCTTCAAGACCATCGCCACAGCCTAATTGGCGAGTTATCCGTCTATATGACGGAAAAGTCGCCAATGCCTCAGCGGGCGAGAGCATCGATGCCCTCGGCGACGCTGAAGCGGCGCTCGTAGAGGGCGCGGCCGACGATCGCGCCTTCGAGGTTGTCGTTGCGCTCGCCCAGCTCAGCGATGGTGTGGAGGTCGGGGAGCGCCCCGACCCCGCCGGAGGCGATGATCTTGGACGTCCTCGCGGCGGCGGCGATGCGAGCGAGCTCGTCGAGCGCCGGGCCATCCATGGTGCCGTCGACGTCGATCTCGGTACAGAGAAAGCGGGCGACGCCCCTTTCGCTGAGCTCGCGCACGGTTTCGGCCACGTCGCGCCCGGTTTGCTCGGTCCAGCCCGAGAGCGAGACGCTTCCTCCTCTGGCATCGACCGAGACGACGACTCGGTCCCCGTGCCGCTCCAAAGCCGCGTCGAGGAACTCGGGATCGCGTAGGGCCGCGGTGCCGATCACCACCCGCTCCGCACCCGCCTCGAACAGCGACGCGACGGTAGCCAGGTCGCGCAGGCCGCCGCCGACCTGGATCGGGCAGCCGACCGCGGCGGCGATGCGCCGCACGTGCTCCAGGTTCCGCGGCTCCCCCGCCTTGGCCCCGTCGAGGTCGACGACGTGGAGGAACTCGGCGCCTTCGCCGGCCCAGCGCTTTGCCGCGTCGACGGGATCGGCGTCGTACGTGGTCTCGCGTGCGTAATCGCCCTGCAGCAGGCGCACCGCTTGGCCGCCGCGAATGTCGATCGCCGGGTAGAGGATCAAGGCTGGAACCCGCTAGGCCGGCACGGAGGCGCAGATGCCGGCGAAGTTGGAGAGCAGGCGCAGGCCGGCGGCGCTCGACTTCTCCGGGTGGAACTGGACGCCGAAGACACCCTCACCCTCACCCTCACCCTCGGCGGCGACGGCGAAGCGGTTGCCGTAGGCGGCCGTGCCGAGCAGCACCTCGGGCCCCGGGCGCGGGGCGAAGGAGTGGACGAAGTAGAAGGGCGTCTCCGACTCGATTCCCTCGGTCAGCCGCGACTCGCGCTCCCAGCGCACCGGCGACCAGCCGATGTGCGGGACCTTCAGCCCGGGCGCGTCGAGGCCGCTGACGTCACCCGGCAGCAGGCCGAGGCCCGCCGCGCCGCCGAGCTCGTCGCTCGACTCGAAGAGCAGTTGCAGGCCGAGGCAGATCCCCAGCACCGGCACGCCAGCGGCGCGCCGCTCCGTGATCAGCTCGTCGAGGCCGCGGCCGCGGATGTTCTCCATCGCCCTGGGGAAGGCGCCGACACCGGGCAGGATCAGCCCATCGGCGGCGCGAACCGACCCGGCGTCGCTGGCGATCGTCGCCGTCGCGCCGACGTGCTCGAGCGCCTTCTCGACCGAGCGCAGGTTGCCCATGCCGTAGTCGAGGATGCAGATACGCGTCGGCCTACTCACTCAGGGTCCCCTTGGTCGAGGGCACGCCGCTCTCCTCGGGGTCGACCGAGACGGCGACGCGCAGGGCGCGCGCGAAGGCCTTGAAGCAGGCCTCGATCATGTGGTGAGCGTTGCTGCCGTAGCGGACCGAGACGTGCAGGGTCAGCTTGGCGCTGTTGGCGACGGCGCGGAAGAACTCCTCGGCCAGCTCGGTGTCGAAGCCGGCGATCGAGGTCACCGGCAGCTCGGCGTCGAAGACGCAGAGCGGCCGCCCGGAGACGTCGATCGCGCACTCGGCCAGCGACTCGTCCATCGGCACCAGGGCGGAGCCGTAGCGCCTGATCCCGGCGCGGTCGCCAAGCGCCTCGTCGAGCGCCTGGCCGAGCACGATGCCGACGTCCTCGACGGTGTGGTGCGCACCCGTCTCCAGGTCGCCGCTCGCCTCGACCCGCAGGCCGAGCCGTCCGTGACGCGCCAGCAGGTCGAGCATGTGGTCGAGGAAGCCGACCCCGGTGGCGGCACTGGACCCGCCGCCGTCGAGGTCGAGCGAGAGCTTGACCTCGGTC
Organism: Solirubrobacterales bacterium; assembly: GCA_035548675.1. GTDB lineage: Bacteria > Actinomycetota > Thermoleophilia > Solirubrobacterales > 70-9 > VRUE01. The sequence goes on from DASZSJ010000031.1 coordinate 4,641, forward strand.
TCGCCCGTCGTGCGCTGTCTCTCCGCGATTCGACTCATCGGTTGGCCCTAATCATCGCCGACTCGCCGTGCACGGGGAAGCCCTCCGCGCGGGCGATGCGCTCGACGTGCGGGGCAAGCTTCGCCGCCGCGGCCGCCGGCACCTGCACGGTCGCGATCCGCCGGCGGAAGACGGCTGGACCGAGCGGGCCCGAGAAGCGCCCCGCGCCGCCGGTCGGCAGGACGTGGTTGGAGCCGGCGACGTAGTCGCCGAAGGCGGTCGCCCCGTGGCGGCCGACGAAGACGCAGCCGGCTGTCCTCACGCGCTCCGCGAGCAGCGCCGCGTCCTGCTCGAAGAGCTCGAGGTGCTCCGGGGCGAAGGCGTTGGCGAGGTCGATCGCGTCGCTGAGGTCGGGGACCTGGACGAGCGCCAGCGGCGCCTCGCCGATCCCGTCCCGCTGCGCCGTACGCTCGGTCGCGGCGGCGATCGCCTCGAGCACGGCCTCCTCGACCGCGACGGCGAGGAGCGGCCCCTCCACCCCGTGCTCGGCCTGGGCGCAGAGGTCGAGCGCCGCCCACTCCGGATTGGTGTCGTGGCCAGCGACCAGCATCAGCTCGGAGGGGCCGGCCAGCGAGTCGATGCCGACCGTGCCGGACACGGCCCGCTTGGCCTCCCGCACCCAAGCGTTGCCGGGGCCGGCGATCGCGTCGACCGGGGCGATCGTCTCGGTCCCGTAGGCGAGCCCGAAGATCGCCTGCGCGCCGCCCATCGCGTAGACCTCGTCGACGCCGCAGAGCTCGGCGGCGGCGAGGACGAGCGGGTCGACCCGGCCATCGGGGCCTGGCGGCGAGGCGAGGGCGACCCGTTCGACCCCGGCGACGCGGGCGGGGATCGCGCACATCAGCACGCTCGAGGGGTAGGCGGCCCGGCCGCCCGGCGCGTAGAGCCCGGCCGCCGCGAGGGGGACTTCGCGCACGGTCACGGTCTGTCCCTGCGGCAGCTCGACCGCCTGCGACGCGGCGGCGACCTGCGCCTCGGCGACGGCGCGGACGTTGGCGGCCGCCAGCTCGAGCGACTCGCGCAGCGCCGGGTCGAGGCCGGCCAGTGCTTCGTCCCCGGCCCCGGCCGGGACGCGGAGCGCGGTCGGTGCGGCCCCGGTGGCGTCGAAGCGTGCGGTCATGCAGAGGATCGCCCCATCGCCGCCCTCGCGCACCTCGCGCTCGATCGCGCTGACGTCCGGGGCGGGGGCGGAAGCCGCGGTCCAGTCGCGGATCGCCGCCGCGGTCTCGGCCGCTCCCTCCCAGCGAAACTCGCGTCGCCTCATCTCCCCAAGCTCTCCCTCAATTTCGCCGCGAGGCCGTCGACCTCGCGCGCCCGCAGCTTGTGGGCAACGCGGTTGGCGACGAAACGGGCGGTGCACTCGAGGATCTCCTCGCGTACCTCGAGGTCGTTCTCCTCCAGCGTGCGCCCGGTTGCAACCAGGTCGACGATGCCGTCGGCGAGGCCGATCAGCGGCGCCAGCTCAACCGAGCCCTTGACCTCGATCACCTCGACCTGGCGGCCGGTCGCCTCGAAGTGGCGCTCGGCGACGCGGGGGTACTTGGTCGCGATCCGCATCATCCCGAGGCGGCGCTGCGACTCGCCCAGGCGCTCGTCCCCCTTGCGGCCGGCGAGCACCATGCGGCAGCGGCCGAAGCCCAGGTCGAGCAGCTCGTAGACGACCCGGTCGTATTGCTCGAGCAGCACGTCCTTGCCGGTGATGCCGACGTCGGCAGCGCCGGACTCGACGTAAGTGGGCACGTCGGAGGGCCGCATCGTCACCAGTGTGATCCCCTCGCCGGGGAAGATCAGCGAGCGCGAGCCGCCGCGCACCGCGCCGGTGTCGATGCCGATCGCGTCGAGCGCGTCGAGCGTCTCGCCGAGCAGGGCGCCGCGCGGCACCGCCAGCTTCAGCGGCCCGTCGGCCTTGGCCCGGCCCATGCCGGCGACGCCGGTGTTCATGAGCCACCCCCCCGCGGCTCCTCCTCCATCTGGGCGACGTGCACGCGCTCCATATAGAGGGCAAAACCGGCCGCGGGCAGGTCGAGTCCGAAGCGTCGCATCAGCCCGTCGTAGCGGCCGCCGCCGCCGAGCACGTGACCCAGCGCCGGGTCGTAGACCTCGAGGATGGCGCCGCTGTAGTAACCCAGGTCACGCAGCAGACCGAGGTCGATCTGCACTCGCCCCGCCACTCCGCGTGCCTCCAGCGCATCCAGCGTCTCGCCCATGCGGGCGCTGGCGCGCTCCACCGCGGCGCCGCCCAACGAGCGCGCTTCCTCGAGCACCTCCCTGCCACCGCGCAACTGCGAGAGCGCGATGCAGGTGGCGACCTGCGCGTCGCTGATGCCGGGAAGCTCGCCGAGCTCAACCTCGAGGCCGACGAGGTCGTGCGCCGCCAGCCTGGCGAGCAGCGCGTCGCGGGCCTCCTCCTCGACCCCGAACTCGGCCAGCAGTTGGCGGTAGAGGTCGGCGTCGCCGAGGCCGATCACGGCGCGATTGAGGCCGGCCGCGTCGAGCGCCGCCGCGAGCACCTCGATCACCTCCGCCGTCCCCTGCGGCGCCGGAGCGCCGATCAGCTCGACCCCGGCCTGGGCGAACTCGCGCATCTGGCCGCGCTGCGGGCGCACCGCGCGGTAGGCGTTGGCCAGGTAGCAGAGGCGCAGCGGCATCTCGGCCGCGGCGTAGCGGGTCGCGACCAGGCGCGCGATCGGGATCGTCATGTCCGAGCGCAGCGCCAGCAGGTCGCCGCTCGAGTCGAAGAAGCGGTAGGCGGCCTCGGCGCTGCGGCCGTCGCCGCGGGCCAGCACCTCGTCGTACTCGATCGCCGGCGTCGCCACCTCGCCGTAGCCGTGACCTTCGAAAACGTCGATCAGGGCCAGGTGCAGGCGGCGCAGCTCGCGCATCTCGTCGGGCAGGACGTCGCGCGTGCCTGGGGGGATCGGGTGAATCATCCGCCGGACCTTACGAGAGTGGGCTGGCAAGCCCCGCTAGGCCGGGACCTCTGACGACACCCGTTCAATCTGGGCGCCGAGGCCGCGCAGGCGCTCGTCGATCTGCTCGTATCCGCGGTCGATCTGGCGGATGTTGCCGATCTCCGAGCTGCCCTCCGCCGCCAGGGCGGCGATGAGCATCGCCATGCCGGCGCGGATGTCGGGGCTCTCCACGCGTTCACCGTGAAGCCGGCTCGGACCGCTGACGATCGCCCGGTGGGGATCGCAGAGCGTGATCCGAGCGCCCATCGCGACGAGCTTGTCGACGAAGAACAAGCGGTTCTCGAACATCTTCTCGAAGATCAGGACCTCGCCATCGGCCTGGGTGGCGAGCGCCAGCGCGATCGAGGTGAGGTCGGCCGGGAAGGCCGGCCAGGGGCCGTCCTCGATCTTCGGGATCGCCTCGCCGTGGTCGGACTGGACGCTGAGGCGCTGGCCCGGCGGCACGATCACGTCGCCCCCCTCGACCTCCGAGCGCAGGCCGAGGCGGCGAAACTGGCGGCGCACCATCAGCAGGTCGAGCGGCTCGACGTCGCGGATGCGCAGCTCCCCGCCGGTCGCGGCGGCGAGCGCCATGAAGCTGCCGACCTCGATGTGGTCGGCGGAGATCGCGTGCTCGGCGCCGCCGAGGCGGTCACGACCGTGCACGGTCATCACGTTGGAGCCGATGCCGTCGACCGTCGCCCCCATCGCGGTCAGCAACCTGGCCAGATCCTGCACGTGCGGCTCACAGGCCGCGTTCGAGATCGTCGTCGGCCCCGTCGTCAGCGCCGCCGCCATCAGGGCGTTCTCGGTACCCATCACCGAGGGCTCGTCCATGAAGATGTGACAGGGACAGAGCCCGCCGGCGGGCGCCTTGAGCTCGATCGAGCGATCGCCGGCGACGCTGGCCCCGAGGTCCACGAACGCGTCGAGGTGGGCGTCGAGGCGGCGGCGGCCGATGAAGTCCCCGCCCGGCGGCGGCATCCGCGCTTCGCCGAAGCGGGCCAGCAGCGGGCCGGCGAGCAGGAAGGAGGCGCGGATCTGGTTGGAGAGCTCCTCGTCGACCGCGACGTCGGAGACGGCGGCGGCGCAGAGCCGCACGCTGTTGTCGCCGACCCACTCGACCGCGACCCCAAGCCGCTCGAGCAGGGCGAGCTGGGCTTCGGTGTCGCGGATCCGCGGCACCCGGTGCAGCAGCAACTCCTCCTCGGTGAGCAGGCAGGCGGCGAGGATCGGCAGCGCCGCGTTCTTGTTGCCGGCGACGGTGAGCTCGCCGGAGAGCGGCACACCGCCCCGGATGACGAATTTCTCCACGGTTGACCTAGTTTCCTCGTGCGCGACGCTGATCCTGCGGCTAGGGTAACGCGCCATGGGGAGAGGCTGGAAGGTCCTGATCGGAATCCTGGTGGCGCTCGTCGTGCTGCTCGCCCTCAACGCGGTGATCGTCGACCGCGAAACCAAGTCGGCGAGCGTGACCGAAACCGGCGGGAAGATCGTCGGCGTCGGCGGCACTGAGCTCGAGGTGGTCGATACTGGCCCGCGCAGCGCAACGCCGATCGTCCTGATCCACTGCTTCACCTGCGCGATCAACTGGTGGGACGGAATGATCCCCAGGCTCGCCCGGAATCATCGCGTCGTCGCGGTGGACCTGCTCGGGCACGGCGGCTCGGAAAAGCCCTCCTCCGGCTACTCGATCGAAGACCAGGCGAACGCCGTCGCCCAGGTGCTGGGCAAGCTCGGCGTCAGCAATGCCGAGGTCGTCGGTCACTCGCTGGGCGGGCCGGTCGCGATCGCGCTTGCCGAACAGTCGCCGCAATTGGTCGACCGCCTGGTCGCGATCGACAGCATCCCGGACGACTCCTACGGGGACGTCGGCTTCATCGGCGAACTGCCGTTCAAGCCCGTGATCGGCGAGGCGCTCTGGCGGATCAAGCCCGATTTCTCGATCCGCGACGGCCTCGAGATCGCCTTCGCCCCCGGCTTCTCGGTCCCCGACGCCTTCGTCGAGGACGTCAAGCGGATGACCTACAACGCCTACTCGGGCTCCCACGACGCCTTCGACAGCTACACGGGCGAAGAGGCCCTGCCAGAGCGCGCCGCTGCGGTGGGCAAGCCGCTGCTGGCGATCATGGGCGCCGAAGAGCAGATCGCCAATGACCCCAAGGCGGCCCTCGCCGCCTACAGTAAGGCCTACCCTGCGGCTCAGACCAAGCTGATCGCCGGCGCGGGGCACAGCCCCAACGTCGAGAAGCCCGCAGAGACCGCGGCTCTGGTACTGGCTTTCGCCAAGCCAAACCGCGCTCCCAAGCCAAAAACTACCCACAAAATGCAAAAAGGCGTGCAGAATAGGGCTGGCGTCCGGAAGGCCCCCTAGAGTCGAACCTATGTTCGATACGAAGACAACGTTCGCCGGACGGCTGGCCGATGCCGTCGACCTGCTGCTCGACTTCGCAACGCTTGGCGAGTACGGGCTGGAGCCGGTTGGGAGGCCTGCTCCGAGCTGCCAGACCCGTCATCGCCCCCGGTCCGCCCGGCCGGCGACGCGGCGCGAGACCGCCCGCGGTTTCGCTTCCCGTCCGTAGGGCACGGCGAGACCATCGGCGCAGGCGCATACGCTTGCGCCGATGGTCATCGTCGTCATCCTGATCGCGATCGCCGCCGCCGGCTGGAGCTTCTCCTCCGACGTGCTCGTGCCCGACTACTCCTCGTGGTCGGACCCGATCGAAATCAAGGCCGTCGGTCCGCAACGGATAGTCCTCGCGCAGAGCACCGACACGGAGAGGCCCGGCTACTACGGGCTCTCCTGGGAAGGCGGCCACGCGGTCCTCGGTCCGGTCATCTCAGGGAATGAAAACTCCGTCACCCGCAGGCTGGGCGACGTGAGCGGCTACCTCGTGCCCGGTGTCGAAGACGCGCGACTAGACAGCAATGTCTACGCCGGCAATCCTCACCAGGCCCGCGGGCTGCCGTTCGCCAGCGTGCGGATCAGGGGCGAGCTCGGCCCAATGCCAGCCTGGCTGGTGCCTGGGCGAAGCCAGACCTGGGCGATCGTCGTCCACGGGATCAATGACACACCGCAGGTGGGACTGCGGGTCGCCCCCACTCTGCACCGGCTCGAAATGCCGACCCTGCTGATCACCTACCGCGATGACCAGGGTGCCCCCACGAGCCCCGATGGCTTTCACCATATGGGCCTGACCGAGTGGCGGGACCTCGAAGCCGCGGCACGCTACGCGCTCGCCCACGGGGCCAAACGGCTGGTGCTGGTTGGCTATTCGATGGGTGGCTCGCTGGTCACCCAGTTCCTCGAGCACTCGCCCCTTGCCCCCGACACCGAGGCCGTGGTCCTTGACGCACCAGCGCTTGACTGGAAGGCCATCCTCGAGTTCAACTCGGAAGAAATGGGCTTTCCCGGCTTCTTCGCCCTGCCGGTCGAGTGGGCGATCCGCGCCCGCATCGACGCCGACTGGAACGCGCTCGACGCCCTCCAGCACACCGACCAGCTGCACTACCCCACCCTCCTCTTCCACGGTGAGGAGGACCAGGTCGTGCCAATCCAGACCAGCGAAGAATTCGCCAGAGCCCTGCCGCACTGGGTCACCTTCTTTCACCCGCGGCGGGCCGACCACACTCAGAGCTGGAACGTGGACCCGTCCTTGTACGACCGGCGGCTGCGGCGTTTTCTCCTGCAAAACACGGCAATTTTGGAAAAGCAGCGACGATGAGCATCCGCTTCTCCCAGATGGGCGGCGTGAGCCGCCGGCGCCTGTCGGTGGACTTCGCATCCGACTTTGACCCCACTCTGGTGTGGTCAAAGTCGGATGCGTCACGCCTTGGCCGGACCCCACCGCCCGATTGGATCAGATCGGCGGCGGACCATCTCACGGAGCCGGATACTTATGAGCAGCGGCAATCCCGGAGGCTGTCTTATTGGGGGCGGAAACAGATCGAGCCCGACCGGCTGGGTCGGGCTCGAAGTAAGAACCGGCGGCGACCTACTCTCCCAGGAGGTTGCCCTCCAAGTACCATCGGCGCTGAGAGGCTTAACTGCTCTGTTCGGAATGGGAAGAGGTGTTTCCCTCTCGCTATGCACCACCGGAAATTTTGCGAGACCGAGCCCCGGTGGAGCTTGAAAACCGCACAAGACCAAAGAGTAAAAATATCCGTCAAGCCCTCGACCCATTAGTACCGGTCGGCTGAGCACATCACTGCGCTTGCACCGCCGGCCTATCAACCTGGTGGTCTACCAGGGGTCTTACTCCCTCAAGGGGATGGGAGAGCTCATCTCGAGGACGGCTTCCCGCTTAGATGCCTTCAGCGGTTATCCGTTCCGTGCGTAGCTAACCTGCGGTGCCCCTGGCGGGACAACAGATACACCAGCGGCACGTTCATCCCGGTCCTCTCGTACTAGGGATGACTCCTCTCAACTCTCCAACGCCCACAGCAGATAGGGACCGAACTGTCTCACGACGTTCTGAACCCAGCTCGCGTACCGCTTTAATGGGCGAACAGCCCAACCCTT
>DASZSJ010000032.1:0-1515 GCA_035548675.1 Solirubrobacterales bacterium
GGCGACGCTGCAGCCGATCTCGGCCGAAGTCCTCAACGGCTTCGTCTCGGTCTACCAGGGCGCCGCTGAAGCCAAAGCGTACGCTGGTTACTGCGCGAACCCGCTGGCGGCTCCGCTTGGCTGCACCGAAAAATCCGAACAGGAAGCAGGCAAAGCGTTCGCCAAAGGAGAAGGCGAAAAAGCCGCCAAAGGCAAATCCCTCGCCGCCGGCGACCCGCTTGGCGTCGTCAGCTTCACCGCGCAGACCCAGTAGTCAGCGCTCGCAGCGAGATTCGGAAAGGGCGGCCTGCGGGCCGCCCTTTTCTTTGCCCGCGCCCGGGCGCGGGCTGTGGATTGAACGCAGGAAGCGCCTAGTCGGAGCTGCCGACGAGGCGCTCGACGCCGCTGCGGTCGATCGTCCGCTTCAGGCCCTCGACCAGGGCGACCGTCGGCTCCCACTCGAGCAGGTCGCGGGCGCGGGTGATGTCCGGCTGGCGCTGCTGGGGGTCGTCGGTCGGCAGCGCCTCGTGGACGATCTGCGAGCGCGAGCCGGTGACGTCGACCACCGCTTCGGCCAGTTCGAGCAGCGTGAACTCGTCCGGGTTGCCGACGTTGACCGGCAGGTGGACGTCGGACTCGGCGAGGGCGACGATGCCGCGGATCAGGTCGTCGACGTAGCAGAAGCTGCGAGTCTGACTGCCGTCGCCGAACACGGTCAGCGGCCGGTCCTGCAGCGCCTGGCGCAGGAAGGTCGGGATCGCGCGGCCGTCGTGCGGGCGCATGCGCGGCCCGTAGGTGTTGAAGATGCGGACGATCGCCGTGTCGAGCCCCTGCTGGCGGTGGTAGGCCATCGTCAGCGCCTCGGCGTAGCGCTTGGCCTCGTCGTAGACGCCGCGCGGGCCGATCGGGTTGACGTGGCCCCAGTAGTCCTCGGTCTGGGGGTGGACTTTGGGGTCGCCGTAGACCTCGCTGGTCGAGGCGAGCAGGAAGCGGGCGCGCTTGAACTTGGCGACCCCGAGCATGTGGTGCGTCCCGTGCGAGCCGACCTTGAGCGTGTGCAGCGGCAGCCGCAGGTAATCGATCGGGCTCGCCGGCGAGGCGAGATGGTAGATGAAGTCGACCTCCTCGGGGACGTCCACGTGGGAGGTGATGTCGATGTTGCGGAACTCGAACGCCTGCTCGCGGATGTGCGCGATGTTCTCCAGCGAGCCGGTCTCGAGGTTGTCGATGCAGATCACCCTGTGGCCCTGTCCCAGCAGGTGCTCGCAGAGGTGAGAGCCGAGGAAGCCGGCCCCGCCGGTTACAACGCAGGTCGCCATTGCGCGGATGCTATCGGCGTCCCGGTCCTCCGCGGCGATTCGCCAGCCGATGCAATTTCCGAGAATTCGGCACGGAGTCGTGCTGAAAAGGGGGGAGAGATGTGCAGCGCGGGCGACTTCTGCCTGACATCGTTTGCTTCAGGGACATGCAGTGGGCAGGGGGAGCCTGAGTGGTGAGTCCGAGTGATCGGGGGGAAAATCGCATCGCCACACCGGC
>DASZSJ010000033.1:0-31263 GCA_035548675.1 Solirubrobacterales bacterium
GAGATCAGATTGACCTCGAGCTGATGGCGCAGGTCATCGAGCGCGACCGTCTCCAGCGGCGCCATCACCGCGATGCCGGCGTTGTTGACGAGGCCGTCGAGACCCGCCGCGCCGACCGCGGCGGCGATGCGCTCAGACGCGGCGGCGAGCTGCTCGGCATCGGTCACGTCGAGGATGAGCGGCACGAGGTGCTCCGAGGCGGCCCGCTTCAGACCCTCCCCGTCCTCCTCCCGCCGGACGCTGGCGAACACGCGCCAACCCGCGGCGTCCATGCGCAGGGCGCTGGCGCGACCGATCCCGGTCGAGGCTCCGGTCACCAAAACCGACTTCACGGCGGGCCAGGCTAACATCGGCCCGATGGCAACGGCGGCCTTCGTCACCGGCGGATCGGGCTTCATCGGCGGCAGGCTGGTCGAGCGACTGGTCTCCGAAGGGGTCCAGGTGCGGGCACTGGCGCGCTCCGACGCCGCCGCCGCGCGGGTGGCCGAGCTGGGAGCGGAGCCGGTGCGGGGCGAGCTCGGCGACCGGGCCTCGCTTGCGGCGGGAGCCGCGGGCTGCGAGCTCGCCTTCCACCTCGCCGCCCACCTCGGCGAGTGGGGTGATTGGGCGGACTTCGAGCGCGGCAACGTCGAGGGCACGCGGAACGCCCTTGCCGCCTGCGCGGAGGCCGGCGTTGGCCGCTTCGTCCACTGCGGCACCGAGGCGGCGCTGATGGCCGGCGAGCCGCTGGTCCACGTCGACGAGACGGCGCCGCTACGGCCCGATTCGCGTGCGCCCTACCCGGCGACGAAGGCGAAAGCCGAGCAGGCGGTGCGAGCGGCCTCGCGCGCGGGCTTCGAGACGGTCGTCCTGCGGCCGCGCTTCGTCTGGGGCGCGGGCGACACGACCCTGCTGCCGGAGATGGTCGCCATGGTCGAAGCGGGACGCTTCGCCTGGGTCGGCGGCGGCGCCAACGTCACCGCGACCACCCACGTCGACAACGTCGTCGAGGGTCTCATCCTCGCCGCGCGGAAGGGACGCGCGGGCGAGGCCTACTTCGTCACCGACGGCGAGCCGGTCGTCTTCCGCGAGTTCGTCACCGCCCTGCTCCGCAGCCAGGACGTCGAGCCACCGGATCGCAGCCTCCCGACCTGGACCGCGGCCCCGCTGGCCCGGGTCTGCGAGGCCGCCTGGAAGCTCCTTCCACTACCCGGCGAACCGCCGATGACCAGCTTCCGCGCCTGGCTGCTCACCCAGGAGTGCACGATCGACATCTCCAAGGCACAGGCCGAGCTGGGCTACGCGCCGGTCGTCGGGCGCGATCAGGGCCTCGCGCAGCTGGCGGCAGCGCACGAGTCTGCCGCCCGGACCGCATAACGCGGGCTGAGCAGACTCTCTATGCGCGGCTGGCCCGGTGGCGCTCGAGCTCGGCGACCATCAGCTTGGTGTGCAGAGCGGCGATCAGATCCTGCAGGGGCTGGGCGCCCGCTTCGAGCATCTCGACCACGCGCTCGGGCGATACCTCGCCGGCGAGGCGGTCCATGACCATGCCGACCTCCTCGCTGACCAGTGCTTCAAGCGCTTTCTTGTAGCGCAGGGTGTCGTAGACGGTGAAACCGATCTGCTCGTCGTAGCCGCCGGCGCGAAAGCGGGAGATCGCCTCGATGATCTTCACGTCGGAGGGCGAGTAGCCGCGGCTGTTGGGGCTGAGCACCCCGATCTCGGCGAGGCGGTCGAGCACCTCGCGGGGGATGCCGTAGCGCTCGCGCACCTCGGCGGCGCTGGTCCGGGTGCGCTCGCCGGCGAGGGCGCGGTCGAGGATGCGATCCTCCAGCTCGACCAGGGCGCGGGCGCGCTCGGGGTCCTCGTCGAGCACCGACTTGATCGCCCGCAGCGGCATGAAGCGCTCCTCCTGCAGCTGCTTGATCAACTTGATCCGGTCGACGAACTCGGGCGGGTAGTAGGCCATGTTGCGGCTCGTCTTCACCGGCTCCGGCAAGAGGCCCTCGCGCAGGTAGTGCTTGATCGTCGGCACCGGCACCCCCGAGGCCTCGGCCAGCTCCCCACTCCGCAGCAGCCCCCCATTGGGTCGACGGGCCGAAAGCGTGTCGATATGTCCAGCTTTCGGCCCGTCGGCGGCGGTCATGCGCGGAAGGTGGTTGCGGCGTCGGTGCCAGGACCGGCGGCGGCGCCGGAGTCGAGCATGGCGGCGACCTCCTCGTCGGAGTAGCCGGCCTCGCGCAGCACCTCCTCGGTGTGCTCGCCGAAGGCGGGCGCCGGGCGGGTGGGGTCGGCGGGAGTGCGGCTCAGCTTCAGCGGGTGCGCGAGCTGGCGGACCGTGCCGAGGCCCGGCTGCTCCATCTCAACCACCATCTCGCGGGCGCGAACGAGGTCGGACTCGAGCACCTGGTCGAGGTCGAGCACTGGCTCGATGCAGCAGTCGTGCTCGTCGTTGAAGGCCTTCCATTCCTCGCGCGTGCGCGAGCGGAAGACCGCGGCGACCTGGCGCCAGGCGTCCGATCCCGGCGGCTCGAATTGGAACTCGATCAGGTCGGGGCGCTCCACCCCGTTGCAGAAGGCGGCCCAGAACTTCGGCTCCAGCGCCCCGCAGGTGACCCAGCCGTCGCCGGCCTCGTAGGGGAGGTAACAGAGCAGGCCGCCGGCGAGCTGCTGCTCGCCGCGGCGCGGCACCTCACCGTCGCAGAAGTAACGGCCGGCGACCATCGCCAGCCAGGAGAGGGCGCCGTCGGCCATCGAGACGTCGACCAGCTGCCCTTCGCCGGAGCGGTTGCGCTCGTGCAGCGCAGCGAGCACGCCGAAGGCCGCCATCAGGGCGCCGCCGCCGAGGTCGGCGATCTGGCCGCCGGACTGCACCGGCGGGCCGTCCTTGGCCCCGGTCAGCCCGAGCAGGCCAACCAGGCCGAGGTAGTTCATGTCGTGGCCGGCGCGCTGGGTGTAGGGGCCGTCCTGGCCGTAGCCGGTGATCGCGCAGAAGACGACGCCGGGGTTGGCCTCGCGCATGCGCTCGTAGCCGACGCCGAGCCGGTCGAGGACGCCGGGGCGGAAGCCGTCGAGGACGACGTCGAAGCCTTCGACCAGGCGCAGCAGCACCTCCCGCCCTTTCTCGCTCTTGAGGTCGAGGCGCACCGAGCGCTTGCCGCGGTTGAGAGAGAGGTAGAGCGCCGAGCGCGTGCCCAGCGCCTGCTGCTCCTCGCTGCCGTAGTAGGGCGGCGCCCAGCGGATGTAGTCGCCCATGCCGGTGTCCTCGACCTTCAGCACCTCGGCGCCGAGGTCGGCCAGCAATAGCGAGCAGAAGCCCCCGGGCAGGAGCCGGGTCAGGTCGAGGACCTTGACGTCGCGCAGCGGCAGCTCGCTCATCGCAGCCTCCATGTGAGGGACCGGCTCACGAGGGCTCCACCGCGACCGGGAAGTCGACCGAGTTGGCGACGAAGCAGAGCTCGTGGGCGCGATGGTGGAGCGCCTCGATCGCCTCGGGCTCGGGCGGCTCGCCGGCCCAGCGCACCCGCGGCCGCAGGGTCGCCGCGGTGAAACGCTTGCCGTCCAGCACCGCGTCGGCGTCGTCCTCATAGGAAGCGACCTCGAATCCTTTTTTGCGCGCCAGCGCCAGGAACCAGAGCATGTGACAGCTGGCGAGGGCACCGACCAGCAGCGCCTCGGGGTTCGACTTGGTCTCATCGCCGCCGAACTCGAGCGCCGAGGAGCTGGCCAGCGTCTGAGCGCCGAGCAGGACCTCGTGGGCGCGCACGTCCTCGCCCGCGCCGCCGCTCCAGGAGACGCCGGCGCGGTGGATCGTGGCGCTCACGCTCAGGCCTCCGCGCGCCGCGGTACTCCCAATAGCTCGCGCGCCTCGGCGACCGTCGCGGCGCGGCGGCCGACGTCCTCGGCCATCTGGCGGGCCTTGGCGATCAGATCGCCGTTGGAGCGACACATCTCGCCGTTCGGCAGGTAGAGGTTGTCCTCGACCCCGGCGCGGACGTTGCCGCCGAGGACCAGGGAGGCGGCAAGCAGTTTCCACTGGTCGCGGGAGATGCCGATCACCTGCCACTGGTTCGACCCCTCGGGACCCCCCGGAATCTGATCCGACATCAGGTTGACGTTGCGCGGCGTCGGCCGAATGCCGCCCGTCACCCCCATCACCAGCGAGATCTGCAGCGGCGGCTCGAGCAGGCCCATATCGATCAGCGGGTCGAGGTTGGCGACGTGGCCGGAGTCGAAGCACTCGTGCTCGGGCTTGATCCCGAGCTCCTTCATCGCCGTGAGGAACTCGATGATCGTGTCGAAGCTGTTCTCGAAGACGGCCTTGAAGACGAAGTCCTGGCGCCGGGAGCTGTACTTGGCGTAGTTCATCGAGCTCATGTTGAGCGCGGCGACGTCGGGCTTCAGCTCGCGCAGATACTCGAGCCGCTTCTCGATTGGAATGGCGATCGCGCCGGTCGAGTAGTTGATGATCACGTCGCCGACCTCAGCCAGGATCGCCTCGGTGATCGTCCTGAAGTCCTCGACCTCGTAGGAGGGCGTGCCGTCCGGTTTGCGGGCGTGGATGTGGATCTGCGAAGCGCCCTCGTCGACCGCGCGCCGCGCCTCCGCCGCGTACTCCTCCGGCGTGTAGGGGATCGCCGGACACTGGTCGCGGTTGGCGATCACGCCGCTGATCGAGCAGCTGATCACCACCGGGTCGTCGAACGAGCTCACTGCCCACCTCCCTTTGGCGAGTTATCCGTGTATATGACGGAAAAGTCGCCAATGCCCGTCATACCGGCATCACCCCGTGGCGCTTGCGCGGCTTCTCGACGTGCTTGTCGGCGGCCATCCTCAGCGCCTTGGCGATCGTCGCGCGGGTCTCGCGCGGGTCGATGATGTCGTCGATCACGGCGTTGCCGGCGGCGATGTAGGGATCGATCTGCTCGCGCACCGCGTTCAGCATCGACTCGCGCGTCGCCTCCGGGTCCTCGGATGCCTCGATCACCGAACGGCCGATGATTTCCACCGCCCCCTCGGCGCCCATCACCGAGATCTCGGCCCCCGGCCAGGCGACGATCAAGTCGGGCTCGTACGCCTTGCCGCACATCACGTAGTAGCCGGCGCCGTAGGCCTTGCGCACGATCACCGTCACCTTCGGCACCGTGGCGCGGCTGACTGCGTAGAGCATCTTCGCCCCGTGGCGGATGATCCCGGCGTGCTCGACCTTCGAGCCGACCATGAAGCCGGGCACGTCTTGGAGGAAGACGAGCGGGATGTTGAAGGCGTCGCAGAGGTTGATGAAGCGCGCCGCCTTGTCGGCCGAGTCGTTGTCGAGGATGCCGGCCAGCTGCTTGGGCTGGTTGGCGACGATCCCGACTGGCCGACCGCCGAAACGGGCAAAGCAGGTGATCAGCGTCTTGGCGAACTTCGGCTTGAGGTCGAAGTACTCGCCGTCGTCGACGATCTCGCGGATCACGTCGTACATGTCGTAGTGCTGGCGCGAGGAGTCGGGAACGATCTCCATCAACTTCTCGGAGGCGCGCTCGATCGGGTCTGAGACCTCGCGCACGGGCGGCTTCTCTTCCCAGTTGGAGGGGAAGAAGGAGAGGTAGGCCTTGATCGCGGCAATGCACTCCTCGTCGTCCTTCACCTCGAGGTCTCCCACGCCCGACTTGCGGCAATGCACCTTGGCACCGCCGAGGTCCTCCATCGAGATGTCCTCGCCGGTGACCGCCTTTGTCAGGTGCGGGCCGGCGAGCGCCATCGCGCCCTGGCCGGAGACCATCGGCACGAAGTCGGCGAGCGCCGGGATGTAGGCGGTGCCGGCGGCGCAGGGGCCCATCATCGCCGCGACCATCGGGATCACGCCCGACATCTCGACCTCCTCGCGGAAGAGGTGGCCGGAGCCGGCGAAGAGCGAGCCCGCCGCCTCCTGGATGCGGGCGCCGGCGGAGTCGAGCAGCCAGATGAAGGGCATGCGCTTGGAGAGCGCCATCTCACGCAGGCGGGTGACCTTGAGCTCGCCGGTCATGCCCATCGAGCCGGCCATCACGGTGAAGTCGTAGGCGGCGATGCAGCAGGGGCGGCCGTCGACGTCGCCCCAGCCGGTGATCACGCCGTCGGCCGGCGCTTCCTTGCCGTCCATCGCCCGCTGGGCGAAGTGGGGGCGGCCGTGGATGCCCATCTCGACGAAGGTGCCCTCGTCGACGAGCAGGTCGAGGCGCTCGCGCGCGGTCAGCTTGCCGCGCTCGTGCTGCTTGGCGATCTTCTCCTCGCCGCCGCCGAGCTTCGCCTTCTGGCGGCGCTCGTGCAGCTGCTCGGTCAGCTCGCCGAGCGGCGCGGCGCCGGGGAGCAAATGCTTGGTCTCCTGCTCAGTGCTGCCCACTACCGTCCCTTCCACTGCGGGTCGCGTTTCTCGAAGAATGCGGTGACGCCCTCGACGATGTCCTCGGTCGAGAAGGTGAGCGAGAGCTGCGAGCGCAGGTACTCGAGCGCGTCGTCAACCGCCATGTCCTGCTGGCGGTACATCGCGTCGTGGCCGAGCCGCATCAGCACCGGGCTCTTTGAGGCGAGCTTGGTCGCCCAATCGGCGACGGCGGCCTCGAACTCGCCGGCCGGGACTACCTTGTTGGCGAGCCCGTACTCGACCGCCTGCTCGGCGCTCAGCCGCTCGCCCAGCAGCATCATCTCGTTGACCTTCTTGCGCGGGACGTTGCGGTAGATGATCGTCATGATCATGTAGGGGAAGGCGCCGACGTTGATCTCCGGTGTGCCGAAGGTGGCGCCCTCTCTGGCGATCAGCAGGTCGCAGGAGAGGGCAAGGCCCATTCCGCCCGCGAGCACGTGGCCGTTGGCGGCGCAAAGGCTCGGCTTGCCCAGGCGCGGCATCAGCCGGAAATATTCAAGGAAAAGATCGGTTGCAAAATGTTTGGCTACGAGCGGAACATCGGCTGCAAACCCACCGAGATCTGCTCCCGCGCAAAAGACCTTGTCCCCCGCGCCGGTGAGGACAACTGAACGAACCTCCTCGGAGTCGCGCGCGGTCTTCATCGCGTCGAGGAGCTCGGCGAGCATCTGACCGGAGAGCATGTTGCGCTTCTCCGGGTTGTTCAACGTCACCGTGGCGACGCCCTCTGCCACCTCGTAGGCAACCAGCTCGTATTCAGCCATCAGCCTGTGCGCTCCACTCTCTCGTCGCTCATCGAGCGGGACCATAGCCGACTCCGTCGAAAGTAGGAAGTGCTACTGTCCACCCGCCCCGACACCTGTCTGACCTGAAGGTCCGGTGGGGATGTCAGACCCCCTAGAACCCGAGCGAGGAGAGAGACCATGGCGACCGCGACGAGCGACGGCTCCAAAGTCATCAAGCCCGACCACGAGGCGGGCCGCAAGCACTTCATCTTCAGCCAGGAGCACGAAGACCTGCGCGAGTCGATGCAGTCGTGGGTGCAGAAGGAGCTCTGGCCCCACCGCAACGAGTGGGAGGACACCTACTGGGACTCGGCGGCGATGAAGCGCGCCGGTGAGCTCGGCTTCCTCGGCCTCTGCTTCCCCGAGAAGTACGGCGGACAGGGCGGCGACTACTACTACTCGCTGGTCCGCGCCGAGTGCATGAGCTACTCGGGCTCGGGCGGCACCAACATGGGCTTCGCCGTGCAGAGCGACATGGTGCTGCCGCCGATCCACCTGCTCGGCAGCGAGGAGCAGAAGCGCAAGTACCTCGAACCGGGGCTGAAGGGCGAGAAGATCGGCTCGATCGGTATCACCGAGCCGGGGGCCGGTTCCGACGTCGCCGGCATCCGCACGACGGCGATCCGCGACGGCGACGAATTCGTCATCAACGGCTCGAAGACGTTCATCACTAACGGGCCCCGCGCCGACTTCATCGTCCTCGTCACCAAGACCGACCCGAGCGCCCGTCACGACGGGATCACGCTCTTCGTCGTCGACCTGCGCGACGAGGAGGGCAACCACGTGCCCGGCTTCAGCGTCTCGGCCGAGCTGGAGAAGATGGGCATGCACGCCTCCGACACCGGCGAGCTCGCCTTCGAAGACGTGCGCGTGCCCGAGACCGCGATCCTCGGCGAAGAGGGCAAGGGCTTCTACCACATCGCCTGGGAGCTCCAGGGCGAGCGGCTGGTCGCCGCCGCCGGCTGCCACGCGGGGGCCGAGCGGATGATCGAGAAGACGATCGAGTACGCGAAGGAGCGCGAAGCCTTCGGCCGCCCGATCGGCAAGTTCCAGGCCCTGCGCCACAAGATCGCCGAGATGGCGACGAAGACGGAGGCGGCCAAGCAGTTCACCTACGCCACCGCCTGGCGCTTCGCCAACGGCGAGTACCCGGTGCGCGAGATCACGATGGCCAAGCTCTACGCCTCCCGGATCGCCTGCGAGGTCGCCGACGACGCGGTCCAGGTCCTCGGTGGCTACGGTTACATGAAGGAGTACGAGATCGAGCGCGCCTTCCGCGACGTCCGCCTCAACCGCATCGGCGCCGGCACCGACGAGGTAATGCTCGACGTGATCGGGCGCAGCTACGGGCTGTAGGCCAGCTCAGGCGCGAGTGGCAATAACCGCGACGATGGTGGCGAGGATGCCGAGCATGTTCGTGCCCCAGAGCTGAAACGTCAGCGAGCGCAGTTCTCGAACGTCCGTGTGAAGTTCGTCGAAGTGTCGGTCGATCGAGTCGAACCGTTCGTCGAGGCGCTCGTCGGTCCACATCGTGCGATCCATGGTAGTCACGCTAGCCGATCCGTGCTCAGACAATGCGTTGCGGGGATTGAGATCCGCACAAGGAACTGCAACAAGACGCACGAAACGACCAAGGGCTTGCCTGAACGACTAATCCAGCGGCAGGCAGATCGCGCAGAAGTCCTCGCCGAATGGGGTGAGGACGATGCTGCGGCGCACGGTGCGGGCCGTGCGCCCACCCCGCTCCAGCGCCTCGGTCACCTCGCCCTGGGCCTCGAGCACCTGGTAGCGGCGGGCGTCGCGCAGCGCCTCGCGCGAGAACCAGACCAGGCCGAGCCGGTGCAGGTTGTTGAGGTAGGCGTAGACGCGGTCGGCGTGGCGACAGCCGGCCTCCTCGGCGATCATGGTGCAGCCCTGAGCGACGAGCTCGGAGGCGAAGGGGAGGCCGGAGCGCACGTCGACCGAGGGCTGCGCACCCTCGCGAGCCAGAAAGCGAAGGATGCGCCCCTCGTCAGGCGCGAGGGCGTCGAGGATCCGCATGTAGGCGGGGTGAGAGTCGACGTCGACGCTGACGTCGGCGGACTGGCGCAGCAGCTCCTCCCCGCGACGGCGCAGCGCCGCGGTCGAGGAGTCGCTCGCCGGCCGGGGCCGCGACCCTTCCTGCACGCCGATCAACTCGCGCAGGTAGGCGCGCAACTCGGCCGTCGTCTCCTGCACCGCTTCCGCAGTCGACTCGCCCTGCGACGCCGCGCGCATCACCCGCGAGGCGCCCTCCGCGTAGGCGTTGACGACCTCCGATGCCCCGTGCCAGGCCATGCTCGCCGCGATCCGGGCCAGGCCCGGCGCCGCCTGCGCCAGCTCCTCCAGCGTCGGCTGCGCCGACCCGCCGGGCACGCGCCGTGGAGCCCCCGCTGGCCTCCGCGGGCCCATCCCCTCTTCCCTGTCGCCCTGGCGCGTCATCCGAAGATCGCCAGGTGTAGCAGTCCGGCGCCGAATCCGAGCACGGCCCCGTGCAGATAGAGCAGCCACTCGTCCTCGCGCATCGCCGTGCGCAGCATCTCCGAGAACTCGGCCGGAGCCATCTCCCGCACGCGTTCGGCGACGAAGGCGCGCACGCCTTCCCTCTGCCTGGCGTTGAACTCGGGGTCGACCAGCGGGGCGACCGCGTAGTCGGCGGCCTCGACCGCGAGCGAGGCGCGGATCACGTCGTACTCCCGCGAGCCGACGGCAACCCGCACCGCCGGGCGCGCGCGACCCACGGCTTCGTCGACGGCTGGGCGCAGGGCGCCCTCGATCAGCTGCCGGGTGCGGTCGGAGTTGGGCCCGTGCATGAGGTCCTCGGCGACGTTGCTCATCGTCACCACGTCGTCGGCGATGATGTCCGCGTAGACGCCCGCCACCTCGGGCTGGCGCCGCAGGAAGAGGCCCTGCAGGCGGACGGGCCCGAACCGCCGCGGATCGACCGGCTCGAAGATCATGCGGATGCCGAGCAGGTTGGTCGTGTAGCCGATCAGCACCCCCGCGATCGGCAGCACCCACCACTGGGTCAGCACCTCCTCGGTGAGGAAGGCGGTCGGAATGCCGAGCAGCAGGCCGAAGAAGAAGCCGAAGTTGACGATGAAGCGCAGCTCCTTGCGGCCGACCTCGAGGAAGATCCGGTTTGCCAGAGCCGGGTTCGCCTCCAACCGGCGGATCACCATCAGCTTGACGTCGATCAGCTCGTCGGCGTGAGTGCCGATTTCGGCCGTGATCGTGCGCACGATCTGCGGCAGCTGCTCCTCGACCCGAGCGTGGACGGCGGCGCGCATGCGCGGCGGCAGGTCGTGCCAGAGCTGCGGGCGCTCGCGCTCCATGATCCGCTCGACCACGTCGTGGACGTCGCCGCGGGCCGTCACCAGGATCTGCTCGGCGATCGCCTCGGGGTCGAGCTGACGGTAGAAGTCGCCGGGACCGCCCACCTTGGAGAGCCCTTTGTCTACCGCGATCGAGCCCATCTTCGCCGCCCGCGAGGGGACGATCCCCTGCCAGCCGAGGCCGCCCTGGCCGAGCCCGGGGATCTGCTGGACGCGGCGCGGCAGCACGTTGGCCAACGGCGCCAGGCCGGGGACTTTGACCCCGGCGAAGCGCACCGGGTAGAAGAGCATCCAGACCCCACTCCAGTTGGTGACGTAGCCGATCGCGCCGGTGAAGAGCGGGATCGTGATCAGGCTGAGGGTCGTGTGGTCCATCGATATGCGCGAAGATTCGCCGCCGAGGCAGGATGACCGTAATCAAGGACACGGGAACGCGCGCGACGCTGCCGCCCTTCGGCGGGGAGCACGAGGAGCTGCGCGAGACCGTCAGCCGCTTCGTCGCCAAGGAGATCTCGCCCAACGTCGACGAGTGGGAGGAGGCGCGCGAATTTCCCCGCGAGCTCTACGGGCGCTGCGCCGAGCTCGGCTTCCTCGGGCTCAAGTTCCCGGAGGAATACGGCGGCCAGGGTGGCACCCACCTGCATGACGCGATCTGGGTCGAGGAGCTGGCGCGCTCGGGGGGCTCGGGTGGCGTTGCCGCTGGGCTCAACGCCCACACCTCGATCGCGATGCCGCCGATCTTCAACTTCGGCACCGAGGAGCAAAAGCAGCGCTGGCTGGTGCCGGGGATCGCCGGCGAGAAGATCGGCGCGCTGGGGATCACCGAGCCCGGTGCCGGCTCCGACGTCGCTGGCATCTCCACCTTCGCCAGGAAGGTCGACGGCGGCTACGTCGTCAACGGCGCGAAGACCTTCATCACCAACGGCGTCCGCGCCGACTTCCTCGTCTGCGCCTGCAAGACGACGCAGGAGGGCGGCCACGGCGGCATCTCCTTCCTCGTGCTCGAGCGCGATATGCCGGGCTACGAGGTGGCGCAGAAGCTGGAGAAGATGGGCTGGCACTCCTCCGACACCGGCGAGCTCTCCTTCACCGACGTCGAGGTGCCGGCCGAGAACCTGCTGGGCGAGGAGAACAAGGGCTTCCACCTGATCATGGCCAACTTCGCCTGGGAGCGACTCTTGATGGCGATCGGCGCCGTCGGCGCGATGCAGCGCCTGATCGAAACCACGGTCAGCTACGCACAGGAGCGCGAAGCCTTCGGCCGCCCGATCGGCAAGTTCCAAGCGATCCGTCACCACGTCGCCGAGATGGCAACCAAGGCCGAGTCCTCCCGCGCCCTCACCTACAACGCCCTCCGCCTCTTCCACGAAGGCCAGGACTGCATCAAAGACGTGACCATGGCCAAGCTCATCACCCAGCGCGCCGTCCTCGAGATCGCCGACCAATCCCTCCAGATCCACGGCGGCTACGGCTACATGCGCGAGTACGGCATCGAGCGCGCCGTCCGCGACGCCCGCCTCGGCCCGATCGGCGGCGGCACGGACGAGGTGATGAAGGAGATCCTCGGCAAGCTGATGGGGCTGTAGGGATTAGCACGGGTTTCTTGGGATTTCTCCGCTTTGCTTGGGACGGGCGGACACGATTCGGACACATCGCGCCGCGCCTGAGCGATCTGATCCTCGGCAGAAACACGCCTGGCGATGTCGAACTCATCGAAGACGTGGGCGTAGACGTCGAGAGTCATCGTCGGCGAGTGGCCGGCCTGCCGCGCGACCTCGACCACGCTGCGCCCTTCATGGATCAGCAGCGAGACAAAGCTGTGGCGAAGGTCATAGGGACGCGCGCCCTCCAACCCGACAGCGCGGCAGGCGGGCACCCACGCATCCCGATGCCAGGTCTGCCAGGCGGGGTCGTTCCAGACCCCGCCTGAGCCGTTCGCGAACAGGAGCGCGTCGTCACCGGGACGACCGCGCAGGAGCCGCAACTCCGCAAGGTCACGGGCGAGAGGCGCAAGCAGGCGCACGGTGCGCGCCTGCCCCGTCTTGGTCGTCTTGACGCCGCCCAGCCCATCTGCGGCCTTCTCGATCAAGAGCGTCCTCTCGCGCACATCGCCCCAGCGCAGAGCTTGCGCCTCCTGAGGCCGCAGGCCGGCGTATGCAAGAAGGCCGATCAGGGTGGCGTCCCGTGCGCCGTGCTTGCGCCTCTTGGCAGCAACAGCACGCAGCCGCTCGACGACGATGGGCGGCAGTGGGCGGACCTCACGATGGCGTCGAACCTTCGGCTTCTGCACCGCCTTGACCGGGTTGTGGCCGATCCGCCGCCACTCAACCGCTCGCCGCAGGATGCCCTGGAGAAGCGCCAGCGCCCGATAGATCGTGGGTTGCCCCACCTCATCGGCTTCCAGTTCCGCCCGGAAACGCTCGACGACCTCCGGCGTGATCGAGTTGAGGCGCATCGACCCGAGCCGCGGCAGCACGTGCCGATCCCAGAGGCCCGCATAGCTACGAAGAGTCCGCGCCGCGAGATTCGGAGCGGCGTAGAGCTTCCACCACTCCTGCGCGAAGTCGGCGAGTGTCTGCCGCCCTCCGGAGAGCAGATCCAAGTCGCCGGTTCGCTTCCGCCGCACCACCTCGGCCTCAAACGCGTCCGCGTCGCGCTTCCGGCCGACCACCTTTGAGCGTGCCCTGCCCTGCTCGTCGCGCCAGCGCACCCGCCAGACGACCCCGCCCTTCCGCTCGACTCGCTCAACGCTCACCGTCGGCCTCCTAGCCTTCCTCAGCGTCTTTGAGCATGGCACGCAAGCTACCGCGCAGGGCGCGGTTTGCGGATCGGTGAGTCCGCCTCGGCTGACGAGGCTCCGGCGAGAGTTCTGCTTCACCGATCCAGCGCTCAAGCTCCGTGGGTTGAACGCGAAGCCGATGGCAGAGTCGTGCCGCCCTCAGCTCACCTCGCGCGATAGCTCTGTAGACCGCTCGGCGGGAAAGACCGCAAGTACGGGCAACGTCCTCCGGCGATAGCAGTCGCTCGAAATCGTTGTCTGATTCGTCGCGCATTTCCTCTGCATCGGTTGTCCAGAGAAGACGGGAATTGCATCGCCTGCCGGCGTCCATACAAGCGGCCGACCGCACGGCGAAGCCGTGCCAAAATCGGCCGCTGGACGCCCGGCAGACGAGAGCCGCCCAGGCACGGAATCGGAGGGTTCGTAGTGTGTCGGGGTGCGGGGTTGGAGCCTCGGGAGACCTGGGGGGAGACCAGAGCACCCGTGGAGAGCCTGAGGTAAGCCGATCAGGTTCGGGTTCGGGCGCGTATCAGCTGGTTGATTGACTGAGATGGCCTTCTCAGGCTGGTTGGTTGAGTCTTGACTTCAATGCTGGCCAGGTACGAACTCCTCAGCAACTCAAGGCAAGTAATCCGCGATGGACCATAGATTTTCGTAGGTGACCAGTTGATCCGCCGGGGGCTCCGTCACCCACGCGTCGGGCGTCATCGACGTTTGGCTGAGCCGCAAAACCGCGCCAGCGGTTCCGTAGCCAATGCCGATCATTCCGACCTTGACTCCCTTCGCCTTGCGCCCAAGATCGAATTCCTCCAGCCTTTCGAGCAGCGCTATCTCACCAAATGAGCCGATGGCATCCAGGTCACGCTTAGCAAGACCGCTTGAGTTCTTCAGATAGCCCGTGTAGATCCGAGGAATCCAAAACTCCCAGATTTGCTCTGGAGTGCGGCCATCGTTTACGCGAGCGTCGTTCGCTTCGTCGAGTCCGATGGTGCTGACGTAGGTGCGGGCAATAGCGTCCTCAATTGCCGCGCGAATGCCGTCGAGCTGCTCAGCCGTGGCGCGTTTAAGGGAGCGTCGAAGCTGTGATCCCAGCGGCTTGACGATCCCTGATCCAACTGTCCGTCCCAACGCCTTCTCTTCAATCTCGGCACGTGAAAATCGGGCTACGAGATCAGCTACCTGCTCGGCCTCTGAAAGCCGGGCATCGTCCTCCAGGTAGGCGCGCGCGGTGCCCGAAATCCCGAATTGGGGTTGCAGGAAATGCTCGCGAGCCTTTTCAACGCTGCCGACAAAATCCACGCGCTGCCTAACCTCTCGTCCGGAACGCGGCACCGTATCAAGCAGCTTCAATCACGAAGTGCGCAGGCAAATGTCTCTTCGAAGCGCCGCTGCTGGCCACTGCCGGGGAATGGCACCCGCTCTTGGGACACTGGCTGACCAGCCTGCAGAAGCGCACTCAAGGCCGCATCGTGAACGGTGGCCTTGATCAAGATGATCTTGCTGGGAGCGAGATGTCTGACACGGCGCACCAAGTCGGGCACGTAGTCGCTCAGCTGGCTACCATCGAGGGGATCGAGCTTGAGGTCGATCAAGAAGACACCTCGATCACGAAGGCTGGCCAGAAGTTCAGGCTTATTGGCCCGTGTGGGCTCGGCCTTGAGGATGCCGCGTACGACGTACCGAAAGAGTGAGTCGTGCTCGGCCACATCTGGAAAATAGAAATAGCGATCAAGTGCCGCAGGGGGCGCCTCCGCAACGAGTAGCAACTCGACCTGGTCAGGCTTGAATCTCCTGGCCGCTCGATTCCTGCGCGCACGTGCCCGCCGTTGCTCTGATTCGGCGGCCATCATTCGATCAAGCCGAGCAGTCTGCAGGCCGCCCTCGCGTCGATAGCGGGCGGCTCAAGGCCAGCATGGTCGAGTAGGTCGCCGTCGCCGGTGATGATCCTCTCGGCGTCGGTCATTCGGGCCAAGGCGACGAGGTAATCGTCGTCGGGATCGCGAAGCAATGCTTCGATCTCCCTCGGGTCCTGATGCTCGATGCCGGCCTCCTCGACCCTGGCCACGATCTCCGCGAGATCATTAGGATCGAAGCGTTCCTGGAAGTACTTGTTGCCGAGAGCGTCCCTGAACTCGGTAATGAGCTTGGGGCAAGTGACCGCTTCGAACTCGAAGTCCAGCAAGGCAGCGAGAAGCAACCAGGGGGCGCCTCCACCTTGGCGACTGGCTACACCGGAGACAAGCGTGCTTGCATCGACTACGAAGCGCTTCAACCGGCCGCTCGGCGCTCGCGCCGTGCCTCATGCACGGCTTTGACGCCAAGCTCGACTGCCTCGTCTTCGGAAAGCGTGCTGCGCTCCTGGACGCGGCGCAGGGTTTCGCGGCCGAGGGTCATCCTCGCCATCGACTCAAGCAGTTCGCGGTCGCTCATCTCGGGGCGGCGCTGGCGCAGACGCTCAAGCAGCTCGCGGTCGAACTCGACGGTCTTGGTTGGCGATGCGGCCACGTCAAGAATGGTAGCGCCGCCTTCTGAGGCATCGATCCGCTAGCTCAGCGCAACCCAGATCGTCGCGGCAATGCTGCCAACGCCAATAATGCCCAGCACAACCGTCAGCCGAACCAACCAGCGGGTCATCCGCTCGATGCTCGCCTGCAGCTGGACGAGCTGTTCCTCACGTTCGGTCCCTTCGCGCCAGCGCTCTCCAAGTAGCTGGCCAAGTTCTGAGCTTCGCTCTCCAAACTCATCAATGGCCTGATTCGTTCCCCGCTGTCTCCACCAAAGGCCGATCAGGACGACCCACAACATGCCACGCGGCACCTGGACGTCGGACAGCCTCTCCCAGCCATACTTGTCGCGCCCGCGGCTCATCGAAGGCAGGATCGCAACCCAATCGGCCAACCTGGGCACCTATGCCGGCCCTTGATATCCGGATACCAAAGACGTTCCAGAAGCTGAAGTACACCGATCTAGCCAGCTTGAGGTATATCTAGCCCGTGTCTGTCTATACGGTCAGAGAGCAGACCTCCTCCCTAGAGCCCTCGCCAGGCGAGGGCTCAGATACGCTCTTCATCAACCAGCGCTTCGAGGGCAAAGTGCTGCGCGGTGCCACCTTCATCCAGTGCACCTTCGCGAACATCAGTTTCAAAGACACGAGGCTGATCGACTGCCAGTTTTCGGCCTGCATCTTCGAGAACTGCTATTTCCGCAAGGCGACCCTGCAGGAATGCAACTTTCCCGCCTCGCGGTTTATCGACTGCGAGCTGCCGAAGACCAGGATTCACTCCTGCAGCCTCGGAACTACGCGCTTTCAGGGCACGGCCCCTAAGTACGCGGTGCTCGAGCAGAGCCTGCCTGGAGAGCCGAACCTCTGCCGCGACCTTTGTCGGAACATCGCCACCGAAGCCTCAGCGCTCGGCTATGAGAGAGATGCGAGGCGCTATCGGCTGCGCTCAATCGAAGAGCACGAGAAGGCGCTGAAGCGCGGCTTCCTCTGGTCAGACCAGTACTCCCGGGACCACTACCCTGAACTTGAGCGCTTCCGGGCGCTGGGGGCGTACGTGCTGAGCCGGGCCAGCGGCTTCCTCTGGGGCAACGGCGAGCTCATTAGGCGACTTCTCCTCAATCTCTTTGGTGTCGCCATCCTGCTCGGGCCACTGCTCCTATACCTAGCACGTGATCACCTGCACGGTGCCGATACCTATTGGGACTGTCTAGCGCTGAGCGTGGCCTGCGTGCTCAACGCGACCGAGATCACGGCCACCTCGGCGACTGGGATCGCGGTGCCAATCATGCTCTTCCTTTCTGCGACTGGACTCCTCTTCCTTGGGCTCTTCATCACCTACCTCTTCCAGGCGGTGACCCGCCGATGAGCGGCGACTTTGAGGTTTGGCTCTACGGGTCGAGGGCCCGCGGCAACGCCGACCAAGCGAGCGACACCGACTTGCTTGTGGTGGGCTCGGAGGAAGGCGTGGTCGCCGAGGCGGTTGAGGGCTTGGACTACCCGCGTGTCAAGGTCTCCTTCTACAGCTGGGCCGAGATCGAGCAAATGCGTGTCTACGGCTCGCTCTACCTGCACCACATCGCCGAAGAGGGGGTTCCGCTGCGAGTGACAGGGGAGGAAAGACTCGGACAGTTGCTCGACGACCTGCCGCGATTCAGTCGGGCCCGCGAGGACCTAGAGGGGTTCAGGGCTGCCTACTCTGAGGGCATGAATTCGCTAGAGGACGGCGGCTGGCCGGACTTCGAGTGCGAGGTGATCGCGACGGTCGCCCGCCATGCGGCGATCTTGGGCGCCTACTGCGTGGGAAACCCGGCATTCGGTCGGGAGCAGCCATTCTGGGTGGTTGGCGAGGCGCTCGGCTACGACAGTGGCGAGATCAAGGTGCTGGTTGCGGGCGCAACCGGCTGGCGACTACATCTCCCCGGCGCCCATGAAGACGAGAGGGCAACATTCGAATGGCTCCAATCGGTGGATAGGTTCCTGAGTGATCTTGAAGGAGTGATCGATGACTACGCGCGAGTATTGCCTGTCACTGCTTGACAGGGTTGACGAGGCTGGCCGCGATCCCAAGCTGGCCTATCTGGTTCGCGCGCGGCTGCGGCGAGCGGTGATCGGACTGGAGAGAGGAAGGCGCGGCGAATCCGGCGCCCCACCACTCAAGCAGGCGCCACAGGAGATTCAGGAACTGACCACGGACCTGACCGCCAGAGTGATCTGGCTGTGCCAGCCCAGCGAGGCACTGGACGTTCGCTGGAAACGCGAATGGACCGACGTCCTTGACGGAGTGGCCAGACTGCGCCATTGGCTGGGCGCCTAGTCAACCGTGATCGACATCGAGCGCGCGGGGCGAAATCGGACACAATCCGGACACATCAGACGGACCACTCGCGATCACTCGCGGTCTTCGCCTTCCTCCTCGAACAAGCTCATTTGCGGGGAGTCCATGTCCTTGGGTGATCCGGCGCGCCCTCCCGTGCCATGCTCGCCGCTCATGAAGGAGATCCTCGGCAAGCTGATGGGGTTGTAGGCGTCGTCCCCAGTTCGGCTATCCGGTTCTGCGTCCACGCGAACGCAGCTCCGGACGCTCCCGCTTCGCGCGAGGAGCGGCGGCGACTATACGATGGTCGCTGTGAACCGGAGCCTTGTAAGCAAGCTGACGCTCAACGGCTTGATCTGGGGTCGGATGACGTTCGGTGTTGCGGCCTGGCTGGCGCCACGGTCCGTCGGCAACGCGGTCGGTCTCGATATGAGCGGGAATCCACAGGCTGTCTACCTGGCTCGGATCCTGGCCGTGCGTGATCTCGTTCTCGCCTGCGGTGCTCTTGGGACTGACGGAGCGGTTCAGCGCCAGTGGCTGCTCGCTGGTCTGGTGTGCGACAGCGCGGACACTCTCGCCGGAGTCGCCGCGGGGCGGGGCGGATACCTACCGAAGCGCACGAGCGTCTACCTGACCGCATTTGCCCTCTCGGGCGTGGCTGCGGCCGTGGCGGTCATGGGAGAGCAATCGGGCGCGACTTCCGCGTAGGGCCTGAGCCGCACTTTTGGGCGAGCCCGAGGTGCAGAGTGTTCGATTGACCCCATATACGGTGGCAAAGCGAACACTCGGCACCGAGCACCGCGCGGGGGGCACTTGGAATCGGAAGAGGTAGCGATTCACGGCTGTCGCCGTGGAATCGATCATCTAGCGGGGGGACACAATCTATGCTCGTCGCTTGAACGAGCCACTGAACGTACGGTTGTGTCGGCGCGACGACGTTCCGGCGGTGCTGGACCTTTGGGCAGGGACGAGGAGTGGTCACGCGAGCATGGGCGATCGCAGGGAGGACGTCGAGCGCTTGCTGGACGATTCTCCGGCCGCCCTGTTGGTGGCCGAGATGGAGGGTGAGATCGTCGGGACGCTGATCGCCGCTTGGGATGGGTGGCGGGGGAACATGTACCGGCTCGCCGTCCGCGACGGGTATCGGCGCCTGGGAATCGGACTGGCGCTGACCAGGGCCGGCGAGGAGCGTCTGCGCCAGCGGGGAGCGCGCCGCGTCACGGCTCTGGTTGCCTTCGACGACGACACGGCGGGAGGGTTCTGGGACTCCGCCGGCTATCCGCTCGACCGGGAGATCGGGCGGCGGGTGCGCAATCTGTAGGCCCTGCGAGACCCGATGCGCTCGAGCCCTACCCCTGGCCGTCGAGACTCGATACGTACCAGCCCTGCTAGAAAGACAACCGTGGCCGTTTGGACCGTCAAGGGAGGCAGGCACGGGGAGCGGGAGGAACGCTGCCTCGAGCACGGCGTCATCGGGGGCGGCTGGGAAGACATCCCGGATCTGACCGGGGTCTCGAGCAGGGACGAGCTCTCGGCCCTCTGCGAGAAATCGGCTCCGAGCTGGTCCTCGCGCACGCGCGCCAACTACGTGGCGCAGCTCTGGTCGCTCCGCGAGCGCATGGTCGAGGGTGAGCTCGCGGTCCTGCCGCTCAAGACCTCGGGGACCATTGCCGTGGGACGGATCACCGGGCCCTACGCCTTCCGCGACGACCTCGGCTCAGATTTCAAGCACACCCGGCCGGTCGAGTGGCTGGCAACCGACGTCGCCCGTGACTCCTTCGACCAGGACTTGCTTTATTCGTTCGGGGCGTTCCTCACCATCGGCAGGGTCCATCGGGACAATGCGGAGCAGCGGATCCTGGCGTCGATCGGAGCGGCGGCCAAGCCCGCCGAGCAGCCCTCCGAAGGCGACGAAGCTCCCGAAGCCGAGACCGCCATCGACCCCGCGCAGCTCGCCCGCGAGCAAATCCGCCAGCACATCACCCAAACCATCGCTGGCCACGACCTGGCCGATCTCGTCGGCGCGATCTTCGAAGCGCGGGGCTTCACTGTGACCGTCAGCCCTCCGGGGCCGGATGGAGGCGTTGACCTGCTGATGGGCTCCGGGCCAACAGGGCGGGAGAGCCCCCGGGTGGTGGCACAGGTGAAGACCGGCCAGGCTGGAGTGGACCAATATCGCTCGATCTTCGGCCTGAAGGAGAGCATGAAGGCCGACCAAGGGCTGCTTGTGGCATGGGGCGGATTCCAGGGTCACGCCAGGCGCGAGGCCAGGAGCCAACCGTTCTCGATGCTGCTCTGGGACGCAGACGACCTGCTCAACGCCCTCTTTGAAGCGTACGACTCGATCAGGGACGACATCCGCTCTCGCCTCCCCCTGCAACGCATGTGGGTGATGGTCCACGACGACGGCTGACCCCTTCCCGAGGAGCGGCCGGCTCCTGCTGGCGGTGCTGTGCGCACTCGCCGCAGGCGCGAGCGCGGGCGACGCGCACGGGCGAGCGAGCCACCCGCGCCGGGAGCCCTCAACGGCATCGCGGCCCCCCATCGCGCGCCACCTCATCCCCTTCGGGCCCAAGCGCAAGCGGCAGATGGCTCGCTATTCAGAGCGGCACTACGGGGAACGAACTTGGCGCCTGAGACACCCAAGGGTGATCGTCGAGCACTGGGCGGAAACGGGGAGCGCGGCGGCGGTCTACAACACCTTTGCGCCCGACCGCCCTGACTCAGAGCTGCACGAGCTGCCGAACACGTGCGCCCACTTCGTCATCTCGGCGTCGGGGCGGATCTACCAGCTGGTCTCGCTGCGGATTCGCTGCCGGCATACGGTGGGGTTGAACTGGACCGCGATCGGGATCGAGCACACCGGGTTCAGCGACGCGGAAGTGCTGGGCAATCGGCGGCAGATGCGAGCCTCGTTGCGGCTGACCCGCTACCTGCGCTGCCGCTTCCGGATCAAGCTGCGCAACGTGATCGGCCACGCCGAGAGCCTCTCCTCCCCTTACCACCGCGAGCGGGTCGCGAGCCTGCGGCGCCAGACGCACGGCGACTGGCGACACCATTCGATGCGGATCTACCGCCACCGTCTGCGCGGGCTCGGCAGCTGTTGAGTCGGTACCTGACGGGTAGCTTTCGCCTCGACGTGATCTACCTGCTCCGACACGGCGACGCCGAGGAAGGGACCGGCGACGACGCGGCGCGGCGGCTGACGCCGAAGGGCGAGCGACAGGCGCGGGCAGTCGGCGCGGCGCTGCGAGCTATGGGTACTGAGATCGACGCCTGCCTGACCAGCCCCAAGGTGCGGGCGGCCGATACCGCACGGCTCGCCTGCGCGGCACTTGGGGTCGGGCCCGAGGTCGAGGAAGCGCTCCGTGGCGGAGACTTCGACTCGCTCGAGCTCACAACCGGACGCGGCAACGTGCTCCTGGTCGGCCACGAGCCCGACTTCTCCGGCGAGGTTGCCCGGCTGACGGGCGCCAACGTGAAGCTGCGCAAGGGCGGCCTCGCAATCGTCGACGGCAGCACCCTGCAAGCGCTGCTGCGCCCCAAGGACCTCGCCGCGATCGCTGCCGCCTAGCACTCCCCGCGATCCCCGCGATCCCGACTGTTCGATCGACCCACGCATCCGGTGGTAAATCGATCGGTCGGCCCCGGGTGCACGGGCGGCCGTCTCCGAGAACGGTCCAGTAGGAACGTCCAACAAATGGATGATTTCGGGTGAGGTGTGGGTTAGGGTCTTCCCGACCGGTCAGCGGCGGGGAGAAACGAGGGTTCGATGGCATACGAAATGCAGATCCGCGAGAGCGGGGACAAGGTGAAGATCCGCAGTCCCTGGGCGGCGGCGCTGCTGCCGATCGTCACACTCGGCATCTACCACCTGGTCTGGTGGTACCGGATCAATCGCGAGCTGCGCGACTACGGCAAGGCCAAGGGCTATGACCTCGGGCAGAACCCGACCAACTCGCTGCTGGCGCTCTTCCCGGGCGGGATCGTCATCATCCCGGCCCTGATCACCTACTGGCGCGGCACCAAGCGCGTCATGGGCGCCTCCAAGGTCGCGGGGCAGGAGCCTCTCAACGGCTGGATCGCGATCCTGCTCTACCTCTTCATCGCTCCTGGCCTCTGGGCCTACATACAGGTCTCGCTGAACCACATCTGGGAAGCGGAAGCTGAACCGGCCCCGGGCGAAATCGCGCCGCCCGCGCGCGCGGACGAGATGCCACCCCGCCTGGACGACGAGCCCACCGCCGCGCCACAGGCAGCCGAGCCTCCCGCCGACCCTCCACCCCCTGGCCCAACCGCCTGAGCCGCCCGTGAAGCAGCGCGTCAGCCTGATCACCCTCGGCACCAGGGACCTTGGGCGGGCGCGCCGCTTCTACGAAGCACTCGGCTGGAGCACCAACGCCGGGGCTGACGATGACGTGGTCTTCTTCCAGGCGGGCGAGATGGTCGTCGCGCTCTGGGACCGGGCGCGGCTGGCCGAGGACAGCTGCGTCGAGGACGGCGGCGGCTGGGGTGGGATCACGCTGGCGCTCAACTTCGATTCACGCGCCGAGGTCGACGCGACCGTCGAGGAAGCGCGGCGGGCCGGCGCCGAGATCGGCCACGAGCCGGCCGAGACCTTCTGGGGCGGCTACAGCGCGGTCTTCCTCGACCCTGACGGCCATCCCTGGGAGGTCGCCCACAACCCGCACTGGACGATCAGCGAGAGCGGCGGGGTCGAACTTGGCCACTGAGGAGCTGCGGCGCGCCCACCTCAACCTGGTCGACAGCTCGCGACAGTTCTTCGAGTTGGACCCGGGCGCGGCGATCGAGGCGGAGCCCGGCTGGCTCTTCGGCGCCGGCAGCGCCACGCACCCGGTGATCTCGAACGCCGCCTTCCGCCGCGACGACGGGGTCGACGCGAGCGAGTTCATCTCCCGCGCCCGGGAGTTCTTCGCGGCCAGGGGACGGGGCTTCAGCATCTGGCTCAGGGTCGACCAGGCCGAGGACGAGGACCTGGCGGCAGCGGCCGGGGAGGCCGGCTTCCAGGCCGTCTACGAGATGCCGGAGATGGTGCTGCGCGGGGCGCTCGAGCCGGTGCCCCTGCCCACCGGCGTCGAGCTGCGCCAGCTCAGCGACGAAAGCGAAGCCCCCGATTTCTGGGCGGTGGCGAAGGATGCCTACGCGACCAACGGCTTCCCGCCGGAGGTCTTCGCCGGCTACACCGACCACGCCGGTCTGCTCGCCGAGAACGTCGCGGCCTTCATCGCCTACCGCGACGATGAGCCGGCGAGCACCGCGATGACGATCGTCGGTGACGGGGTCGCCGGCGTCTACTGGGTCGGCAGCCGCGAGCGTGCGCGCGGCCTCGGCCTGGGATGCGCCGTGACGGTTGCGGCCACCAACGCCGGCCTCGAGCTGGGCGGGAAGCTCGCCTCGCTGCAGGCGTCGCCGATGGGCAAGCCCATCTACGCCAGGCTGGGCTACGAGACGGTTTACGACTACCGCCTCCTGATGTCGCCTCAGCCCTGAGCCCGGGGTCCCCGCGCCGCCCGACTGGCCAGTCAACCAGGGCCCCACGGTTCCTTGTAGCCTCCCAGCCGAATTTCAGCGATCCATATAAGGAGAGAGCAGACTGATGGGACTTCTTGACGGGAAAGCGGCGATCGTCACCGGATCGGCGCGCGGGATCGGCCGGGCGACCGCCGAGATGTTCGTCCGCGAGGGCGCCAAGGTGCTGATCAACGACCTCGACGCCGACGTCGCCGAGCAAGCGGCGAGCGAGATCGATGGCGAGACCGCCGTCTTCGCCGGCGACCTGACCAAGCCGGATGCCGCCGACCAGCTCGTCGCTGCCGGCGTCGACGCCTTCGGCTCGGTCGACATCGTCGTCAACAACGCCGGCTACACCTGGGACAGCGTCGCCCACAAGATGACCGACGAGCAGTTCCAGGCGATGCTCGACATCCACACGATCGTGCCCTTCCGCGTCGCCCGCGCGCTCGCGCCCCACTGGCGCGAGGCGGCCAAGGCCGAGCGCAACGAAGGCAAGGAGGTCTTCCGCAAGATCGTCAACACCTCCTCGACCTCGGGCATGATGGGCAACGCCGGCCAGGTCAACTACTCGGCGGCGAAGATGGGCGTCGTCGGCCTGACCAAAACACTGGCCAAGGAGTGGGGCCAGTTCAAGATCAACGTCAACGCGGTTGCCTTCGGCTTCGTCGAAACCCGCCTCACCGCGGCCAAGGAGCAGGGCGGCGAGATGACCGCCCCGGGCGGCGAGAAGATCGAGCTCGGCATCCCCGAGCAGATGCGGGCGATGGCCTCGGCGATCATCCCGCTCGGCCGTCCCGCCACCCCCGAGGAGGCCTCGGCTCCGGTCCTCTTCCTCTGCTCACCGCTGGCCGACTACGTGCATGGCCAGGTGCTCAACGTCACCGGCGGCATGTTCGGGGGGATGTACACCTGACCGCGACGGCGACAGAGGGCAGGCGCCCGCCCCGCTACCTCGACGTGGCGGACCGGATCTGGCCTGCCCTCCGTCGTGCCGCCGGCCTGCACATATCGCTCTACAGGGCAACCGGCGGCCGGCTCGGGCACAAGATCCCCGGCGTGCCGGGGAAGATGCTGCTGCTCGACCACAAGGGGGCCAAGAGCGGCATCGAGCGCACCGCGCCGCTGCTCTACTTCAGGGACGGCGAGAACCTGGTCATCGTCGCCTCCAAGGGGGGCTTCCCCAAACACCCGGCCTGGTACCACAACCTCAAGGCCAATCCCGACACGACCGTGCAGGTCGCCTCGCACCGGCTGGCGGTCCACGCCCGCACCGCGAACCCGGAGGAGCGCGAGCGCCTCTGGCCGCTGGCAGTCAAGGCCTATCGGGGCTACGAGGACTACGCCGCCCGCAGCAAGGGCCGCGAAATCCCCCTCGTCGTCCTCGAGCCGCGCGTCTAGGAATTTGGCGAAGCCCCCGCGCAGTCCAGCGCTCGCCCGCCGCGTGCCACCCCCTCTCAGCGAACTGCATCAAATTCTCACCCCAGGAGGGTGAGAATTTGATGCAGTTCAGCTCTTGGGGCGCCGCTCCTCAGCGACCGGGTCGCCGGACTCGCTGGCGATCGCTTCCGGCGGCCAGGGGCCGACCCAGTTGTCGCGGGCGCCGTCGATCGTGATCGTCGTGCCGGAGACGAAGTCGCCGGCCTCCGAAGCGAGGTAGGCGACCAGCCAGGCCATCTCCTCGGCGCGGCCGGCGCGGCCGATCGGGATCGAGCGCTCGAGGTTGTCGACCACCACCTGCGGATACTTGGTCAGCAGCGTCTCGGTTGCGAACTGGCCCGCTGCCAGGGCGCAGGTCTTGACCCCGAAGCGGGCCCACTCCACCGCCAGCGTCCGCATCATGTTCTCCACCGCCGCCCGCGCGGCGCCGGAGTGGACCATGCCCGGCATGCCGTTGTGGGGGGAGAGGGTGACGCTCAGCACCTTGCCGCCGCCCTGGGGGATGAAGGCCTTGGTCGCCGCCGCGTGGGTCATCAGCCAGGTGCCCTGCACGTTCAGCTCGATCACGGTGCGAAAGCCCTTCGGCGTGATCGACTCGGCCGGGGCGAGGAACTGCCCACCGGCGTTGTTGACGAGGACGTCGAGGCGCTCGCACTCGCCGAGCACGCGGTCGAAGAAGGCGTCGACGGTCTCCTCGTCGCGAATATCCATCGCTTCGCGCTCGAAGCGCCCCGCCAGCCCCGCGGCCAGCTCGGCGGTCTCGGCCAGCGGCTCCTCGCGCCGCCCACAGCCGAAGACGACCGCGCCCAGCCGGATCAGCTCGAGCGCGGTCTCGCGGCCGAGGCCGCTGCCGGCGCCGGAGACGACGCAGACCCGACCGTCGAGCAGACCCTCCCTGAAGATGCGCGAATGTGGGCTTTCAGCCATCGGCGCAAGAGCCTATAGAGGCCCGGCCACCGTAACCTGGGCGGCGATGAAGGTCCGCGTGGAGCCAAAACCCCTGCACGAGCCGCTCGCCGGCGGCACTCCCGGCGCGAGCGTCGCGGTCGAACCGATCCTCGCCGGCACCGTCACCTGGCCGCGCACGATGATGGAACGTCCGGGCGGCCGCCTCGAGACGCTGAAGCTGCTGCGGGCCCTGCTCAGCGGCAACCCGGCCGCGACCGTCCCCTGCCCGGCCTACCTGATCCGCCACCCCAGCGCCGGCGCGATCCTCGTCGACACCGGCCTGCACCCCTCGATCGCGACCGACGGCAAGGAGAACTTCGGCAGCCTCGGGGTGCGCTTCGGCCACCCGGCACTGGAGAAGGGCGCGGACGTGCCCTCGCAGCTGCGCGAGCGCGGCCTCGACCCGGGGGAGATTCCCGTCGTCGTGATGACCCACATGCACCTCGACCACACCTCGGCGATCTCGGAGTTCCCCAACTCGACCTTCGTGCTCAGCGAGGTGGAGTGGGAGGCCGCCGCGACCGGTCCGAAACCGCTGCTCAACGGCTACCGCCGCATCCACTTCGACTACGCCTTCGATTACCGCACGATCGACTTCGACCGCGGCGGCATCGACTCCTACTCGAGCTTCGGCCGCACCTTCGACCTCTTCGGCGACGGCTCGCTGCGCCTCGCCTACACGCCGGGTCACAGCGCCGGCCACGTGTCCGTCATCGCCCGCCTCGCCGAACGCGACTTCGTGATCGGCGGCGACGCCACCTACACCTCGGCCCAGCTCGACGGCGACGCGCCGCTGGCACCACGCCCCTTCGACGCCCACAACTACCGGCGTTCGCTGCAGGAGCTGAAGCTGTTCAAGCGCCAGTACCCCAACGCGATCGTCACCCCGGGCCACGACCCGGAGTTCCTCGCCGGGCTCAGCGCCCGCTACGAGTAGCGGCGAGCCCCTCGTACATCTCGCGCACCTTGGCGAAGACAGCTTCCGCCACCTCGAGTTGTTTCTCGCGGCTCGGCGCCTCCTCGACCGGAAAGGTGAGCGGCTCGCCGTACTGCACCGTCACCCTGGGGAAGCTGAGCCGCTTCCAGCGGCGCACCCTGGCCGAGCCGTGGATCGCGACCGGGACGATCGGCACACCCGACTCGAGCGCGATGCGCCCGATGCCGGGCCGCGCCCGGCCGAGCTCGCCGCTGCGCTGGCGCCCGCCCTCGGCGTAGACGAGCAGCATGCCACCCTGGTCGAGGATCGTGTAGGCCGTCTTGAAGGCCTCCTCGTCGTCGTAGCCGCGGCGGATCGGGAAGACGCCGCCGTGCTTGAAGACGTAGGTGAGGACGGGCGGGCCGAAGAGCTGGGACTTGCCCATGAAGCGGATCTTCCGCCGCAGGTAGAGGCCGCAGAAGAAGTGGTCCATCTGGCTCAGGTGATTGGGGGCGAGGACCAACGCGCCCGACTTCGGCACGTTCTCCCGGCCGACCGCGCGGACGCGGTAGATCAGCAGCGTCGGCAGCGAGACGAGGATGCGGACGAAGGTGTAGGTCCAGCCCACGCCCTTGCGGGCGGACTCGTGGAACTGGTCGAAGTACTCGGCGGGACGTTCATCCCGGTAGACCTGTGGCTTCATCTCGGCCATAGAAGAGCGCGGCCTCCCCCGGCCGTCGCTACGCGATACCCCCGTCCGGAGAAGCGGTTACGCCCCCGCTGCGCCAGGTTCCGCCCAACCCCGCGAGCGCTCGACCGCGCGGTGCCAATCGGCCAGCAGCGCGCTGCGCTCGTCCTCCCCCATCGCCGGCTCGTAGCGCGCCGACTCGCGCCACATCTCCGCCACCTGGTCGAGGTCCCAGCGCCCGCTGGCGATGCCGGCCAGGTAGGCGGCCCCGAGCGCGGTCGTCTCGGCAATCTCGGGCACGACCACCTCGCAACCGAGCACGTCGGCCTGGAACTGCATCAGCCAGCGGTTGGCGACGGCTCCGCCGTCGGCCTTGAGCGCCACCAGGCGCTCACCCGCCGCCGCCTCCTGCGCCCGCACCGCGTCTACCGTCTGGTAGGCAATCGCCTCCAGCGCCGCCCGCGCCAGGTGGGCGCGACCGCTGCCCCGGGTCAGGCCGACGACCGTGCCGCGCGCGTAGGGATCCCAGTGGGGCGAGCCGAGCCCGGTCAACGCCGGCACGAAATAGACGCCCTCGTTGCCGTCGAGCGAGGCCGCCAGCGCCTCGCTCTCCTCTGCCCCCGCGATGACTCCAAGCCCGTCGCGCAGCCACTGCAGCGCCGCGCCGGTAACGAAGATCGAGGCCTCGAGCGCGTAGGCGGGGGCGGCGTCGGTGCCGCAGGCGACCGTCGCCAGCAGGCCGTCGCCCGGCTCGGGCGCCTCCGCACCGGTGTTGAGCAGAACGAAGCTGCCGGTGCCGTAGGTGTTCTTGGCGGTGCCGGCGCGGTGGCAGGCCTGGCCGAAGAGCGCCGCCTGCTGGTCGCCGGCGATCCCCGCCACCGGCACCTCGCCGCCGAACTCCGAGGTGGTGCCGTAGACGTGGGCTGAGGGCAGCGCCTCGGGCAGCCGCGCCGGGTCGATGCCGAGCAGCGCGCAGAGCTCCTCGTCCCAGGCGCGGCGGCGAATGTCGAAGAGCATCGTGCGCGAGGCGTTGGTGTGGTCGGTCGCGTGGCGACCGGTGAGCTTGAAGAGCAGCCAGGAGTCGATCGTGCCGAAGACGGCCCGCTCCATCCCCTCGGCGTGGCGCAGCAGCCACTCGATCTTGGTCGCCGAGAAGTAGGGGTCGAGGACGAGTCCGGTGCGCTCGCGGACCTGCGGCTCGTGCCCGGCGGCGCGCAGCTCGGCGCAGCGGTCGGCGGTGCGGCGGTCCTGCCAGACGAGCGCGCGGTGCAGCGGCTCACCGCTGCCCGGGTCCCAGGCGACGACGGTCTCGCGCTGGTTCGTGATCCCGATCGCGTCGAGCTCGGCGCCCTGGATGCCGGCGTCGACGATCGCCTGGATCGCGACGCGCCGGGTCACCTGCCAGATCTCGGCGGCGTCGTGCTCGACCCAGCCGGGCCGCGGGAAGTGCTGCTCGAACTCCGAGTAGGCGCGGCCGGCGATCCTCCCCTCGGCGTCGAAGACGAGGCAGGTGGTGCCCGTCGTCCCCTGGTCGATCGCGAGGATCAGGGCGCGATACCCCGCATCACCGTGAGCAGGCTCCCGGCGACGTCGGAGGCGTCCTCACCGGTGCCGAGCCTGCGCAGGCCCATCCCGTACATCAGCGCCACGATCGTGCGCGCGTGGCGGGCAGCCTCGGGCGCTCCGAGCATCTCCAGCGCCGCCGCCGCCACCCCTTCGTAGGCGTCGAAGCAGCGCTGCGAGGCCTCGCGCAGGGCGGGGTCGCGCGCCGCCTGCAGGTGCAGCTCGATCTCCGCCAGCTGCTGGATCCGATTGGTCGACTCCTCGACCACGCGCTGCACTTCCGCCGCGATCTGCTCGACACTCGGTTCGCTGCGACGCAGCTCGGCGGCAATCTTCTCCTGCTTCACCACCTCCTCGCCTACGTAGAGCAGCAGGCTCTCGCGCAGCAGGTCGACCTGGCTGGGGAAGTGGTAGGTGAGCGAACCGAGGGCCACGCCGGCCTCGCCGGCGACGCGGCGATTGGTGACAGCGGGCACGCCTTCGCGACCGATCAGGTCGACGGTGGCACGGAGGATTCGCTCGCGGGTGTCCGGGGGCGCGGCGGTGGCCAAGAAGCGTCAGCCTACCGTTCTCGCTTATCGTTCGTTCGAACGAACAAAGAAATTGTGCGGCAAGGAGGCACCCATGGCGACGGCAACGACGAAGACTGACGGTCCCGGCCTGCAAGAGCAGGCGCGGTTGTTGCGGGATGGCGAGGCCAGCTCACGCGAACTGGTCGCAGAGGCGCTGGCGCGGGCGGAGGCGAGCCAGGAGACGCTCAACGCCTTCCGCGTGATCTGCAGCGAGGAAGCGCTGGCCGCGGCGGAGGAGGCCGACGAGCGAATCGCCGCCGGCGAGAGCGCACCGCTACTGGGCGTGCCGGTGGCGATCAAGGACGACGTCGACCTGGCGGGCCACACCACCCCCTTCGGCTGCGGTGGCGGCGTGCCGGCCGTGCGCGATGCCGAGGCGGTACGGCGGCTGCGCGAGGCCGGCGCGATCGTGATCGGCAAGACCCACGCGCCCGAGGTCGGCCTCTGGCACTTCACCGAGACGCCCCTGCACGGCGCCACCCGCAACCCCTGGAACCTCGACCACACCCCGGGCGGCTCCAGCGGCGGCGCCGCGGCCGCGGTGGCGGCGGGGATCGTGCCGGCGGCGATTGGCTCCGACGGCGCCGGCTCGATCCGCATCCCGGCCGCCTGGACCGGGCTGGTCGGGTTGAAGCCCCAGCGCGGTCGCATCTCGACTTGGCCGGACGCCGAGTCCTTCAACGGCCTCAGCGTCTTCGGGCCGCTGGCACGGTCGACCGAGGACGCGGCCCTGCTGCTCGACGCCGTCCACGGCAACGTCCCCGCCGACCTGCACAAGCCCGAGCCGCCGATCGAATCGTTCTCCACAGCCGCGGCGCGGGAACCCGGACCGCTTCGCATTGCCGTCTCCTTCGCCACCCCCTTCGGCGTGTCCAGCGCCGTGGCCGACGAGCACCGCGAGGCGATCGAGGCCTTCGCCGTGCGCCTCGGTGAGCTCGGCCACGAAATCGTCCGCGTCGATCCAAGCTACGGCCTGGTCGGGCCCGCGATCGTCGCCCGCGGCGAGGCCGCGGTCGAGGCATGGCTTGCCGCCCATGCCGAGGACCGCGGCAATCTCGAGCCGCGCACGCGGGCTGCGGCCCGCATCGGCAGGGCGCTCCAGGGCCTGCCCCTGCGCTTCGCCCGCGCTGGCGAGCCGGCGATGCGGCGGCGCATCGGCCGCGTCTTCGAGCGCTGCGACGTCGTCCTCACCCCCACCACCGCGCGACCGGCCCCGCGCATCGGCGCCCTCGACGGCCGCGGCTACTGGAAGACCGGCAACACCGCCAGCGCCACCTGCCCCTTCGCCTTCGCCTGGAACGTGGTCGGCTGGCCCGGCATCAACGTCCCCGCCGGCTTCACCTCCACCGGCCTGCCGATCGGCGCCCAACTGCTCGGCCGCGAAAACGACGAGGCGACGCTGCTCTCCCTCGCCGGCCAGGTCGAGCGCGCCGAGAGCGGCTGGCCGCGGCCAAGCTGAGGGGGCGTGGCGACTTATTCCCCACCGGTGGGTAATAAGTCGCC
>DASZSJ010000034.1:0-27742 GCA_035548675.1 Solirubrobacterales bacterium
GGCCGAGGCCAGTGGTCAGGTTGAGGGCGAAGATCGAGATCGAGCCGAACTCGCTCAGCGCCCGCAGCACGAGGAAGGTGCCGACGATCGCCAGCACCCCGATCATCACCGGCAGCAGCGCCGCGACGAGGCTGCGGAAGAAGAGGAAGGAGAGCAGGAAGAGCAACGGGAAGGCGAGCATCTCGGCCAGCTGCAAGTCCTGCTCGACCTGGTCGTTGACCTGCTCCTGGGCGACCGCGGCGCCGCCGACGACGACGCCCGGCCGGCCGTTGAAGGCGTCGGCGACGTCGGCGCCCGCTTCCTGCCACTGCTTGTCCCCGCGCGGTTTCAGCCCGACCGCGATGTAGGTCGAGCGGCCGTCCTTGGAGACGAAGGCGCGCGAGCCGGTGTCGTAGTAGCCGCTGACTTCGGCGACGTCGGCGCGCTGCCGCAGCTGGCGCTCGATCCGCTCGACCCGCGCTCGCGTCGCCGGCTCCCGGACCGGCGCGTCGTGGATCAGAACGATCGCGCCGGGCCCGCGGAAACCGGCGTCGAGCAGCGCTTCGCGCGCCTGCACGGTCTCGGTCGCGGGGTCGTCGGCGCCGTAGGGGTCGAGCCGGTCGGCGACGGAGCCGCCGAGCGCCCCAGCGAGGACGAAGAAGACGATCGCGAAGAGGCCGACGCGGCGGGCGTTGCCGTCGGCGAGGCGGGCGAGGGCATCAAACATCACTTGCTCCTTTCGGGCCGGGCGGCGTCGAGGAGGCGCGCCTCCATCCGCTCGCACCAATCGGCGAACCACTGGTTGAACTCGACCCCGCCCCGCAGCACCATCAGCGAGTAGGGGTCCTTCTCCAAGGCCTTCGGTTCCATGCCGCGCAGGCGCTCGGCCAGGGCGAGGCGCTGGGCGCGCATCGCCCGCAGCGTCGCCGCCGCCTCCTCCGGCTCCAGCAGCTCGGAGAAGAACAGTTTCAGCAGCCCTTCTTCGCGCATCTCGGCGGTCTGCGGCGGCCGCCGCAGCCACTCGACCAGCTCCGCTTCGCCGTCGGCGGTGATCGCGTAGACGGTCCGCTTGCGCTCCCCCCGCGGCGCGTCGCTGCCGGCGACCAGCCCAGCCGCCGAGAGCCGTTTCAGCTCCGGGTAGATCTGTCCGTAGCTCGCCGCCCAGAAGAACCGAGTCGAGTTGTCGACCGCGGCCTTGATCTCGTAGCCCGAGCGCGCCTCGCGGCTGACCATGCCGAGGATGACGTAGGCGGTGGGGCTGAGCTCCATCGCGGTAGATATATCTAGCCGATATATCGCTATGTGTGATGTGCGGCACTCAGCTGCAGCCGGCTGGGTCCGATGGCGCGCCCCAGGCGCGCGCCTGTAGTCTGCTCGGTAGATGCCGATCGACCAGAGCAAGATGGGGCAGGTGGTCACCGCCCAGATGGAGGCGCTGGAAGCCGACTACGGCGAGGACTGCCAGATCGGCGACGTCTGCACGATCGTCGAGGTCGTTGGCCCGCACGGCTCGCACGTGCGGGTGCGGACCAGCGACATGCGCCCGCACATGGCCCTGGGCCTGATCCGCATGGCCGAGCACGCGATGCTCGGCAACCTCGGTAACAGCGACGACTAGGCGCCGGCGCCCGGGGGCTGGAGGCGGTTATGCCTGGAGGCGGTTATGTCGATCCCCCTCGTTGTCCGAACGGGGACCCGGCCAACCCGCACTCACCACCACTCAGGATTATTCAAGGTTGAGTTGACCACCCTATAGGTGGGTAAACTCATCCTTGAATAATCCTGAGCATTCCGCCGCTCGTTTCCGCCGCTCGTTTCCGCCGCTCGTTTCGCCGCCGCGAGGATCACGTTTCGGCGCCGCGAGGATCACCACCGCCCCACCGGCGGGCCGCGCTGGGTGCAGTTACCCAGGACGTTGTTCCAGCTCGGCGACCAACGCCGCGACGACCGCGGCGTCGAATTGGGTCCCCGCGCCGGCGTGCAGCTCGGCGATCGCCTCGGCCCTGGGCATCGCCCGGCGGTAGCTGCGGTCCGAGGTCATCGCGTGGTAGGCGTCGCAGGTGGCGATGATCATCGCCCCGCGTGGGATCTCCTCGCCGCGCAGGCCGTCCGGGTAGCCACCGCCGTCGACCCGCTCGTGGGCGGAGCGGACCAGCGGCGCGACCGGGGCGAGGAAGGGGATGCGCTCGAGCATGCGGGCGCCGATCGCGGTATGGGCGTTCATCTTCTCCCGCTCCGCAGCGGTCAGCGGCCCGTCCTTGCGCAGCAGCTCGCCGGGCACGCCGATCTTGCCGACGTCGTGCAGCAGCGCCCCGTAGCGCAGGCGTTCCAGCTCGACCCCGGAGACGCCCATCCTCTGGCCGACCGCAACCGCCAGCTCGGCGACCTCGTTGGCGTGCTCGGCCGTGTAGGCGTCCTGCAGCTCGACCGCATCGGCGAGGACGCCGATCGTGGTCAGGAAGGCGCCCTCCAGCTCGTCGACCAGCTGGCAGCGGTAGATCGCGGCGCCGAGCTGGCCGGCGACGATGTGGGCGAGCAGCAGGTCGTCCTCGGCGAAGGCGCCCGGCTCCTCCTGCTCGAGGTTCATCACGCCCCAGATGCTGCCGGCGGCCCGGATCGGCAGCGAGAGCTCGGAGCCCGGGTCGGTGCGCGGGTTGCGGCGCAGGTAGTCGGAGTCGAGCCGGGTGTCGTTGACCATCGCCGGCTCGCCGCTGCGCGCGACGCGGCCGTTGACGCCGACCTCGACCGGCTGCTCGAGCGCGAGGAAGTCCTCGACCTCCTCGGCAAGCGGCCCGGCGCCGGCGACGACGCGCAGGGAGCCGTCGGGGTCGAGCCGCTGCACGACCGCCAGGTAGTAATCGAAGGATTCGTGCAGCTCGCGCACCGCGATCGCGGCGACGTCCTCGACGCTGTGAGCCCGCGCGAGCTGCGAGGAGACGCGGCTGGCGACGACGAGGCGGTCGTCGCGCCCGGCCGCGTTGCCGGCGGACAGCATCATCGGCATTTCGGTCGTGCTCGGCTCCACCTTGGAAACCCCATCGGTTTCCAGTCCACCGGGCTTTAGGACCGCCTATCCTCAGGCTTTCATGGGCAAAAGCGGCGCCAACAGCTCCAACACGGTGGTGATGAAGTTCGGCGGCACCTCGGTCGCCGGCGCCGAGCAGATCAAGCGCGCCGCGCGCCGCATCGTCGCCGCCCGCGAGTCGGGCAAGCGCGCCGTCGCCGTGCTCTCCGCTCGCGGCAAGACCACCGACGAACTGGTCGCCCAGGCGCTGGAGATCTCCGACCGCCCCGACTCGCGCGAGATGGACATGCTGCTCTCCACCGGCGAGCGGATCTCCTGCGCGCTCTGCGCGATGGCGATCCACGACCTCGGCCACAAGGCGATCTCGCTGACCGG
Organism: Solirubrobacterales bacterium; assembly: GCA_035548675.1. GTDB lineage: Bacteria > Actinomycetota > Thermoleophilia > Solirubrobacterales > 70-9 > VRUE01. The sequence goes on from DASZSJ010000034.1 coordinate 3,380, forward strand.
CTCGCAGGCCGGCATCGTCACCGACTCCTCCCACACCAGGGCGCGCATCATCGACGTCCGCGCCGACCGCATCCGCGCCGCCCTCGAGGAGGACCACATCGTCCTCGTCGCCGGCTTCCAGGGGGTCTCGACGACCAGCCGCGACGTCACCACGCTCGGGCGCGGCGGCTCCGACACGACCGCGGTGGCGCTGGCGGCCGCGCTCGAGGCCGAGGTCTGCGAGATCTACACCGACGTCGCCGGCGTCTTCAGCGCCGACCCGCGCATCGTCCCCGACGCCCGCAAGCTCCCCCTCGCGACCTTCGAGGAGACCCTGGAGATGGCCGCCTCGGGAGCCCGGGTCCTGCAGCTGCGCTCGGTCGAGTACGCCCGCAACCACGGCGTCCGCATCCACTGCCGCAGCAGCTTCGAGGACGGCCCCGGTACCCTCGTCGTCAGCGAGGACGAGAGCGAGCAGCAGAGCATGGAGAACCCCTTCGTTACAGCCGTGACCCACTCCGACGACGAGGCGCGCGTGACCCTGGTCGGCATCCGCGACGAGCCGGGCGTCGCCGGCAGGATCTTCACCGCGCTCGCCGAGGCCGGCATCAACGTCGACGTGATCATCCAGAACGAGCCGGTGCGCCCCGACGAGCTCGCCGACCTCTCCTTCACGGTCGACCGCTCCGAGCTGACCGCGGCGACCGACGCGATCGCCGCGCTCGGCGACGTCAGCCAGGGGGTGCGGACCGACGATCGGATCGGCAAGGTCTCGATCATCGGCGCCGGCATGCGCTCCCACCCCGGCGTCGCCGCCAGGGTCTTCGAGGTGCTCGGCCGCGAGGAGATCAACATCGAGATGATCTCCACCTCGCCGATCAAGATCTCGTGCGTGATCGCCGCCGACCAGGTGGCGGCGGCGGTGCGCGCCCTGCACGACGCCTTCGAGCTGGGCGCCGGCGCGGTGCGCGAGGAAGACGCCGCCGGCGCCGCGCACCACCCGACAGTCAGCGGCTGAGCCGGCTCTTCATACTCAGGCGCATGGCGAGCGACGGCTACAGAGTCGGGGTGCTGGGCGCGACGGGCGCCGTCGGCTCGACGATCCTCGAGATCCTCGCCGAGCGCGATTTCCCCGCCGCCGAGGTCGTCCCCTTCGCCTCCGAGCGCTCCGCCGGGCGCCAGCTCGAGTGGAACGGCGCGGCGATCGAGTGCCGCCCGCTCGGCCCGGAGACGATCCAGGGTCTCGACCTGGTGCTCTCCTCCGCCGGCGGCGCGGTCAGCTCCGAGTGGGCGCCGCGGCTGGTCGAGGCCGGCGCCGTCGTCGTCGACAACACCAGCTACTGGCGCATGCACTCCGACGTGCCGCTCGTCGTCGCCGGCGTCAACCCCGACGCCGCGGCGGGCCACAGGGGCATCGTCGCCAACCCCAACTGCACGACGATGGTGATGATGATGGCGCTGGCGCCGATCCACCGCGCGGTCGGGCTCGAGCGCCTCGTCGTCTCCACCTATCAGGCGGTCTCCGGCACCGGTCAGCGGGCGATCGAGGAGATGCTCTCGCAGTCGCGCGCCGTCCTCGCCGGCGAGGAGGTGCCGGCGGCCCAGGTCTACCCCCACCAGATCGCCTTCAACGTGCTGCCCCAGGTCGAGACCTTCGTGGAGGGCGACGACTACACGACCGAGGAGCGCAAGGTGATGGCGGAGACGCGCAAGATCCTCGGCCTCGGCGATGAGGTCGCGATCTCGGCCACCTGCGCCCGCGTGCCGGTGATCGCGGGCCACTCCGAGTCGCTCAACCTGCGCACCCGCGAGGACCTCTCGCCCGCGGACTGCCGCGCCCTGCTCGCCGCGGCGCCCGGCGTGATCGTCGTCGACGACCCCGCCGCCGGCCGCTACCCGATGGCGCTTGACGCCGCCGGCCGCGACGAGGTCCTGGTCGGCCGGATCCGTCGCGACCCCGACCAGGAGCGCACGCTCAACCTCTGGATCGCCGGCGACAACCTGCGCAAGGGCGCCGCCACCAACGCCGTCCAGGTCGCCGAGCTGCTGGTCGAAAGGGACCTGCTCTCCTCATAGAGGGGGTAAATCCCCCACCACGTGGGTTAATTTCACCCACGTCGTGGGCTCTGGCCGTTCGCCGGCATCGAGCTGGCCGGTCGCCCGGATGCCGCGGTGGCGGGAACGCTCCTGGCCGGACGCCCGCAACTGCCCGAAGAGGCGACGAGCCGCGAGGAGTTGGCCGCCCGTTTGGTCAAGGGCGGATTCCCGGAGGTGATCCAGCGCCACGACGACGAGCGCCGGAAGGTTTGGTTCGACAACTACCTGACGACGATCCTGGAGCGCGACGTCAGGGCGGTAGTGGGTCGGTTTGAATCACCCTGGACGGTCGACTCCGCGAGCAAGGGGCATGGGGAGGGGGCAAAGCCGCCAGGCAGGCGATCCTCCGCCGAGAGGGCGGGCGCGCTCGCCGCTCGCACCGACGGAGGTTGCGACCCTATGTCGCCTGAGCCGCACCTTGGGCGAGCCCGCGGTGCCGAGTGTTGGATTGACCCGCATATACGGTGGCAAATCAAACACTCGACACCGAGCACCGCGCGGGCGACCCACTTGGAGCCGGGAAGAGGTCGCGATTCCACCGCTGCCGCCGTGGAATCGATCGCCTGGATCGCAGCGCCGCCTTGCCCCGGCCGGCGCGGCCAAGAACACGATCACGAAGCTGCCGGTCGATCTAGGCCTGCGCCGAGAGATCTAAGTCCCTGTCTCGGACCCGCCCAGGTCTTCGGCCACCGAGCCGAAGCGGGAGACCAGCTCGGCGAAGAAGTCGCTGCGGGTGAGGACCGCGTGGATCCGGCCGCCGCTCGCGATCGGGACGACGAGGACGCGGTGGTGGAGGAAGATCTCGGCCAGCTGCGTGTCGGAGTAAGTGTCCTCGACGACGACGTGGTCGGTGGTCAGCCAGCGCCGGACCGGCTCGGTGGCGCAGTGGCTGCGCCGCTCGATCGTCTCGTCGACCGAGCGCGAGACCATCGCCGCCGAGGCCAGCTCGCCGACGTAGCCGGGGAAGAGCGCCGCCATGAACTCGCGCTCGCCGAAGATGCCGGCGAAGCGGCCGTCGCGCTCGACCGCCGGCAGGGCCGGCAGGCCGGCGGCGATCACCCGCCGCGCCGCCGGCCCGATCGGCTCGTCGGCGTCGAGCGGTTCGACCTCCCGCAGCGTGCTCTTGACGATCGAATCTGGCATGTGTCTCCTCAGATCAAGATGTAGCGGATCGCGATGTAGGCGGTGGCGAGGGCAACCGAGAGGATCGTCGCCGGCAGGCCGACCTTGAGGAACTCGAGGAAGCCGATCGGGGTGCCGGCGCGTTCGGCCATGCCGGCGGCGGCGACGTTTGCCGCCGCGGCGATCAGCGTCGCGTTGCCGCCGAAGCAGGCGCCCAGCGCCAGCGCCCACCAGTAGGCGTCGTCGCCCGTCGTCCCGGCGGCGCTCTGCAGCTCCTTGACGACCGGGATCATCGCCGTGGTGAAGGGGATGTTGTCGACCACGGCCGAGCCGAGGGCGGCGACCCAGGCGATCCCGATCAGCTCCGCCGCGCGCTCGCCGCCGGTGACGTCCTTGACCGCGTCGGCGACGTGGCCGATCGCCCCCGTCGCCTCCAGCGCGCCGACCATGACGAAGAGGGCGATGAAGAAGAAGAGGGTCGCCCACTCGATGCTCGCGAGCGCCTGCTCCAGGTCGACCCTGGTGACGAGCAGGCCGACCGCGGCGCCGCTGAGGGCGACCGTCGCGGGCTCGACGTGCAGCGCCTGGTGGACGAAGAAGGCGAGCACGGTCAGGGCCAGGACCGGGCCGGTGCGCTTCAGCTCCGGCCAGTCGCGGATCGAGGCGGCGGCGTCGAGCTCCATCACCGCCCGGCGGCTGCGCTCCTCGACCCGCAGGCGACCGCGGAAGGCGAGGTAGAGCAGGGGAATTACCACGGCGAAGGCGACCAGCACGATCGGCGCCAGGTTGAGGATGAAGGCGTTGAAGCTGAGGCCGCTGGCGCCGGCGATGATGATGTTGGGCGGGTCGCCGATCAGGGTCGCGGTGCCGCCGATGTTGGAGGCGATCACCTCGATGATCAGGAGCGGCACCGCCTCGACGTCGAGCGCGTCGGCGAGCAGGAAGGTGATCGGCGCGACGAGCAGGATCGTGGTCAGGTTGTCGAGGAAGGCCGAGAGCAGCGCCGTCGTCGCGGCCAGGCTCATCGTCACCGCAAAGGAGCGCCCGCCCGAGAGCTGGCCGGCGCGGATCGCGACGAAGTCGTAGACGCCGGTCTGCTGGGTCAGGTAGACGAGGATCATCATCCCGACCAGCAGCCCGATCGTGTTGAAGTCGACCGACTCGATCGCCTGCTCCTGGGAGTAGTCGCCGACGAAGAGGACGACGATCGCCGCGCCGAGCAGCGCCACGTTGGTGCGGTGCAGCTTCTCGGCAGCGACGACCGCGAGGACGATGAGGAAGGTTGCTACCGCGATTGCCATGAATGCCCTTCGGGGTCGACGAAATGCGTTGCCGACCAGGCTTCCCGGCTCACCGCGGTTAACCGTAGCGGTTGGCGTGGCGGCAGCGCCCTCCGGACCGCCGAGCGCCCGCGCTCCAGCCAGGCAACGGAAGTGTTCTGTCTGCTAAACTTATGCGCTGCATGGAGACTTGGGAGGAAGCACGAATAAACCGCCTCGAGGATCGCGTCGATCGGATCGAGCGCAAGGAATGGGAACGCCGCGACTTCATCCTGCGCTTGATGATGCACGGCCTGACCGCGATCACGGTCGCGATCAGCATCGCCTCGATCGTCCTCAGCATCCTCCGCGTCGCGCACTGACCCAGTTCGGCTGGGGGCTTCGTGGCAGGTGGCGCTCCCCGCGCCTGAGGACGACGCTCCGCGAAGTGTGTCCGGCGCCGCCAGGCGTGCGCGGGGGTTTTGAGACAGCCGCTTAGCCGAGTGCCGGTGCCAGCGGTCCGTCGGGCGTTGGCACCAGCGGCACCCGCAGGCCTTCGCCGTGGGGCTCCAGCTCGCCGGAATGCTTGAGGCGGTTGACCGTCGCCGAGACGATGGTGCGCTTGATTCCGGTCCGTTCGGCGATCTCGGGGGCGGTGATCCCGGGGTGCTCGAGGACCGTCTCGATGATCAGCCGTTTGTTCGCACCCTGCGGAGCGCGACCGTCGCGCCCCGGCTTGGTGCCGCGACGGCCACGCCGCAGCAGCGGCTGCGGCGTGGGGGCGCCGAGGCCGGCCCGGGAGAGCAGCTCGGCGAGCTCGTCGCGATCTGAGTTGCCGCCGGTGTCGATCAGGCTGAGGATCGCCTGCAACTGCTCGAGCTCGGAAATCACCGGGCGCAGTTCGCGGATGCGCGATTCGACGGTCTGGCGAATTTGCTCGACGGCGGGACTCATGCGACTGCTTACCGTGAGTATGAGGCATAACTCGGCAGAACGCTTCAAGAGTTAACGAGATGGATACAGGATTTGCGGAGAATCCGCACCGGGGTTGCTTCTGGCGAGCTAGCGGAGGGTCCGCTGCGCTCGGTCCTCGATCGTCCGCGCGCAGGCGGGGCCGATCGGACCGAGACTGCAGTCGAGGACGCTGCGCCCGGTCCGCTCGCCGGCGCGATCGAGGCCGCTCACCCGCACGGGGCGAAAGCGCTCGCCGTCACCCAGGGAGGCGACGAACCAGCGGGTTCCGTCGGGAACGCCGGCCGCCGCAGCGGCATTCGTCCCGCCTGGCGAGGTTCTGGTCTCGATGCGGTGGCTCCCGGAGTGAACGAGCACCGAGACGACGGCCGGCCCGGTGAGCCCGAAGGCGAGTCGACCGCGCTCGCCGACGACGCTTGACACCAGCAGCCCGTCGTTCGCGAGCGAGGGACCGCAGGCGCTGGCGGGGTCGCCGTCGGCAACGAGGAGGACGCACTCCCTGTCCTTGTCGCGGTAGGCGAAGATCTGCCAGCCCTGACTGGCGCTGTGCGCAAGGCGTGCCGGGTCGGTGTGGGCCGGCGGCGCGTCGTTCTGGCCGAAGCGTGCCGCCACCGCGACGCCACCAACCAAGCAAAGCAGCGCCAGCACCGTCGCCGTGCGGCGCGCGATGCGGCGCGAACGGCCGCTGCGCCGTGACGACGAGGCGAACCTGGGCGGCTGTTCTGCGTGATCGCCGCGCCGGGCGCGGGGAGCCGCCGGACGGGCGCGGGGAGTCGGGTCCTCCGTCGCGGCGATCTCGGTGGCGAGGGCGAGGAACTCCTCGCGCAACTCATCGAGGATCGGCAGGTCCGAGCGCGGGGCGGTGCTCACGGGCATTCCCCTTCCTCGCGCTCGAAGTCGCGTTTCAGCATCGTGCGCAACTCGCGCATCGCGCGCGTTACCCGCGTTCGCGTTCCCGAGGCGGTTATCCCCAGCCGGTCGGCGATCTCTTTGTAAGAGAGCCCGTCGACGACCCGTAAGCGGACCGCCTCGCGTTGGTCGGGGGGGAGCTTGTCGAGGCTGCGGGCGACGGCAGCCCGCAGGTTCTCGCTGGAGGCGAGCTCCTCGATCCGTTCGATCTCGCGGTCGGTCAGGGCCCGTCGGTCGCGCCCCAGGCGTCGCGCGTTGCGCAGGGCGACCTCGTCCCGCCGTTCGTGTTCGCGCAGCACGCTTTGGGCGATCGACCAGAGCCAACCCGAGAGCTGCTTCTCGCCCATGCCGCGGAACTGCTCGTGCCGTTCGAGCGCCAGGGTGAAGGTGTCGGCCATCAGGTCGACCGCCAGCTCGGGATCGTCGACGCGACGCTGAAAGAAGGCCAGGAGCCCTTTGGCGTTGCGATCGTAGAGACGCTTGAGCGCGTCGTACGCCTCGCTCATTGGCTCCGTCGCCGGAGGCCCGGCAAGCGCCGTGCCTCCCGGCACCTACTCACGTCTCCAGTTCGCGTGTGGGCTCGCGCTCCGGCAGGGGAATCTGGAACATGTCGATTTCCGCGACGGTCGAGAGCACCGCGTCGAGGGCGTGGCCGGAGAGCGTCTCGTGCTCGAGCAGGGCGCTGGCGGTCTCCTGCAGCGCGGCCTCGTTCGCGCGCAGCACGTGCAGGGCCCGCGCCTTGGCCTCCTCGACGATGCGCTCGGTCTCTTCGTCGATGATGTCGAGTGTGTGGGGGCCGATCGAACCGAGGTCCTGCAACGAGGCGCCGAGGAAGACCTCGCCGCCCGCCTCGCCGATCGTCACCGAGCCCAGGCGCGGGCTCATCCCGTAGCTGGTGACCATCTGGCGCGCCAGTTTGGTTGCCGCGTGGAGGTCGTCGGCGGAACCGGTCGAGCCCTCGCCGAACTCGGTCCACTCGGCCGCGGTGCCGGCGACGATCGCGACCAGGTGGCGCTCGAGGTCGGACTGGGCGTGCATCACCGCGTCGCGGTCGGTGAGCATGTGGGCGGCGGTGCCGAGCTGGCGGCCGCGGGCGACGATCGAGAGCTTCTGCGCGCTGACCACCTGGCCGATCGCGCGCGTGGCGACCGCGTGCCCGGACTCGTGGATCGCGATCCGCCAGCGCTCCTCCTCGCTGAGCACGTGTGACTTCTTCGCCGGGCCGGCGACGACCCGGTCGATCGCCTCCTCGAGGGTCGCCTGGTCGATGCCGTCGGAGCCCTCGCGCACGCTGAGCAGCGCGGCCTCGTTGATCAGGTTGGCCAGCTCGGCGCCGGAGAAGCCCGGGCAGAGTTTGGCGATTTCCGAGAGGTCGACGCCGTCGGCGAAGGTGCGGCCCTTGGCGTGCAGCTCGAGGATTTCGTAGCGGCCGTGCACGTCGGGCACGTCGACCGTGACTTGGCGGTCGAAGCGGCCGGGGCGCAGCAGGGCCGGGTCGAGGATGTCGGGCCGGTTTGTCGCTCCCATCACGCAGATGCCGGCGTCGCCAGCGAAGCCGTCCATCTCGACCAGCAGCTGGTTGAGCGTCTGCTCGCGCTCGTCGTTGCCCTGGCCGACGCCGGCGCCGCGCTTGCGCCCGGCGGCGTCGAGCTCGTCGATGAAGACGATTGCCGGCGCCGCCTTGCGGGCCTTGGCGAAGAGGTCGCGGATGCGGGCCGCTCCCACCCCGACCAGCGACTCGACGAACTCGGCACCGGAGGCGCTGAAGAAGGCGGCGTCGGCCTCGCCGGCGGTCGCCCGCGCCAAGAGTGTCTTGCCCGTGCCAGGGGGCCCGACGAGCAGCACGCCCTTCGGCGCGGCGGCGCCCATCTCGGTGTATTTGGTCGGGTTCTCGAGGAAGTCGCGGATCTCGCGCAGCTCGGCCACCGCTTCGCCGGCGCCGGCGACCGAGTCGAAGGTGATCGGGGCTTTCTCGCCCCGCTTCCTTTTCTTGCCTTTGCCGCGGAAGGCGGAGAAGGCGCCGATGCCGCCGGAGCCGTCGCCCGTCTGACGCATGAAGAAGGCGAAGAGGCAGACGAGCAGCAGGATCGGCAGCAGGAACTGGACGACGATCACCCGCTCGGACTTGCCCGACTGCGGGTTGACCTGGACCTTGGCTCCACCTTTGCTGAGCGCCTGGAGGATTTCCTGGGTGCCGCCGCCCGAGGCCGGGTAGTCGGCGTAGAGCTCGATCCCGGTGTCCGTCGTCGCGACGACCTGGTTGTCGTAGTCGAGTAGTTCCGCCGTGCGCAGGCGCTGGGCGCTGCCGAGCTGGTTGATCGTCGAGATCGGCACCTTTTGCCCGCTGCCCTCGGAGCTGAGCGAGCCGAGCAGGGAGAAGAAGAGGATCAGCAAGACGACTGAGGCGAAGAGCAGGAAGGTTGAGAGCGGATCCCGCGCGAGAAAGCGGCCGATTGGCGCGAGGACAGCGCGAGCATCCTCGCCGAGCGAGCGCTTGCCGCGTTTCGAGGACGCTAGGCGGGGGTTGGACATGAAGAGAGAGGCCTCCTTGATCACACGGGTCAGGCACCTGGGGCGCCCCACCTTCGTCGCTGGACACGGCCTGCGTGTAAACAGATTGATAACTCGTAAACCGAGTCGGGAAGCTCAGTGGCGCTCGACTCGATCCGCCAGTCGCTCCAGCCTCGCGGCTCGGGTGGCGCCGGAGAGGAGCAGCGCGGGTAGCGAGCCGCTTGCCGCGCCGAACGGCTCGCGACCGGCGCGACGCTGCTGCACGCGCCAGCTCCGGTCCGCGAGCAACTGGTCGACGATCCGTCGCAGCTTTGCCGCCCGCGCCGCCGGCAGTCCCGGGAGGGCGACGAGCGCGACCCACGTGCGCGGTACCCGCCCTGCGACGGGCCAGGCCAGCCGGCGGAGGTTAGCTCCCGCGAGCAGAGCGCCGCGGGTGATCAGGGCCGTCTCGGCGGTTCCCTCGCCGACCGCCCGCCCCGCCTCCTCGCCGGAGCCGAAGATGCGGAAGCGGGCCTCGCCGTCGACGCCGGCACGCTCGACCAGGGCGGCCAACTGCACGCGCGACCAGCTGTCGTCGGCGATCGCGAAGAGGCGGTCCCAGGGAGCGCTGCGCATCGCTTCGAGCAGGTCAGTCGTACCGTCAATCTGAGCTTGAGGATTGACGGCGACGACGAGACGGTCGGCGGTCAGTGCCCGGATCGGCGTCGAGCGGCGCAGCAGCGCCTGCGCCAGGACGGCCTGCTCAGCTGCACCCGGGACGAGGTGGTCGAGACGGTCGTGGGCGAGGTCGGCGAGGGTGGAGTTGGTCAGGACCAGGAGGTCGGCGCTGCGCCGCCGCCGCGGCTGCGAGAGGAATTCGGCGACGGCGTGCGAGGAACCACCGTCAAGGCGCTTGACCACGGTGCTGTGGCCGCTGAGCTCGAACCCAGCCGCGGCTTGGCGGGCAACGATCTCCGCTTCGCCCCCCGCCTCCGGGCCGGTGATCCAGAGCGTCAGCTGGGGCGCTTGCACCGCCGCCGCGCCGCGCTGGGCAAAGAAGGGCGAGCGGGCGAAATCAGCCGCGACGTAGCAGACGAGCAGCACGAGAATCGCGATCCAAAGCGTTCTTCCGAGCGTCGACTCCTGCTGCATTGCGTCAGCTTAGGAGCTCCAAATCGGCGCCGGATTGCCTTCTTGTGAACCAAATCCTGACCATTTCGTTTTCACTCAATTATCCCTAAGTTATCGATCTGTTCACATTCGGTATGGGAGGAGTCGGGAGCATCGCTGCCCGAACCCCGCGGATCGGCCGCGGGGACCAGTCAATACAAGGAGGAAACCAATGTTTGGTTTCGGGAAACCGGGCAGGGCCGGCCTTCGCGCCGCGTTCCTGGTCGGTGCCATAGTCGCCGCCTTCGGCGTCGGCGGCGTCAATGTGGGGACCGCCTCCGCGGCATGCGGTGCGGGCATCACCACGAACATCCACGGCGAGGGGGCCTCGCTGCAGAAAGTAGCCCAGGAAATCTGGACCGGCCAAAACGGCTCCACCGGCTTCCGCGCCTTATGCGAAGCCGAAGGCGGCACCGCCGAAGTGACCTATGAACCGAGTGGTAGCGGGGCGGGCCTCCATGCATGGGGAGCGGACGACGCTGCGACCTTCAAAACGGGCGATCACTTCGTCTCGACCGATGACGCGCCCAACGCGGGTCAGATTACGAACGTCAACACCTCGCTCAACAATGCCACGGGCAAGGCGGGGGACATCGTTGTGGTCCCGGTCGCCCAGACGGCGATCGCGATACCGATCTTACCCCCGACAGGATGCACGCTGTCCGGAGACAAGATCACCAATCATGAGCTCCTATCAATTTGGACGGGAACGCTCATTGATTGGGATGAACTCCACTTTGCCGAAGGCGAATGCAACAAGCCGATCGTCAGGGTGGTCCGCAGCGATGGCTCGGGTACCACGTACCAGTTCAAGAACTACCTGAACTTAATCGCTGAAGGCGCATTAGTTCCCTGCACGCCGGAAGCGACGATGACGTGGAAAGCCCTGCAGACCAACGACACGACCAAAGGAGAAAACAATCCGAACCTCCTTTGGCCGGAGGAAAAATTCTGCGCAACGCCTGAAGAAAAAGCCGCGATCAGCAAATCAGCGCTGGTCAAGGCAAAAGGCGGAAGCGGTGTCGTCGCTGCGGTGAACGCCGCCTCGATGGCGACCGAAGGTCGCATTGGTTATGCGGCGCTTGCCGATGCCATGAACGGCGGTTCATTAGTCGCACAGCTGCAGAACAATGGTTTAGGGGTTGACCCCTTAGAAGAGGGCAACGAAGCGACGTTCGCGTCCCCAGTTGACCCGGAATTACCTGAAAGCTCCAACTGCGTAGAAGTCAACTACAGCAACCTGCCCGTTGGAACCATTAACCAGGACTGGTCGGAGGTGTATGGAGCAAACGACTCGGTCGAACAGGAAAAGTACCCGCTCTGCACCCTGACGTTTGCTTTAGCGGCTGTTGAAGAGAGTGAAATCTTCAGCCCGGGCGTTAAAGCAACGGTTGAGCAGTACCTCTTACACATCATCAGTCAGGGCCAGGCAGAAGTCGCGATGTCTTGGTACAGCCCGCTGCCGGCAGCGGTTGCGACAAAGGCCAAAGAAGCGATTGAAAAAATCAAATAGGTAAAGCGAGCGCCCGGCTGGTATCGGGCCGAGCTTGATTGGGACCGGGGCGGATCGATTGCGACACGCCCCGGTCCCTTTCCTTTTTGAGAACGCAGAGTTCTCACAATGTTTACAAGCTCGGCATTCCCTCTCGACAGCATTGCCCCCGACCATGCTGGCAAGACGAGGGAGATCCATGAGGACTTGGACGTTGAGGCAGGGATTGAACGGCGCGCAGCGCGCAACGGCACTCTGTGCCGTACTGGCCATTGCGCTCTTGGCCATGGTGGGCGGCGCCGGTTTCGCCAGGGCGGACGTCTTTGGCCAACTGGACAGTTGGGGCACGCCGCCCAGCAGTCCGATCCAGGAAGGCCGGCCGGCCGATCAGTTCTACCAGGCGTCCGCCTTTGGCCTCGATCCGGTCGACGACAGCGTCTACGTGCTGGATTTCAAGAACGCCACACGCACGGTCTTCCGCCTGCAGAAGTTCGACCAGGCAGGAACCCCGCTCGGCTCCACGACGTTCCCACGGCTCAACGCCAACACGAACGTCTACGGCATTGCCGTGGACCACACGCTTGGTCGTGTCTACCTGCTGCAGGCGACCAAAGGCCTGGACTCATCAAATGCGAATCGATACGTCGCCACCAAGTTGCTGGTCTACTCGACCGCCCCTACGGAGGGTGGCGAACTGACGTTTGCCGCGGGTGTTCCTTCGGGTGAACTATCGCTCCCGTCGACGTTCCCCAGTACCCAGCCGATCGAGCAGCCCGATCCCCCCGCCATCGATCCCATCACTCATGACGTTCTCATATCGGGGTTGAGCTCAAGCACCACCACGACCCACGTGTTGGTCCGGTTCGGCCAAGCCGGCTTGGAGCTGGATCGCTTTACGGATAGCGCCGGGGTGATAACCGCGAGATCCAGTACTCGCAATTCGCTGGGCAGCGTTGTTTCCCCGGATGGCGAGGAGATCTACCTCGGCGTCGGTTCGACCAATTTCAATGCCGACGTCTACGAGCTCCCGGCGTCGCTGGACAGCATTGCCTCGCTCGATGGCAGCGACGGCAGGCCACTGCTGAAGCAGGCCGGCGTGGGTACCGGAACGCACGTGACGACAGGGGGCTTTGGCCCGCAGCTCGCCATCTCTCCCGATGGGGAAGTGCTCTACATCTCGGACATCGCCAAGAACGGGACCACGGGCAACGAAGGCAACGTCTGGGTGCGGGGACTCTCGCTCGCCGATGGCTCGACCAGGATCCTCTACGGTGGCGGGCAGACCGGCGTGCTGGAAGGCGGCACCTGCAGGATCACCTGGAGCAGCCCGGCCTTCGCTGTCGATGATGCAGGTGCGCTGTTTGCGTTCGACTACGGGATCACGCTGGGTGGTGCCGCGATAGCGACCTTTGGCGATCAGGTGCTGAAGTTCGGCAGCGGGGGAGGCGGTTGCCCCAATCCCTCACTGCAGCTCAAGGTCAATGACTCCTCGTCGACGATCACGGTCGAAAAAGGCGACCAGGTCACGCTCGACGCCAGCGACTCGGAGTTCGCCGATCGCGTTCCCACCGATGCGACTTGGAAATGGAGCGGTCCGGAATCGTCGAGTCAGACCTCGACCCCGCCTCCTGCCCCATTGACGTTCTCGCGTCGCTTCCTCGAAGCCGGAACCTATGTACTCGACTTCAGCGTCCTCGCCACCGGTCCCATCGTGCAAGATTCTGGATCCGCAGAGAGAGCATCGTGGTCCGTCGTGCCCAAGACCTTGATCGTGAGGGGCGCCACCCCGCTCGCCAGGTTCATTCCCTCGGCGACGACGACCCCCTCGGGCGTGCCCGTCAGCTTCGACGCCGGCGACTCCGAAGACCCCAGAGGGGGGACCTGCAGCCAGGAGGACGGCTGCGCGCCGACCCACTCGCTCGCTGGCTACCGCTGGGAGTTCGACGACGGCAGCGGCTCCCCTGAGGTCGTCGTCTGCGATGGCGACGGCGACCCCGCTGCTTGCGACGGCGACGAGGTCAGCGAGAGCTTCGAGAACACCGGCTCCGCTCCCAAGCAGGTGACGGTGCGACTGAAGGTGACCAGCAACGACAACGAGCAGAGCGGCCCCTACGACTCGGAAAGTGAAAAGCAGATCACCGTTAACCCGGCGACGCCCGACCCAGAATTGAGCGTGGGGGCCAATCCCGGCGACGGACAGGGCACAGTCGTCAGCGACCCCGAGGGGATCGATTGTCCGGCCGCCTGCAGCAAGACCTTCGCGGCGGACACCGTGGTGACCCTCGAGGCCAAGCCGACGCCGGGCACCCACTCGTTCTTCGCTGGCTGGAGCACACCGGCGGGCGGCTGCACGGTGACCACCAACCCCTGCCAGGTGACGATGGACCAGAGCAGGTCGCTGACCGCGCGCTTCGACCTGACCAGGTTCAAGCTCACCGTCTCCAAGTCCAACCCCGCGGGCGGCACGGTCAGCGGCGGCAGCGCCGCCGAGCCGGGCACAATCGACTGCGGCAGCGGCTCGGGCTGTGAACACCAATACGTCGAGGGCGCCCAGGTGACCCTGACCCGGAGCACCACCAGCCCCGGCTTCGAGTTCAAGGAATGGGCTCCCGCCGGAGCCTGCGACTCGGAACCCGGCGGCAACTGCGTGGTGTCGATGAACGCAGCCAGGTCGGTGCAGGCGGTCTTCGTAATCCCCGCCCCGACGGCCCACAACGAAGCGGAGGGAGGGGTCGGCCAGACCAGTGTCGCGATGCGCGGCACGGTCGACAACAGGGGCGCCGTAGAGGGCAGCAGCTGCATCTTCGAAGTGGCGCTGGCAAGCGACCCTGGCTTCTCCTCTCCGGTCGCAACCCCCGCTTGCACGCCCGCCAAAATCACCGGAACGGGCCCTAAAGCGGTCTCCGCCAACGCCTTCAACCTCAAACCCGGGACCGCGTACCTCTACAGGGTCAAGGCGACCAGCAATGGCGGCTCCGCCGTCGGCACGCCCGCTGAGGCCTTCACCACTGCTGCTGACTCACCGCCGGCAGGTGGCGGGGGAGGGGGCGGTTCCACGGATGGCGCTCAGCAACAGCAGCCGAGCGGCGGCAGCGACGCTGGCACCGGGGGCGCCAGGCAAGGCACCACAGAGAAAGGCGCCACTCCGGCACAGAGGCGCAAGGCGGCGATCGCCCGCTGCCGCAAGCTGAAGGCCGCGAAAGCCCGGACGAAGTGCCTGCGCAAAGCCCGTCAGATCGGCAAGCACAAGAAGCACAAGCGGCATCGCAGTTCTCCGCGGCTTGCTTTGAGCTCTCCGTTCGCTTGGTGAAGGCGAGGACGATAGGGACGGCCATTCTGGTGTCCGCCGTAGCGCTCGCGGCGGCAGCGTCACCCGCGTCTGCACTGATCCTGCCACCGACGACGATCGACGGACCGTCCTCGTCCATCGTCGAGTTTGGTGGGGTCGCAATCGCTCCGGATGGAACCGGCGGTCTGGCTTACACGAAAACGGTCGACGGCGCACCGCATGTCTTTGCCTCGCGCTTCAACGGTACGAGCTGGGATGCGCCGATGCGGGTCGATTGGAATCAGTCCTTCGAAGCTAGCCAGGTGCGGATCGCGGCCGGTGAAGGGGGGCAATTGCTGGTGGTCTGGGTAACGCCCGTGGGGACCGTTCACGAGCATCTCCAAAGTGGCCTCCTCTCCGCCGAGCTCGGCCCCGGGTCAAATGGCTTCGGCCCGTCGCTGCTGGTCGATCCCGACATCGGCAGCGGGGTGGGCGCGACACCCTCACTCGCCGGCACCGAACCCGGCAAGGCGATCGTCGTCTATCGCGTCGTCACGGAGGACTACTCACTGCCAGTACCGCATCCGATTCCACAGCTCCGTCCGGGAGATGTCCTGGCCGAGGTCCGCCTCGCTCGCTTCAGCGGCGACCGCTGGTCACGGATTGCTCCGGTCAACCGCAACCCGGCCGCTTCCATGCGTCCGCCAAGCGAGGCCAACGCGCCGCGGGTGGCTCTTTCCGCCGACGGCTCCGCTGCGGTCGCCTGGCAGGAGCCCGATCGGACCGGCGCGGCGCGGATCTGGCTGCGGCGCATTTTCGGCACCACACCCGGTCCCCCGTTGGAGGCAAGCCCGGCGACCTGGGACGGCAAGCCGATCGCCGAGGACGCGGATGCGATCTCACTCGACGAGACCGCCCTCGCGCAGGTCAGGGTCGCGATGCGGGTCGGCGGCGGGCCCGGCAGCGCCTTGGGCAGGCCGCGGCTCTTCCTCAACTCCCTGCCCCCCGGCTTCTCGCTCACCGCGGGGAAGCTGACCGGGGCCGAATTCGCCGACGGCGGCGCTGGGCCGCCGCTTGGCGCGCCAAGCGTCGCCGCGGGGGACGAAGGTGGGGGGGAGGGCTCACTGCACCTCGCCTTCACCGCCGCCGGCGGAATCGGCGAGGTCGGCGTTGGCGACGACGGCAAGGTCACTCCCATCCCTCTGCCGCCAGGCCCTCGCGTCGCTCCGGGCGGCGACGCCGTCGCGGCGGTCGATCCAAGCGGCGGTGGCCTTGCAGCCTGGCCCTCTTTCGATCGGCAGGGTCGTCCCGCCCTCGCCGTCCGCCAGGTCCTCGGCTCGGGCGCGGCACAGACGGGCCTGGTCTCGGGTGTCCAGGCGGGGCCGGTGTCGGGGCTGGCGATCGGGCGACTGGAAAGTGGCGATGCGCTGATCGGCTTCCGTCAGGGCGAGGCGGGCTCCTTCGAGATCGTCGGCGAGCGGGTCGGTGCGGCGCCGAGCAAACTCATCCTGCAGGGACCTTCTCGTTGGGTCCGTCCCCGCCGGGCTCGGTTGCACTGGGAAGGGCCGCGCAGCGCGGTTGGCGGGCTTACCTACAGCGTCCTGCTCGACGGTCGCGTGGCCCGCGGCGGCTTGCGCCGCCACCGCTTTCGACCACGGCCGGCGGTGCTCGGAAGCGGCGTCGTCAGGGCGCAGGTGCTGGCCACCGACCGACTGGGACAGCAGCTGCTCAGCCGGCCGACGAAGCTGCGGGTGGATGGGCAGGCCCCCCGGGTGCGGGTGCGGGTGCGGAGGGCGCGGGGCGCCGTTGCTATCCGCATCGCCGATTCCGATTCGGGCCTGCGCCGGCGCGCAACGAGGGTCGACTTCGGCGATGGCGTGCGCTCCAGGGGCGGGACGAAGTTCCGCCATGCATACGATCGAGGAGGGCGCTACTCGGTTCTTATTCGCGCCCGCGACAGGACCGGAAACCGCCTCGCCCGCCGGCTGGAGGTGAGCGTGCGATGAGGCCCTCCGCCATCGCGGTTCCCCTGGCCCTGGCCTTGCTCCTGATTGCTTCCGGGCCGGCGACAGCGAGCTTCGAACCGATCCGGCTCGTCTCCAAGAGCTCGCTCGAGCAGGCCGACGAAGCGGTCTCTCCGGCGCTCTCCGCCGATGGGCGCTATCTCGCCTTCAGGGGCTCGATCGATGGATTGAAGGGGATCTTCAGAAAGGACCTCTCCACCGGTGCGGTCGAGGAGGTGGTTGCCGCCAGCGCCTACCTCAGCGATCCCCGCGCAAACTCCGAAGCGCCCTCGATCTCGGCTACCGGGCGCTACATCAGCTTCACGACGAGAGCGAGGCTGGACCCGGCTGAGGACCAAGCGGCCAACTCTGGCGACGTCTACGTCGCCGACATGTCGTCCTCGCCGCCTACCTACACGCTCGCCTCGGCGCTCGATGGCAGCGCGACGGGGCTCGCCTATGCGAGCGATGAAGGCTCGAGCGCCAGCGGCCGTGTCGCGCTCAGCGCCGACGGGCGCAGGGTCGCCTTGGTCACCCTCAGCGCTTCGAACCTGCTCGGGGCCTCCGGTGGCACTCCCGCCGGCCAGGTGCTCCTGCGCGATCTCGACAGCCAGAGGACGATTCTGGTCAGCGCCGTGCGCGACGCCGCGAGTGGGCAGATGACCGTGCCGGCTCAGCCAGTCGCCGGCGGCGCGGCGCAGGCGACCGGCACGCCGCGCCCGCGCCCGGGCGCGGCGCTGAGCGCCGATGGGACGACGGTCGCCTGGCTTGGTACCCACCTCTCCGCGCAGGTACCGGTCTTGGCTGACGAGCCGGAGGCGGTCGCCTCCCAGCCATATACCGAGCCGCTCTGGCGACGGGTCGCCGATGGGCCGGCGGCGCCCACCCGGCGAGTCGTCGGCGGGGGCGACCCCCTTGCGCCCGGCTGTCCCCCCGACGGCACCCTTGCCGACCCGAGCTGCCGGGGCCCGTTCCCGATGCTTGCCCAGCTCATCGGAGACTGCGCCTCGGCTGCCGGCTGGCTCAACTCGAACCTCACGGTGAACGGCACTCCGCAGCTCAGCGCCGACGGGCGCACCGTGGCCATGATTGGCGAGCCCAACGGTTTCTCGAACGTCTTCGTCGTTGACATGCGCGACGGCTTGAGTCGTCGCCAGGCGCTGCGCCCCCTGACGCGCGAGGTGCCGATCTTCGACCCGTGCTCCGGCGTAACCGACGCGATCAACGTCCCGAACGTCGGCCTGATCTTCGACATCGCGATCTCGCCGAACGGGCGGAGAATCGCCTTTGCCACCGCGCGCCAGCAGTTCCCCTTGGCGCCACCCAGCCTGATTGGCGCTGCGCCCCCGTCGCTGGGCTTGACCGAGCTCTACCGAATCGACCTCGACGGCGAGACCCTGGAGCGCGTCACGCACGAAGTCGGGGGGGTCGGCCCCTCGGATCGAGGCGGCGGCGAAGCCGGTGGCCAGGGGAGCTCCTCGCCGTCGTTCAACGGCACCGGGGGCACCCTCGCCTTTGCCTCTCTTGCCTCGAACCTGGCGGGTGGGGATACCAACGGGGCGAGCGATGCCTTCGTCGTCAGCGAAAGTGCCTCCTCTGGCGGTCCCGGTGAAGTCAGTATCTCCGCGCCGCCGCCCTCCCCACGGGCGAGGCTCTGTCGGAGGTTTGTGGTCAGCGCCTTTTCGGAGGACGACGGCAGCGTGCGCGTCGCGGCGCTGGTTCCGGGCGCGGGGGTGCTGCGGGCGCGGGCGAAGGCCGCGCTCGGCGGCCACCGCCACAAGCGGGTTGCGGCGGCGCGGCGGCGTGCTGGCCGAGAAGGCCTGTTGGTCTTGAAGCTGAAGCCAGCGCGTCGCATGCGCAAGCTTGCCCATCGCCGCGGCGGTCTCCTCGCCACGCTGCGGGTCGATTTCACTCAGGCGCGCCGCAAGCCACTGCGTCGGAAGCTCGAAGTCCGTTTCCACGCTGGGAGCGCCAGCGCAAGTGGAACGAAACGGAAGGGGAAGGGGGTGGCCCGATGCGCCGGGCAGCGCCGCTCTTCCTAGCGCTTGCGGCGATGCTGGCGCTCGCGGGCTCCGCGGGCGCGGCGGGATGGCGCTCCGAGCAGCCGTTGGCGGCCGCGATCGGCGTGCCCGCGCCGGTCGGCCCGGTTGGTGACATCGAGTGCTGGCGGGCCAATCGCTGCCTGCTGATCACAGCGGGCAACGACGCGATGCCGGCGGGCCTCTACGCCTACGACGGTGTCGACTGGCGCCTCTACTCGACTGTCTGCGGAGGGACTCAGGGAAGGATCGCCTGGGCCGGCCCGGATGAGTTCTGGACGGTCTCGGACCAGCGGCTTGGGCAGGAAACAATCGCCCGCGCGCCCAACCGGTCGCTCTGTCACTTCAGGGACGGGCAGGTAGTCGCGTCGTATGCCGAGCCGCTGGGCCAGCCCGGTTCCTACCTGCAGATGAAGGCCGCCGCCTGCTCGGGTCCCAACGACTGCTGGTTCGCCGGCGAACGGCTGCCGGGGACGATCAACGCCGGGGCGTTCCACCTCCACTGGGACGGCCAGTCCCTGCGGGCGATCCCATCCCTGAGCGAAGCGCAGGGCTTGGAAGACCCCCCTCGCGCGGTTGCCGGCCTGGTCTCCCAGGGCGGCCAGTTCTACGAGAGCGTTCAGGCCGCGGAAGACGACGGCGAGATCCCCGCGGAGGAACCGGAGCCGTCGTTCCTGCACCGGATCGACCCCGGCAGCACGACGCCGTTCGTCCGCCTCTTTCCCGCTCAGCCGCTTGCCTTTGGATCGAAAGAGCCGTGGGCTCTCGGCCCCTTCCGCTTCGCGGCCGACGGAGAAAGGCTCTGGGCTCTGGCCGGCGCGAACCCGGGCAGGGTCGCGACCGCGACCCTCGTTCATTTGCAGGACGGCGAAATCACCCAGGTGCCGCTCAGCGGCGTCTTCCAGCCGGGGGACCAGGTCAGCAGCTTCGCTGCCGAGCCCGGCAGCGACTACTCCTGGGCGGCGTTCCGGCGCAGCGGCGATCCGGAAGGACCTTCGCTTGCCCGCTTGGCCCGGGTCCACGCGGACGGCACGGTCGACGGCGAAGTCCAACTCCCGGAGCCAACTGAAGGAATCGCGCGCAAGGGATCGGCGGGCCCGACCACCTGCCCCGCGGCCGGGCAGTGCTGGATGGCGACGGAGCGCGGCTGGCTGTTCCACCTCGGCCCCAAGCTCGCCCGCGACACCGATCCGGCGATGCACACCCTGATCGCTTACCGGCCCCCCGACAACAGCGTCCCGCCGCTACCCCCGATCGAGCTCCCCGCCGACGACTCCGGCGCCTACCTGCCGCCGGAAGAATTCCCGACCGCCGGCAAGGGGGAAAGACCGACTCGCCGGAAGGCGCGCGCCTTGGTGGTCAGGTTGCGGCGGAAGATGATCCACGGCACGGTCCTCCAGCTCAGCTTCACCTTGCGCGCGCGGGCTCGTGTGCGCCTGATCGCCAAGCGCCGCGCGCGCGTGGTCGCGCGCACACGGCCCTATCTGATGGAGAGAGGGCGGCGCACCCTGCGCCTGCGCCTCGACCCCAAGCGCTGGCCGACGGGCCTCGCCCTGCAGGCGCGGGCGCTTCACCAGGGCCTGTCCTCCTCGTTTGCCCTCGGCGTTCCACCGGCGGCAGAGCCACCCGTGCCGGCGGGTGGCCAAGGCAGCGTCACGCCCGCCGCCGCAGCGCTCGGAGGCGGCGCCTCCACAAGCCCCGGCGTTGTCGCCCAGCTGCAGGCTGGGGCGCCGGCGGCGACCTTCTTCGGCGCTTCGCCGGGGGAGGCGCCGGGAGAGGTTTGGGGTCGGGTTGGCTCGACGATCATCCGCTACACCGACGGCGCCGACTGGGAGGAAATACCTCCCCCTGTGGACGGGGCGGGGAACCCGGTTAGCCTCGCTGCCGGAACGCTGGCGGGACGGGCGACCGCGGCCGGAGGGATCGCCGTTCTGGCCGGCGAGCAAAGCGGTGCGAAAACACTCGTCGTGCGCGATCCCGGCGATCCGTTTCGGGTGCCACCGCCGCCGGACCCGGGCCTGCTGCTCCCGGGCGAGTCCCTCTACGGGCAGGGCCTGGGAGCGCAGCTCATCGCGCCGGTGGAAGCGGGGGACGGTGTGGTCGGTGCCTTTGTGGTGCCGACGGTCAGCGGCCAGGATGCGGACAAGAAAGCCCGGGTCCAGACCGGCGTCCTGCACTTCGACGGCGCCGCCTGGACACGCGAGGACATCTGCCTCGACGAAACCCCGGCCACGTGTGCCCAGGGCCCGGTCAACGGCAGTGGCTTCAAGGTGTTGGCGATCGATGCGGACGGGCCGGAAAACGCCTGGCTGCTGGTCAGGAAGAGCGCGCCAGCCGTCGATGGGCTCGTGCTCTTCAAGCGCGAAGGCGGGCAATGGCGCCAGCATTCGCTCGAGGGGTCTCCCTTCGCCGCCGCCAAACCGATCGCCGGTGTGGAAGTCGCGCCCCGTGCCAATGCACAGCCACTCACCGTCACCGCGGACGGCGTCTGGGTCGATGCCACGGTGACGCTGAGGGCGCCCGCCCTGGCCAGGGTCGAAAAAGTGGATGCCACCATCTACTACAACCGCGGAGTCGGGGCGGTCACCGGCGCTTGGTGCGACGTGCCCGCCGACGCCTCGGAAACGGCCGGGGGGCTATGCACTTTCTCGCTCGGCTCCGATCTTCCGGCGGGAGAAGGTCGCAGCTTCGCCTGGCCCGGTGCCGGCGAGTTCGGCCGGCGCACGATCACCGGCGTCGGCCAGGGCGCGATGCTCGTGCTCGAAGGCGACGAATTCGCGCGGGTTGCGACCGTGGGCGGGGACACGGGCACCAATCGCGGTGCCGCGCTCAGCGCTCCCGAGGAAGGCTGGCTCGGTTCGGCCAAAGGCCCCGTGCACCTCACTCGCAACCCGGAGCCCAGCCGCTTGCTCTCCTGGCCGGTGCCGTTCCGCCGTCCGCTGACCGCGGTCGCCCCGCAGCCCGGAGCGCCGGTTGGGGCGCTCTCTTCAGAGGCGCTCGGGGTCGGTGACAACGGTGAGGTTGCGCGCTACCTGCCCGGCCAGGGCTGGGCTGCAGAACCGCTGCTCGATGCGGCAGGCACGCGGGCGACTCCACGGCTGCGGGGCGTTGCCTGGCCGGAAGCGGGCCGCGCCCATGCGGTCGGCGATCGAGGCGCGATGTGGCTGTGGCGGGCCGCGACCGGGCTTTGGGAACCAGATCCCGCCAAGCCCCCGAACTTGATTCGCGGCAACTTCACCGGGGTTGCCTTTGACCCCACTGATCCGGAACGCGGCTACGCCGTCGGCCAGCAGGGTCTCCTCCTGGGCTATGGGCGCCAGTGGACACAGGAACCGCTGCCCGCCGGGGTCGATCCCGAAGCCAACATCACCTCGATTGCCTTTGCCGGCGACGAAGCGCTGGCAGTTTGGAGGATGCCCTTCGCCAACGGTTGCTGCTCGGTGGGCGGCTACACCGGAGGGCTGCTGGTCAATGACGGCTCTGGCTGGAGGGTCGATCAGGGCTTTGCCGCGGCGCTTGAAAAATTCGACTATCCGCAGCGCGTAGCCGGCCTGCCGGATGGGGGGGCCGTGATCGCGACGGGCGCGGGCAGGGCGATCGAGCGCGACGGTGCCGGCGCGCCGTGGGTCCCGGTCGCGGGTCGGGCACTGGGGTTCCCCGCCGCCGTTGCCGCGATCCGAGAAGGCGGGCAGGTCCGCGCCGTCATCTCCGCACAGGCGGGTGACAACGGCGGGGTCAGCGATGAAGACCAGGTGACGAACCGTCCGCCACCCGGGCAGCCGGCATTGATCACCGATCCCTATCCGCTTCCGGATGGCGGCGTCATCTGGCGGCAGACGGCCGCTGGCTGGCGCGGCGAGCAGCAGCCGATCTACCCGTCATTCTCTTCGCCCGCCGCAGGCCAGGGGGAATTCTTCGACCTGCCACTGCGACTCGATCCCGTGCTCGCCCTCCTGCTCGGCCCCGACGGCCGCCAGGGCTGGGCGCTCGGTGGCGAAACCGGCACAGCGGCGTTGACGACCTTCGAAGAAGGCGCGATCCAGACCGCGGCGGTGATGCGCTACTCGGCCGATGCCGGCGCTCCCGGCGCCGGCAGCATCCCGATCACGGCCACGCCGGGACAGGTTTCTTTGGCCGTGGGTGGCAACGCCCAGTGCGCGGGGCCCTGTGCTGACCTGGCCGGGACCGGCATCGGACCGGACGTCTGGCTACCAGCCGCGGTCGCGCGCGCGGGCGGGATCGCTGGCGTGCGGGCGTTCCTCTACACCGGGCCCGGTGTAGCCGCTGGCGAGCACGAAGCCGTTGGCGCCGACAACCGCCTCGGTAAGAAGCTGGGACCATCGGCCTTTGCCCTCGAGGAGAGGGCCTATGCTCGTCGTCTCTCCTCCAGGGCGGGGACCTTGCCGGTGTTTGCCGCCGCCACGGCCACGGACCGCGATCGCGCCAACTCCCTGACCGCGTTCGCGTCGGCGTTCTCGGCGGTCTCGCCGGTGGGGGCGGGCGATCTGGCGCGCGGTTACTACAGCTTCGATTCAAGCGGCGCGGAGGGGACGGTGCGGGTAGTGGTCCTCGACTACTCCCTGCCGACGCTTGGCAAAGAGCAGAGCTGTTGGCTTGCTGAACAACTGGGCTCCGCGCAGGGAGCGGGGGAGCCGGCGATCGTGCTCGGCAACCGCGACCTCAGTGGCCAGGTGACCTCCTCCGATCTACATCCGATCGGCCCCGCGGCCGACGCCGCGACCACGACCCAGATCCTGGTCACGGGAAGCCCGCCGGAAGACCTCGGCTGCGAGCTGACCCAACCTCCCGCCTCCGCCTCCGCCTATTTCTTCGACTTCCCCGAACAGAACCGCACCTTCCAGCTTTCCTCGGGAGGGCGCTCGATCCCCGCCTTCGGCAGCGGCACCCTCGGCCAGGTTGGTGTTCCCGGGCCGAACGAGCGGGACTTCGTCGGTGCGGCGGGCTTTCTGTTGGTCTCGATCGACGCCAACCCCCAACACCGCGACCCGGTGACGAATATCGCTCCGGTCAGCGCCAGGCTGATCCCCTCGATTGAAGACCTCGCCCTCGACGCCACCGACGGGGTCCTGTTGCGCCGCAGCAAGCCGGCGCTTTTCGAAGCCCTGGCGCGGCGGCCGCGAGCGGGGATGCGGTGCAGGGCTTCGCTGGGGGCCGAACTCTGCAGCGTCAGCGCGTCCTCCCTCGCTTCCGATCCCTATCTCCCCATCCCCTCCAAATGCCAGGGGGCCCGTTGCGCCACCGCCCTCTTCCCCGAGTACTCCTTCACCTCCTCGGACCCCGACATCGCCGACTTCGTCAAGGTCGATCCTGCCTCGCTCAACCCCAGGTCGGTGCTCTTGGGCAAGAACGACAAGCCGATCTCCGACCCCCACTCCGGCCTGCTCTGCGCTTTCAACGCCGGCACCGCCACGGTGACGGTAAAAGCCGGCGGCCTCGCCTACTCCCAAAAGGTCACCGTGCAGGCGGGATCGGTGCAGCGCCCCTGCGGCACCGTCCCCCTGCGCAACCCGCCGAGCCGCCAGCCCCAGCTGGCGGCGCCACC
>DASZSJ010000035.1:0-1501 GCA_035548675.1 Solirubrobacterales bacterium
GGGTCGAGTTGGGCGGCGGCACGGAAGAGCTCCTCGGCGGCGTCGAGCGAGCCGAGCTCGTAGAGGGCGACGCCGCCGTAGTTGAGCAGCAGCGGCTCGCTGGGGTCCTCGGCGAGCCCGGCGAGCGCCTCCGTCGCGATCCCGGCGTAGAGCGCCGGCAACTCGCGCGGGGTGGTGCGGGCGGCGACGGCGAGCCCTGCCTCGATCGCGTCGCGGCGAGCCCGGTAGCGCTGGTGGTAGCCCCCGGGCGGTGCGGGCTGGGCGGTCGGCGATGCCATCGCCCCGCTGATCGACCGCAGATTCTGGGGATGCAGTTTTTGGACGCACGTCCGACGCCAGAACCACGCAAATACCTCAATCCGGCGATTGAGCGAAAGCCCGCGGCTGCCGAGACCTCCGGCGACAACGACCGAGAGGCAGGCGAGATGGGGGCGATCAGCGAGCGAACGGAGGACACCGCCGAGCTTTGGCGCCGCTACAAGGCGAGCGGCGATCCGGCCCTGCGCGACCGGCTGGTCCTCTCCTACGTGCCCCTGGTTCGCCACATCGTCTACCGCAAGGCGCGCGAGCTGCCGGCCTGGTGCGAGGTCGACGACCTGATCTCGACCGGGATCGAGGGCCTGATCGGCGCGCTCGACCGCTACGACCCCGGCAAGGGCGCGCCGCTGGAGCAGTTCGTCTGGACCCGGATCCAGGGCGCGGTGCTCGACAGCCTGCGCCGACTCGATTGGGCGCCGCGCTCGTTGCGGCGCTGGGAGCGCGACCTCGACCGCGCCCGCGAGTCCTTCGTCGCCGCGACCGGGCGCCAGCCGAGCCAGCGCGAGCTGGCCGCGGCGCTGGAGATGGATGAGGCCGAGCTGCGCGGGCGGATCCGCGACCTCGCCGTCGCCAACCTCTCCTCGCTCGACAGCCTCACCGCCAGCGAAGAGGAAGGCGACGTCGCCGTGGTCGAGACGATCCGCTCCGCCGACGAGCAGACCGACCCCGAGGCGATGGCGACGCGGACGATCGCCAGCGAACGCTTCCAGCGCGCCTTCTCGCACCTCTCCGAGCGCGAGCGCAAGGTTGCGCTGATGCTCTACACCCGGGAAGCGACGCTGAGCGAGATCGGCGCCGAGATCGGCGTCTCCGAGAGCCGGGTCTGCCAGATCCACGGCGAACTGAAGACGCGGCTGCGGGCGTCGTTGGGGCGGGACGAGCAGCTGTTCAGCGCGACTGCTTGAGGGTGGTTGGTTGTGGACCCTGTGGTACCCCGCGGGGCTGTCGGGCGTCCTGTGGGGGAATTGATGTCGCACGCGCATGCGAAGCATGCGCTTGGCGACAATTTGAGAGCGCGCCCAAAGGGCGCGCTTAGAAACACGAGTGCAGCGGCCGCTTCGCGACATTCCCGCAGAGGCCCACCCGCCATGCCCTCTCGATACCGCTCGAACTGCGGACGCTTCCCGCTTCGAAGCGCAGATCGAGCTCCGGCGAGCCTCGATTCGCAGCGCTTACCACGGCC